>DATEFT010000747.1:0-5337 GCA_035280505.1 Blastocatellia bacterium | reverse complement strand
GTCAGGCAACTGGACCGGGCATGTTCGCTGACTCCGCCGGATCAGGCTCTGGCGGGGGCGCGGATTGCGCGCCCACCTTCTTCCGTTCCATCGTGGCGGCGAGCGATGGGGAGGCCGCGTTCGGTTCTGAGGTTGGGGGCGGCCGCTTTCTTACTCATCCTGGGACTGGGCATGTTCGCCGAACTGCTGCGGCTTCGTGGACGGCTGGCCGCCATTAACCGAGAGCAGGCGGCCTTGGAGGCGCGAATCGAGGAGTCCGATCGGGCGTTATCCCGCTTCCGCGAGGAACTGGCTGAAGAACGTCAACAGGACTTACCGATCCGGGAAAAACTTAAAAATATAACTACCCGACCGGACCGGTTGAAACCGGAGAAGGTCCCACCTTCCCCATCGAAGGAGCAGGTCGTCTCTCTGGCGCTGGCTCCGAATATGAGAGCTCCCGGCGGCATCGACAAAGCGGTTATTTCCGCCGACACCCGATTCGTGGAGCTGAAGATCGCCATTCTCGCACCCGGTCAGCAACTGATTCGGGCGGTGGCGAAGACGGTTGATGGAAAGAGAGAGATCTGGACCGAGGAATGGCCGGCCGCCCGGCAGCCTCGTTCGGCGGGAGCCGTCTCGATGCTGATTCCGGCCGACCGTTTCAGAGCGGCTGAGGCGCAAGTCTACAGCCTGACACTCAGCCGACCGTCGCCGGAAGGACGAGCTGACCAGGAGTTTGAAATTCGTTACTTCCGCGTCATTTCAAAGTAAGCGTTCCGGCGCCGCGACGGGAGCCTGAAGCCACTGCCCGGGCGCCGGGGCGCGGCAATCCGCCGCATCGACGGGAATTATTTTACAGACATTTATCAGCCAAAATTTTACCTCTGGCACGTACTTTCTGCGAAATTTTGCCATCGTATTTCTCACTATCAATTGAATTCGACTATTTACAAATAAGGTAAGGTGCAGTGACCTCCCCCGAGGTGCTGCCGAGAAAAGGAGCATCCATCACTATCGAAAGCTTGACCGTCCGCATGGCGTAGAGCGCCGGGAGAGAGCGGGCGACCAATTTGATGTGGGCTTCGTTCCACGGTGAATTGTCGAGCCACGTTCGCTCAAGCGAGCGAATGTTGGTCATCGTGTAATCTCTTTTCAGGTTTGGTCGACCGAAGGTCTGATCGCACGAGATCCAGATCCGCCACGACTACAATTCAAGATCATTTTTTGTCCTAACCCGATTGAAAATCGCTGGAGGGGATGCCGGGCCGCGGCCGGAGTAATCGCCGCGGATCTCGCGCCCCCTTGCACACAGGCTCTACGCGGGCATTAAAGCCGGACAACGCCCGATGAAGACGGGCAGTGGTCTGGCCGTCTTCGTTCGCCGATCGATCTGAGGTTTTCACCAGCGACGCCGAAGAACAACTTCGGCGCGACATGCGGCAGCCTGTCTGCAATCCTTTGACCGGAGGGCTTCGATGAACAAGCCGAGCGCTTGGAACGATCTATGCTGGTACTTAGTGCAAACCCACCCCAGGCAGGAAGGCCGGGCCGAGAGCAATCTGAAGTCTTTTGGGATCGAGACTCTCGCCCCCATCTTTAAAGATCACCGACGCAATTGCTACACCGGAGAGGTGGCTTTCCAGGCCAGGCCTCTCTTTCCCGGCTACCTATTTACCCGGTTTGTCGCAAACGACCTGTATCATAAGGTTCACTATACCAGGGGCATCCGCCGCCTGGTCAGCTTCGGGAACTCCCCGACCATCGTTGACGAAGAGATCATCGCCCTCATTCGATCCAGGATCGGAGAAGATGGTTTTGCCAGGATGGATGAAGACCTCAAGCCGGGCGACCAGGTGATCATAAAAGACGGCCCTCTGAGAACATTCGCCGGAATCTTTGAACGGGAGATGAAGATCGACGATCGAGTGAGAATTCTCCTGCTGGCCGTGAGCTACCAGGCGCATGTTGAGATTGACAGGGGGATGGTCAGGAAGATCGAGGGGATCAATTCACACCTTTGATGTCGCGTCAGGCCTCGATTGGAATCCGACAATTCTACTTCCAAATAACATCTATCTGGCAAAAGAAAATCCCACAAGGAGGTTAAGAGATGAGCTGGCACGATCCCGATAAGGAAGATCCGACTATCTACAAAGTAGTGATCAACCACGAAGAGCAATATTCGATCTGGCCGGAGTACAAGGATAACCCGCTCGGGTGGAAAGAGGCCGGAAAGGCCGGACCCAAGGCCGAATGCCTGGCTTATATTAAAGAAGTCTGGACCGATATGAGGCCACTCAGCTTGAGAAAGAAGATGGAGGAGATGGCCAGGAACCCGCCGCCGCCGCCCCCACCGCCGGATCCAAATCGGCCGCCGGAGAAGAGCCTGGTCGATAAGCTCTCCGAGGGCAGCCATCCGGTCGAAGCCGGTCTGCGCCCTGAAAGAACGGTGAAACTATTCAAAGAAGCGATTGATCGGAATTATGTTCATCTCAAGTTCACCGGCACTAAAGGCGGAACGGAACTGGGCGTCAGGTTGGACCGGGAGGGTTGTGACTTCAACCACGCCGATTTTGAGAAAGGTACCGGGACTGTTCATCTGGAAGGCGGCTTGACGCTCGACTATGTCAAAGTGAAGTGCATGGCGGACATCGACCTCGCGAGCCTCCAGGGACAGGGGCGCCTGGTCAAGATCGGCGCCGCGTAGCGCGATGATCGACCACCGGTTTCAACTCCGCTCAAAAACAGTCCGTGCAAGGAGATATGTCATCAGTGAGTAATCACAATCATCCGCTCCTGACCGCCCAACTCGAAGTCTGGTTGAAGCAGCAGTTCGATCCGGAAAAACCGATCTATAGCGCCGGTCAGTACCTCTACATTCGTGGAGCGATGGATCCGGCTCTCTTTGAGGCCGCGCTGCGACGGGTCATCGAGGAGGCCGAAACGCTTCGTGTTCGGATCCTCGAGGAGCAGGACGGCCCCAGACAGGTGGTCGGTGATTTTCAGGAATGGTCGCTGCCTTTTATCGACTTCAGCGCGGAAGAGGACCCACTGGGGTTTGCCGAAAGCTGGATGAAGTCGGATCTGGCCCGAGTGTTCGATCTGAAGCGGGATCGACTATTCAACTTCGTCTTGATCAAAACCGGCCCCGAGCGGTATCTCTGGTACCAGCGTGTTCATCACATCATAAATGATGGTTTCAGTCTCTGGCTGATCGCCCGGCGGGTGGCGGAAGTCTATACCTCGAAAGTGAATAATCTGCCGGAGAACGGCCGCGCCTTTGGTTCTTTAGCGCTTCTTCTCGAGGACGAAAAAAAGTATCGCGCCTCGGAGCAGTTCGCGAGAGACCGGCAGTATTGGCTGGAATGTCTGGCCGAGATGTCTGAACCGGTCAGCCTTGCCGATCGGCCACCGGTCAGGTCAGGGGGCTTTCTGCGCCAGACCGCGTATATTCAGCCTCTCGATGCGGATCTGCTGCGGGCGGCGGCGCACAGCGCAGAGGCCACTTTGTCTCAAGTTCTGACGGCCGCGACCGCGGCCTATCTCAATCGACTAACCGGCGCTGATGAAATTATTCTCGGTCAGGCCGTGACCACCCGCCTGAGTGCCAGCTCGCGGAAGATCCCGGGGATGCTGTCAAACATCCTGCCTTTGCCATTGAACGTGCTCTCCGACATGACCGTCTCCGAACTGGTGCAACAGGTGGCGCAGAGAACCCTTCAGGCGCTGCTCCACCAACGCTATCGGTCCGAAGAGCTGCGGCGGGAACTGGGCCTGGTCGCCACGAATCGGAGATTGTTCGGCCCGACGGTCAATGTCATGTTGTTCGACTACGACCTGTCTTTTGCCGGCCACCCCTCGACACAGCACAATCTCTCGAATGGAGTAATCGATGACATCTCGATCGTCGTCTATGGCAGATCTAAGGATGATGGACTGCGAATTGACTTCGATTCGAATCCCGACCTGTACACCGTCGAGGAGCTTGCTACTCATCAGCAAAGATTTATCAGGTTTTTTGAGAGCCTCGTGAGTAATGCCGAGCGGCGAATCGGGCAGATCGACTTACTGACAGCCGCGGAGCGCAGCCAGATTCTGGACGAGTGGAACCGGACGCGGCGCGAGATCCCGCAAGTAACCGTGGTGGAGCTCTTCGGGCGGCAGGTGGAGAGGAGGCCGGAGGCGGTGGCCGTGATCCACGGGGATCAACAGCTCACTTACCGGGAACTCGAGCGAAGCGCGAACCGGCTGGCGTGTTACCTGCGGACATTGGGGGTCGGGCCGGAGGTGCGAGTCGGGATTTGCCTGGAGCGCAGCCTGGAGCTGGTCGTGGGGCTGCTGGGAATCTTGAAGGCGGGCGGAGCATACGTGCCGCTGGATGCCGCTTATCCCGTCGAGCGCAAGGCCTTCATGATGATCGACAGCGAAGTGAAGATCATCCTTTCGACCACGGTCATGGAGCTGCCGGAGATGCTGCTGGTCACGAGGATCAATCTCGATCAAATAACGGCGCCGGCAACAGCGCCGGACGGGGGCGGAGCGGACGATCCAGGGGTGACGCTCAGCGGTGAGGCGCTCGCTTACTTGATGTATACCTCGGGATCGACCGGGCGGCCGAAAGGGATCATGGTACCCCACCGGGCGATCGGACGCCTGGTCTTGAATTGCGGCTACGCGGACTTCAACGAGAGCGACCGGGTGGCGTTTGCCGCCAATCCGGCCTTCGACGCGGCGACGATGGAGGTGTGGGCTCCGGTTCTCAACGGCGGGCGCATCGTGGTCATCGATCAAAATTGTCTGCTGGATCCGGGCCTGTTTGCGCAGGCCTTGATGCGGTATGAGATCAACGTGCTGTGGCTGACGGCGGGGCTTTTCAAGCAGTATGCAGATCTGCTCACCAGGCCGTTCGGTCGCTTGCGTTACCTGATTGTGGGCGGGGACGTGCTCGACCCGCGTGTCATTGCCCGAGTCCTGGGGGGGAGCCCGCCGCAGCATCTGGTTAATGGTTACGGTCCGACCGAGACCACGACCTTCGCTGTCACTCACGAAGTGACGGAGGTTTCAGCGGGCGCTAAGAGCATTCCCCTGGGACGCCCGATCAGCAACACCCGGATCTATGTTCTGGACGCGAGCCTCCAACCGGCGCCGGCCGGAGTGTCGGGAGAACTCTACATCGGAGGGGCGGGAGTGGCGCATGGCTATCTCAATCGTCCTGAGCTGACGGCGGAGCGCTTCCTGCCCGATTCATTCGGTCGAGAGCGTGGGGAGCGCCTCTACCGGACGGGCGATCTGGGCCGGTGGCTGTCGAACGGGACGATCGAGTTTCTGGGCCGCAACGACTTCCAGGTGAAGATT
>DATEFT010000746.1:0-3427 GCA_035280505.1 Blastocatellia bacterium | reverse complement strand
TTTTACGACCGCCGGATGCATCGCTCGCGGCACTCATCGAGTTTGGTCCGGATCCGGAAGACTCTCAGTCGGAGGGCGTTGATCGTCAGGCCCATGGTTTTGACCAACGCCTCCTTTCCGTTCTTATCCAGGGTACAGTTCTTGATAATCAGATCCCGCTCTTCGGTCGAGAGGATCTGCAGACATTTCTCCATACATTTCAGCCGGTGATCGTCGGTCTGCTTCTCGGGTTTCGGCGGCGCGAGCCGTTCGTCGAGCTGCTCCCACTCCCTTTTGGGATCGTTCCAGTGCTCCAGCAACACTAATCGTGCCACGCCATGCGAGAACTTGAAGAGGTCATCAATCTGGTGGCCTTCTTCTATCTTCCGGGCAACGCGGTTGATGGTTTCGTCGCCCAGCTCGGCCGGGATCCGACAGCCCTTTCGCTCGAAGAAGAATATCAGGCGCGCACGGAGCCGTTCGTACTCTTCTCCGGCCTGTGCCGGATCGGTGTTGAGCCGGGCGAGCAACCGAGAGAATCCCTCTTCGCTCAATTCCCACTTCTTCATTTTCACGCATCATAGCACTCATGGCTGAAAAGTGAGGTGCCAAGTGCGGGAAACCTGCTCATCTTTGCCCGCCGGGTCTTTGATGAATTTAACGATCGAATTCGCCCCGCGGACTGGATTTTCAGGACGGCTTTGGCTCGCGGCGGCAACCCGGGCCTCCGGTTCGGCTCAATCGGCCTCTCGCGGATCCCTGGGCGTTTCGGGCGAAGCTCCGGCGCCGGAACCGGCCGCCCCGCCCTGATTGATCATCACCGCCGCTCCCTGAATGAAGACGCCGGCCGGGTTGAGGTTGATGAAACTGCCCCCGACCTTGAGCGTCAGGTTCGTGCCCGATTCGATCACCAGGTTCAGCCCCGATTTGAGATGAATCTCCAGGCCGGCGTCCAGCGCGTACTTGATCCCGGCTCGCTGTTGGATGTCCTGGCCGGCCTGGAGCGAGACGGTGCCGTCGATCTTTTCGTTCCGGTCGCCCTTGACCTGCAGGTGCTGGTCGCCCTCGATCTTCTCGAGACGATCCTGTTTGACGATCAGGTGGCTTTCATGCCCGATCCATTCGAACCGATCGTGCTTGACGCGAAGATCGTGATCCTTCTCGGCGTGCACGAAGATCTGTTCGCTGTCTTTCAGGTCCTCAAAACGGATCTCGTTGAAACCGCCGCCGCCCTTGGACGAATGGCTCTTGATCCCGCTCCGGGTCTTGTGGTCGGGCAATCCATGGGGCGGCATCGAATCGCCGTTGTAGACGCCGCCCGTGATGATCGGCTGATCGGGGTCGCCCTCCAGAAAACTGACGATCACCTCCTGGCCGACGCGGGGAAGAAAGACGGCCCCCCATCGTTTGCCGGCCCAGTTCTGCGAGACTCGGATCCAGCCGGAACTGTGTTCGTTGGATCGGCCTTCCCGATCCCAGTGGAACTGGACCTTGACCCGGCCGAACTTATCGACATATATCTCTTCGCCCGGCGGGCCCACGACGATCGCGGTCTGCGATCCGTGTACGAGGGGCACCGGCGTCAGCCGGGGCGGGCGGAACGGCGTCGGATAGCGGAGGCATTGAAACCGATTGGCGTAGGTGAAATCGGCCAGCGCGGTCTCGGCGGTGCTGCGATAGTTCATTCCCTGCTCGGCCGAGTGATGGACCGAGAGCACCGCGTAAGACTGGTTGAAGTCGCGCCGGTAATGGTCGCGCAGCTCGAACCGGTGACCCGGGGCCAGGCCGCGGCAACTGCCGGCGCCGGCGCTGATCACCATCGGGACCTGCTGCTCTTCCAGGCGGATCGCCGCCAGCCGCTCGCCCTGTTGTTTCCTGGTGTATTCGCCGGGATAGTCGTACATCTCCAGGCGGCGCGCGTCCTTGCCGATGAGGCTGGCCGTCAGATCGACCGACGGCTGCATGAAGTTGAAATCGGCCACGGTGTACTGGCCCGGTCTGACCTCCTGGCTGGTCTGCCACTCCGAGATCGTCTCGAGGGCGCGTTGATCTCCGACCAGCGTTTTGTAACTGATGGCGGGATGGCGCGGCGACGGCCTGAATTCATGCGGGCGATTGGCCAGCACCAGGACGTGTTTGTCCGGATGATGTTCGAAGAAGTAGAAGATGCCCTCTTCCTCCATCAGCCGCGAGACGAAGTTGAAATCGGTCTCCCGGTACTGGACGCAGTACTCACGCGGCTCGAAGCTGCCGTACAACCGGTTCTCGAAGTCCGCAAAGCCGTGTTCCTTGAAGACCCGGCTCAAAATCTCCGGCACCGACAGGTTTTGAAAGATCCGGCAGTCGCCCGATCGCGTCAACACCCATAACCACGGCACCAGCGTCGCGTAGTAACTGGCGAAGACCGCCGGCGTCCGGCCCTCCTGCAACGGCGACGAGCCGCCCTGCGCGAACCAACTGACCAGCCCGTGGACGTATCTCTCGCTCAGATCCGGCAGGACGATCTTGACCATGGCCTTCTTGCCCACGATCTCGTCGAACGTGATCCCCAGCTTCTCCGAATGCATCCGCAGATCGAACTGGAAGAGCTGGGAGACGCCTTCCCGCCCCTGGAAGCCTTCGAGCAGCAAGACGTCCTCGCCGAGCGTGGTGAAGACCTGGATGAATCGATTGGCTTGTTTATATTCGCCCATAGCATTTAGATCCGGATCGTGACCTGGCGCTCATCGAGCCTTCTTCCGGCACTTTTCGAGCCGCCTGGTGAACTCCTCGCGCTGGATCTCGTTGAGATTGGTCATCAACTTCAACCCTTTCTCGTAGGCGTTCGCCGCCGGAGCCCAGCGCTTGTCGTGCTCGTAGGTCTGCCCCAGGACGAGATGCGAGATCCCGCTGTTCGGCTCCAGGCTGACGGCGGTCTCGGCCTCCTGCTCGGCCTCCTTGAGCCGGTTGTCCTTGAGGTAGAGCAACGAGAGCTGTTCATGCGGCAGGTAGTGGCGAGGATCCAACTGGGCCGCCTCTTTCAGCGACTCCGTGGCCTCGTTGATCATCCCCTGGGTCAGATAGATCAACCCGATCTGAATGAGGGGCAGCACCCAGGCCGGCGCCAATTCGCGCGCGCGCTTCAACACCGCGAGAGCCCGGTCGTTCTTCTTCATTTCTCGATAAGCGAGCCCGAGCGCGTTGTACGCGTAAGCGGCCCGCGGATCGAGCACCACGGCGCGGTTGAGCTGGTCGACCGCCTCCTCGAACCGTAACTCCTCGATTTTGGCGCGGCCGTTGCAGAACAGGTACTTGGCCTCGACGCTCTGATCGATGACGGGTTGAATCAGCATCAACAGCCGGAAGGCCTCGGCGGCGTTCTGGAACATCCCGCGTTTGACGCCGGTGCCCGACGACTGGACATAGACGTTGATTGCGTTCTGACCGATCGATTCGAGCGCGCCGCTGA
>DATEFT010000745.1:0-7527 GCA_035280505.1 Blastocatellia bacterium | reverse complement strand
TCTTCAATCTTGCGTTCAATCGGGCCGGCCTGGGGCCGCTCCGATCCCGATCTCAATCTCAACCTTTTCCTGACCAACCTGCTGGTGATCGGCCTCCTGGCCGGCGCTCCCGGGCCTCGATTCGACAACCTGTGGCCATCGATTCAGCAGCCGCCTGCGGCCGGCGCCGACGCGGCGGATGATCGTGGCGTCAGAACGCTGGAGCCGGGCCGGCCGATCAAACGCGAGCTGGGCGGTGAGCAGCAACATGCCTATCGGCTCAAGCTGGCCGCCGACCAGTTTCTGAAAGCGGTCGTCGAGCAACAGAGCATCGATGTCTCGGTGGAAGTGTCGGGGCCGGACGGCGCGCGGATCCTGAAGTTCGAGGCCGAGAGCCGGCTTCCCGGTCAGGAAGTGATCTCGCTGGCGGCGGAGGCGGCAGGCGATTACCGGTTGGTGGTGCTTCCCAGGCGGAAGAGCGCGGCCGCGGGCAGTTATGAGATTCGGATCGAGGAGCTGCGCTCCGCGACCGAGGACGACCGGGCGCTGCATGAGGCCCGCAAGCTCTACCTGGAGTCCGGTAACCTGCTGGACCTGGAGAAATATGATCAGGCGATCCGGGCCTGTGAGCGGGCGGTGGAGATTCGTGAAAGGGTGTTGGGCCCGGACCATGCCGAGACGGCCGATGCGATCAATGGTCTGGCTCTGATCTACCTGAACCAGGGCAACTACTCTCGGGCGGAGTCTCTCTTTCAACAGGCGCTGGCCATCCGGGAGCGGGCGTTGGGACCGTGGCATCCCGACGTCTCGGGCGTGCTGGGCAATCTGGCGGTGCTCTTCAGCATCAACGGTGATTATGGGAGGGCCGAGCCGCTCTTTCAACGGGCGCTGAAGATCCGCGAGACCTCGCTGGGACCGGAACACGCGCTGGTCGCCCAGTCTTCGACCAATCTCGGGCAACTCTACCGGGAGCGAGGCGACGACGTCAGGGCCGAGCCGCTCTTTCTCCGCGCGATCGAAATCTGGGAGAGAGTCTCGGGGCCGGAACACTACGATCTGGCCGATCCCCTGAACAACCTCGGACAACTCTATCGCGACCGGGGAGAGTACGCCAAAGCGGAGCCACTGCTTGAGCGGGCGTTGGTCATCCTGGAGAAGAGCCGGGGGCCGGAGAGCGGGATCACCGCGATCGCGCTCGATAGTCTGGCCGAACTCTACCTTGAACGCGGAGACGACGCGAAGGCTGAGCCTCTGTTCCAACGGGCGCTCAAGATCTGGGAGCGGGCGCAGGGGCCGGAACATCCCATTCTCAGTAACGCCCTCGATCATCTGGGCATCGTTCGCCGCAACCGGGGAGACTACGCCGGAGCGAAGCCGCTGTTTCAACGGGCGCTCGACATTCGGGAGAAAGCCTGGGGGCCGGAACACCCGGAGGTCGCCCGGTCCCTCAATCAACTGGCCCTGCTCGAGGCGGCCAGAGGCGCCGCCGTCCGGGCCGTCGAGTTGCAGGCCCGCGCCAACGCGATCGACGAGCGGAACTTCGCGCTCAATCTGGCCGGCGTCTCCGAACGCCAGAAGATCGCCTATCTCGCCCTCTTCTCGAAACAGACCGACTTCACACTCTCGCTTCATAGTCAGGGCGCCCCGCATCGCCCGCAAGCGCTCGACCTGGCCTTCACGACTCTGCTCCGCCGGAAAGGGCGCGGGCTCGACGCGATGGCCGACGCCATCGCCATTCTGCGGCGCCGGGCCGCCCCGGAGGACCAGGCGTTTTTTGATCGACTCACCGACGCCCGCTCGCGACTGGCCGCTTTCGTTCTTCAGGGATCGGACACCGTTGACCCTGACACCTATCGAGCGCGGATCAAACCGCTCGAAGAAGAGGTCGAGCGGAGGGAGGCCGAACTCAGCGCCCGCAGCGCCGAATTCCGTAGTCAGGAACGTCCGTTCACGCTCGCGGCCGTCCAGGCGGCGCTGCCGGAGGACGGCGCGCTGGTCGAATTCGCCCTCTATACGCCGCGGCGGTTCCGCACCGGGAAGAGCCGTCCGCCGCGCTACCTGGTCTATCTGCTTGCCGCCCGCGGCCGGCCGCAGTGGGTGGATCTGGGCCCGGCCGCGATCATCGATCGGGCGATCGTGAACTGGCGAGCCGCGCTGCGTGACCCGCGCCGCGCCGATGTCGGGCGACTGGCCCGGCTCGTGGATGAAAAGATCATGCGGCCCGTGCGGCCCCTGCTGCGCGGAACGCGCCATCTGTTGATCGCTCCCGACGGGCCTCTCAACCTCATTCCGTTCGCCGCGCTGGTCGACGAACGGAACCGGTACCTGGTCAGTCGATATACGGTCAGTTGCCTGACGAGCGGGCGCGACCTGCTGCGCCTGCAGACGGCCAGGGAGAGCCGGAATCGCCCGCTGATCATCGCCGATCCGGACTTTGGGGAACCCGACCCGGCGGCCGGGGCGTCCCCGCCCGAGCCGGCTCACCAGTCGCTCAAGGGTGAGCCTCGGGAAAGACCGATCCAGGAGTCGGCCCAATCCGCCTTCAGCCGGTTCTACTTCCCTCCTCTGCCCGGCACAGAGGAGGAAGGACAGGCGTTGCATACGTTGTTGCCGGAGGCGACGGTCTTGACTAAACGCCAGGCGACCAAGTCGGCGCTGCTCGGAGTTCAGAGCCCGGCGCTGCTGCACCTCGCGACTCACGGCTTCTTTCTCCGAGACCTGAACCTGGCGCCGGCCCGAGGGCGCCGCCGGCAGCCGGTCCCCGATGATCCGAAACGTTTGCTGCGGCAACTGGACAGCACCCGCATCCCCGTCGAGAGCCCTCTGTTGCGTTCGGGACTGGCGTTGTCCGGAGCCAACAAACAACAGGAGCACGACACTGGGATCCTGACGGCGCTCGAAGTGGCGGGGCTCAATCTGTGGGGGACCGAACTGGTGGTGCTCTCGGCCTGCGATACCGGAGTCGGTGAAGTCAGGAACGGTGACGGCGTCCACGGTCTGCGCCGGGCGCTGATCCTGGCGGGGTCGGAGAGTCAGGTCATGAGCCTCTGGGCCGTTTCGGATCGGGCGACCCGCGAGCTGATGGTGTCTTACTACAGCCGGTTGAAACAGGGGCAGGGGCGCGGCGAAGCCCTGAGGCAGGCGCAAATGGCCATGCTCCGGGATGCGAGGAGACGGCATCCATACTATTGGGCGAGCTTCATCCAATCGGGTGAATGGAAGAGTCTGGGCAGCGCCCGCTGAAATGGCGCGGGCCGCCGACGCGGATTGGTGACTTTGGCATGGCCGAGGTAGAATGTGCAGATGCGAGATGAATCGAATCCAGACGCAGTAGAGCTCCGGTTCTTCACGGCGCTGATTGACGCAAACGTCGAGGCTCTTGATCGGATACTAGCCGACGACTTTATTCTGATCGATGTCATGAGCGGCTCGGAGATACTGAAATCCGTGTTGCTCAATTTGATTGGGGGCGGCCAGTTGAAGTTTGAAGCCATTGAGCGTCTTGAAACTCGCGTGCGTCCATATCAAGGGGCCGCCGTCATCAACGGCCGCACATTGATGAGCGGTGCGTTCGGTGGAGAGCCGTTCCGCGCAAGTAGCCGCTATACCCACGTCTATATCGAGCAGCAGGGGCAATGGCGCATGGTTTCGGCCCAGGGAACACAGATCGCGTCGCCGCCGTCTCAACCTGCACCATAAACTGAGTACTTGAGAATCAAACCGGCAGCCACACTTGCCAGAAGATAGATTCGCAATCTCGCACGGAATTTGCGCCGCCTCGCCCTTCCTTCTTCAGTAGAAATACTCCGGCTCATCTTCGACTCTCAATCTTCCGCCGACACCAATAGCGATCCGGAGTGTCTTATCCTGGCGCTGATGTCTCAGCACCGTAAGCCCCCCGAATCCGGTTTTACCGATCTCCCGTTTGCGTCTTCCCGCTGTCTTTGACTATCTATCCGAGCCTGCCGGGATAGTCGGATTCAATCTGCGCGCCGGCACGCGGCCGAATCATCACGGCGGCATGCATCGCCTGGTGCGATCTTCAATTGTCTGAAAACGGCTCTCGGAATATGGACAGATTGGCTGAGATCTGGAGCTGACGGAGAGGCAACGGCGCAGTCACACGCCTAGACAACTCGGCCAGAGATCGTTTCCTATAGCCGCTCTCGCTCTTGAGCAAGATCAA
Source organism: Blastocatellia bacterium (assembly GCA_035280505.1). Taxonomy (GTDB): domain Bacteria; phylum Acidobacteriota; class Blastocatellia; order RBC074; family RBC074; genus JAKEHZ01. The sequence continues at coordinate 3,362 of DATEFT010000745.1, read as the reverse complement.
CTAGATATTTCAATCGCGCAGTCTCTTCCTCACGCCCCTCGGCACGAATGTCATTCAGGTGATCCGCCAGCAGATTTAACGCGGCGCACCAAACGACGGTTTCCGCATCCTCGACATCACATTCGGCCAATTCCAGCAAAGCGGCGAAGTGATGTACAAAAGCAAGGTACTGGATCGGCAGGCTAAACGTCGCGGTTGTATTGCTCATGATGCAATTCCTATTTACTGCGCGCCATTCGTCCGGTCGCTCTCGATATCCAATAATCGTACTCGATTGCAATCCCGTCCTTCGTCTTGTCTTCCGGTAACGGTGCGGTTTTGAATTTGACCTTGTAATACATGGGCTCCTGAACGATATCGACTGAATAATTTGTTATCTCTTTATGCGTTGACGGTATGTGCTCGTTCTGCAAAAGATCGTCATAGGCTCTGAGGAACGCCTGGAGAGCGCCACGTTCCAGATGCAGAGGTGCCGGCCGCTCTGGTACGCTCTCTTTTCGCTCCGGCTCTGTGGAATCTTTCAGCCTCAGACCAAATTGAAGTGTTGCCATCAAAATCCCGGCGCCGGCAAAACACAGAACCATCCCCAGGCGATTTTTGGGCGTGAACTTGGAAACCAACATCGAAGCCCCCCTTAACGGTGCTGATTGATCGCTCCCAGACAAACACGCCCGATCTGCGGAGACCGGGCGTATAGGAGGATCTATAGACGGTATGTTGTATTTACTTAACGATCGATGGCGCGTGAAGCCAGTCCCTCACTGTCCCCACAGTTCGCTGACTCACTGCGCCACTCAGGATAATACAGAAATCGATGGTAAGTGTTTTAGGCGAATCTTGGCGTTTCTTTGACTGGTGTGGATTGTGCCCGCGTCTCGGAGCCGCTGCCGGGAGGGGCCTCGCCCTGGCCTGGGTGCTGGTTCTCTTCTGGTGCTTGGTCCGGCTTCGGCGCTGGTCCTCGGCCGGGCGGTCGAGGATCCCGCCGGCGGTCCTTATCGATGTTGCCAATTGGGACCGCGGCCGAGAGTCGAGCGCCGCCGATTTATGCCGGCTCTGCCATAATCGCCGTTGCGATCTCATCCGCTCGCCTGCTGCCTTCTCTGAAGTGGGTCAATGCAGTGTTCTGCGCGGAGTTAATCAGATGGCCATAGTTTTTACGCTCACTTTTGGAGAGTGGAGCGCCGATACTGGCTCGAAGTGCATCCGCCGCGCCGAATGTCCTGGCGGCTGTCTTCTCGTCGCCCCGGACGACTGCAACTCTTCCAACGCCTTCCATCGCCCGTGCTACCCAATGTTTATCATCAATCTCCCGATGCATTGTCAGAGCTTGCTTGAAAAATCGGTCAGCGTCTGAATGCCGCCCGGCTGCTTCTTGAGTCAGCCCCATCTGCATATAAGACTCACCCAGTCCCCACTTATGCCGGAGTCCGCCTCTGAGCGGCAGGCTCTTTTCAATATACTTTTGAGCTTCAATGTGATCTCCCAACGAACACAGAATCGCACCAACGCGGCTTAGAGCAGTGGCAATCCCCCGCGTATTTTTAATCTCCTGCTCCTGTGCCAATTGTCTCAGATAGCAGTCTTTAGCCTCCGCCTGATCACCTTCGCTCTCGGCGATGTCCCCTAATTCCTGAATGCTCATTCCGCTGAGCCAGCCTGATTGAATCTCTTCGCTCACCTTCAGACTTTCGCTCAGGAAGATTTTCGCCTCTGAATATCGCCCCTGCACGTTGGCGACTCTTCCCAGCCAACTGGAGGCAAGTGCCAGAGATTCCTTGTCACCGATGAGCCGGCTCATTTTAACGCTCTCTAACAGCGCCGCTTTGGACGCAGTGTAGTCGTCCTGGCAGCATAGAAACATACCGAGTCGCGCCAGCCCCCTGGTCTTGAGCCTGGAAACGCCAGTCCCATGCCGCGCTAGTGCACGTTGTAGAATCTGCGCGCCTTCTGCCCAATATCCCCGCACATCCAAATGTGGCGTGAGCAAGATTGCTATCTCCAGCTCCCGATCTGCGCACGCCTGGTCATCGTGGTAATAGTCGAGCGTGATTCGCATCTGCGCATGCGCGCAATCGAATGCATCGAGCCATGCGCTCTGCTCGGCCCCGATCAACTGCCCATCCGACTTGAGGGCCAGGTTATAGAAAAAAGACGCTTTCTGTTCTGGACTTAGCATATGAAACACCCCAGTTCGTAAAATCAGCAAGATCAAGTCTCGGAACAGAGAAAACATGTCACAGACTCTAAGCAGATTCATGATCATCACTGCGTCTTGCACCCCTTTGGCAAAATCGCCGTGATCAAATGATGAGGGATTGAATGAGTGAGCGATTATCGACGCCGGCGTCAACGGTGCTGCTGTAACTATCGCTGGCGTCTTCCCCTCGTCATCCGGTCGAACCTCGCCGATGACTCGAACCTCGCCGATGAAGCGAAGTCCCAACCCCGTCACTCTTTGAATGTAGTCCTGTTTGCCGTCCCGGAGTTTCTTCCGGAGCCTACAGACAGTGACATCCATGGTCGATATTTCCGCGTATGAGTCAGGCCATGCCTTCTCTACTATTTCTTCCTTATAGAGCAAACGACCGGCGTTTTCCACCAACAGTACCAAAATGTTAAATTCGCTTTTGCCTAAGTTCACCGGTTGGCCGTTACGGGTTAACAATCGTTCTTTTTTACTGAGCTTGTAAGGGCCAAATTCAAAGTCAAATACATTTCCTGAAACCGTCATAGCTAAAATCCCCCTAAATTCACGCTAAAAATATCGAAAAATCCTTACTGATTTTCCGGATATGCTTCCAGGGGGTAAGATCGAAGCTCAAGGCCGTCAGTCTTCCGCTTTGATCTTGCGCCGAACGCCCGATCCTCTCAGATCGGGCGTTTTAATCTTCAATCTTCAATAACGCGCTGACAGTTCGTTGTTGATCTCAATGATCACATCGAGATGTTGCCGGATCGGATCCGGCGGGATTGGTAATAACATTAACAGATGCTCTTGTAGTGAATCAACAAGCCCGCCAATCTTCACGACCTGCGGCACATCTGGAGCCGGCAGACCGTAAGGCGTAGGAAAATCCGTCTCAGCCGCCTGGTCGAGAAAATAGAAATCACTCGCTACGGCGTTGACAGTTGTGTCAAGTGAGTCGCGCTCAAGCTCCGGGCAGAGTTCAATCGCTGCCCGTCGCAGGTACGCCAGTCGATCTCTCAAAAAAATCAATAGTGTGCGGTCGCTGAGATAATGAGCCATGGCAAACACTCTCCAAGTTTGGGCTAAAAAGCCGTTAAAACCATTTCTGATGGAGACGCTATGCTGCAACGGCAATGGTGAGATGAAGTCGAGAGCAACTTTTGAAATATTCCGG
>DATEFT010000744.1:0-4970 GCA_035280505.1 Blastocatellia bacterium | reverse complement strand
TGAAGGCTCGCGGGGTTCCCGTTGACGGCGTGGGGCATCAGATGCACTCCAACATCGATTATCCGCCGCCCGCCCTGATCACCGAGACCATCAACCTCTTCGCGGAACTGGGCGTCGACCAGCAGATCACCGAGTTTGACCTGAGCGTCTACAACGATTCCACCTCGCGTTACGCCGAAGTGCCCGAAGAGGTCCTGATCAGGCAAGGGTACCGGTATCGGGACATCTGGGAAGCCCTCAAGCAGTTGAAGGGCAAAGTCAGTTCGGTGACGATCTGGGGGCTGGCCGACGACAGCACCTGGCTGAAGGGCTTCCCGATCACGCGGCTCGACCTGCCGCTGCTCTTCGACGAGAACCTGAAGGCCAAGCCTTCGTATTGGGGCATCATCGATCCTCTGCAGCTTCCGGGGGCCGACCTCGCGACCGGCATCAGCGCCGATTCCAACACGGCGCAGAGCGGCGCCACGGCTTCCTACACCATCACCGTCACCAACCACGGGCGCGATCAGGCCGCCAACGTCTCGGTGACCGACGCGATTCCGGCGGGAACAGTCTTTCAATCGCTGACGGCTCCCCAGGGCTGGTCCTGCACCACACCAGCCGTCGGCGCCGCCGGACAGGTGGCCTGCGCGATCGATTCCATGGGAGTCAACGCTTCGGCCCAATTCAGGCTCACGGTGGCCCTGGCCTGCGCGACGCCGGACGGCGCGCAGATCGTGAATTCGGCCTCCGCGACCTCGGCCTCCAGAGATCCGAATCTGGCACCCAACAACAGCGCGTCCGTCATGATCCGGGCCTCCAATCCGCCGCCGGTCATCACCTCCCTCGTGGCCGATCGGACATATATCTATCCTCCGACCAACCGGATGGTGGATGTCAATCTTAGCTACGGCATGACGGACAACTGTGACACGGGGCTCGCCTCGGCCATCACGATCACCAGCAATCAACCGACTCCGGCGGGCGCGCTTCCCGATTGGGAGGTGGTCGACTCGAATCGTATCCGGCTGCGGGCCAGGGTCACACCCGGCAGCAATTCCAGCCGCGTCTATACCATCACCCTGACGGCCACCGATTCGTCCGGAGCGAAGTCGAGCCGATCGGTGGAGGTCATCGTGATCCCGATCGGATGAGCAGAGAACGCGAAACACGCGAACTCACCACCTCGCGTGTTTCGCCGCTTTCGCGGCTTTATGATGTACCTTCTTTCTGATATGTCAGAAGATGAAAAATCACCTTTGACTTCCATCCAGCCCATCTATATGCTGACTGATAGCTCCCCCAGGTAACGCTTTGTAATTTCTGATATAACATTTATCGTCCACAACCAATCGCCAGAGGAGGCCGCATGAAAACTGTGAAGACCTGGTTAGGAAACGACGCCATTCTGATCGCGTCGTTAGTCCTGGCCAAGACGACGGAGGCGCAGGTAATGCCGGTGACGACTTGTGACGCGGCCGGGATCGGATCCACGCTCTTGAGAGCGGACGGCCCGCCGGTCTCGATCCTGGAGGTCTCGACCGGCACGGCGGGGACCGGCGAGTCGGCGACCCCCTATTGCCTGGTCAAGGTACTGGTTCCACAGGCCATCAACATCTGGGTCGGATTGCCGATGGGTGGAAAGTGGAATGGGCGATTACAGTCGCAGGGCGGCGGCGGATACTCGGGCGGGCTGGGCGTTCCCACGGCCTCGATTCTGGGCGGCATGGTCGGCGTCTCGACCGACACCGGGCATCCCGGAGATGGAGGCGGCGGAAGTTTTGGGCTGTTATCTCCGGGGGTTCCCAACACACAACTGCAGATCGACTTCGCCTATCGTTCGGAGCATCTGATGGCCGTCATCGGCAAACAGTTGACTCGGGCTTTCTATGGTCGGCAGCCCGAGTATTCCTATTGGAACGGATGTTCGACCGGAGGTCGTCAGGGCCTCATGATGGCGCAGAGATATCCGGATGATTACGACGGGATTCTGGCCGGAGCGCCGGCCATTCACTGGGACCGCTTTCAAGCCGCGCAGATCTGGCCCCAGATGGTCATGTTCCGGGACCATGGGGGCGCGATCCCGGCGGCCAAACAGGATCTGGCCACCAATGCCGCGATCGCCGCATGCGACCCACTGGACGGCGTCAAGGACGGCGTGATTGCTGATCCGCGCCGGTGCCGCTTCGACGCGAAAAGGCTGCTCTGTCCGTCGGGCGTCAACGACAATACCTGTTTGACCCTGACGGAGGCGGTCGCCATCAATAAGATCTGGCAAGGTCCGGTCCTGTGTCCCCCGGGTGATTCGGACAACATCTGCAGTGCGCCCGAGGTCAGAGCTGAGCAACGGCCCGGCTTTCGTCTTCCGCGCCAGGGCGAGCGACTCTGGTACGGGTTGACGCCGGGCACCCCGCTGTCTGGGTTGGCGGGGCCGACTCCATTCTTCATCTCGGTCAATCAGCCGCGATTCTGGGTCTATCTCGATCCGACGTGGGATTGGCACATCCTGAATTACGATAATTACCGGGCCTTCTTCGATGAGACGGTTCGGACGGTCGGGCCGGTGATCGGGACCGATGATCCGGATCTCGCTCCCTTCCGCGAACGCGGCGGCAAATTGCTCATCTGGCATGGTTGGAGCGATCCGCTCATCATGCCCGAGGGAACCGTCGACTACTACAATCGCGTGGTGCGAAAAGCAGGTGGCTGGAGTTATCGCAGAACCGCTCAGTTCGCCCGCCTCTTCATGGCGCCGGGCGTCTTTCATTGTGGCGGTGGACCCGGGCCCGCGCCGCAAAATAACACTTTGTTCGACGCCTTAACCGACTGGGTCGAGCATGGGAACGCGCCTGAGACAATCAAGGTCTCAAAACCACTTGAGGGCGGGGCAATGCAGACGCGACCACTCTGCCCATATCCGAGCGTTGCGGTATGGACGGGAAGAGGCAGCACCGATGATGCGGCAAACTTCGTCTGTCGGTCGTTCTTTCATCCGTTTCCCCGCGACCACGAGCGGGCTCGACATTCACCTTTCGACTCCCGGTGATTTCGATTAACAAAGCATCCTTCACCGCAGAGTATCGGAGGGGCGCTGAGAAAGCACTGACGGGTTAATTACAGCATCGTTTCATGAGTTGCGTCTTCTCTAGCGTTCTCCGAGACTTTGCACGTTCGAAACCGCGAAAGACGCGGAAGACGCGAAAGATCGATGATTTAGCGTATTTCGCGTGTTTCGCGGTTTGAATTTCGAACTCCAAAGAACTTAGAACCTCCAGGTCGCCTTCCCATAGACACTGCGTTTGACTTGGCTTACAACGACATTCGCGTCCAGGCCGGCAAACTCCGGGTGTCTGGGATCCAGTAAATTTTGCGCCCCCAGGCTCAGCTCGAGATTTTCTCTGAGTCGCCAGCCAAACCGCAGATCCAGGCGTGTATATCCGGGAATTGTTTGGTTCGGCAGCGCAGAAACGTAGTAAAGCGCGTTATCCCATTCAAAATTACCCGGCAACTTGAGGTGAGAATGAATTTGAAATTGATTTCTCGGACTGTCACCTTCACCGGAGCTGACATTGAAATCCTGGCCATTCCGCTTGTGATCCAACTCCGCTCCCAGGTATGAATATCCGCCGCGAATCCCCCAGCGTCTGGTAATCTCCCAATTAACGGAAGCTTCCAGGCCATATGTTTTACCGTGTAACTGGTTGTCGAAGAGAAGTGGGATCACCAGACGTGGCGGCGGGCCGAATTCGAAGACAGGGAGATTGGATTCAATCGACCTCAAGCGATCGTAGAAGTTATAGAAGGTTGAGATCTCGAGCGAAAACGTCTTTCCTGGTTGGGCGCGATACCCCAATTCATAGGCGCGCAGCTCTTCTGACCTGATATTTGGATTGCCGAAGATCGCCGTGATAAGCGGAAGACCACCCGGGCCGGGGGCCGCCAAAACATTGTAACGGAGTCCTTGATCGACCCGCGACGGTGTTCTCACGGCGCGCGAAATAGCCGCCCAGACCGTTTGGCGATCACTGGGCGTCCACAACAGCCGAGCGCTGGGTTGTGCCTCGAAGCCCGTATAATCATTATGCTCCAGCTTGGAGCCGAGCGTCAGCCACAGACGATCCTTGACCAGCGCCAGTTCGTCCTGGACGAAGCCGCTGAAAAGCTGAGTGTTTTGTTCTGCGGGAGTAAACTGAGCGCCATTCTGGCCGTTGCCGTTGATCCGATCGGAGACCAGGCGGTAACCGAGCCCCCACACGATCTTCTGGCGACGCTTGACGGCCAACTGATGCTGGAAGTCGACGTCAAAGATATTCACGCGCTCTCTCGCATCATAGACATCACGGCGCACTCGGTCATCGTATATTTGCAGCGAAGTCTCGGATCTGTCCGAGAACAGATGGTTCCAGCGCCCCAACACATTTCCACCCGTAAATTCTCCAGGAGAGAGAGCCGGCGGTGTGAAGGGCGCGTCCAGGCGGATCGTCGTTGGGGTCTCCCTTAACGTGGTGTCGAGGATGTCACCCTGAACGGTCAACGTATTACGCTCGGACTTCTTCCAATCCAGGCGCCAGCCTCCGCTCAACCAGTTCTGCCAATCATGGGCCTTGAACCCGGCGGCGTTGGCCAAACCGCCACGGTTAAAATATTTGGCGGAGACCCGATAGTCGGCAGCGTCGCCGATCGTCCCACCATAACGAATGCTAGTTAAGCCCTGTTCTTCAGAACCTCCGCCCGCCACCACCAACCCACCCTGCGAATCTTTGGCATGCTTGGTGATAATGTTGATCACGCCGTCGACGGCGTTAGCTCCCCAGAGCGTGCCGCCGGGACCACGGATGACCTCAATTCGCTCGATCTCTTCGAGCGACGGTTGTTGCGCTTCCCAATAGACGCCGGAAAAGACCGGCGAGTAGACGCTGCGCCCATCGATCAACACCAGTAACTTGTTGGAGTAGCGGGCATTGAATCCGCGGATGCCGATCGCCCATTTA
>DATEFT010000743.1:0-3744 GCA_035280505.1 Blastocatellia bacterium | reverse complement strand
TTACATGAGTTTGAAATCACTTAAATCGAGCCGGAAACTTCCTCAAGTGGGAGACATCTTCGTTTTTCAGATGACGCCGGGAGAGTATCGTTATGGGCGAGTGGTGCGCACCGATGCGCAGGTCGGTCCGTTTCAGAACGCGCTGCTGATCTATCTATACAAATCGCCGTCCTCCGACAAGACGCAGATCCCGGATCTCAAGCTCTCCGACCTGCTGGTTCCTCCGGTCCTGACGAATCAAACTCCATGGACCAAAGGATATTTTGAGACGGTCACGAATCGCGAGTTACAGCCGGGAGACGTGCTCGAACGGCACAGCTTCAAGAACGGGCTGAACCAGAAATACTTCGACGAGTACAGCAACATCCTGCCCGAGCCGGTGGAACCGGTGGGCGATCATTCGTTGAATTTGCACGGATCGATCAACGCCCTGATCACGGAAGCGTTGAAGTGAAAATTACAGGCTCTCGCCGTGGCTCTTGACCAGCTCGATCAGCCGTTCGCTGAGCGGGTCGCGGAGATCGGACAGATCGGCGAGATTGACGACCTCTTCGAAAGCATTCACGCCGGAAATCTCGGTACTTTCAATAATCACATTATCGGGCGGGCGCACGGTCGACACCGACGAATGGATCATGGCCACCGGCATGTTGCCCAATCCGGGCAGCCGCTCATTCGGATGGACGGAGAAGTGCAGGGCTTCGAGGATTCTGGTGAGCCCGGTCTGTTTGATCATGAGCAGGTGCAGGACCAGATAGTGCAACAGCCCCTGCAACACCTCGTCGGTTGACCGATTGCGATCGGCGCACAGTTCGCGCAGCCGAGAGGGCGAACAGCCGGGGTAGCTCACGATCCATCTGAGCGGCAAGGTGACGGTCACCGTCTTGCTCGCCTGATCGGCCGTGGCCTGATGCGTGTACTCGACCGCCGTCAACTCCAGCGGACCGCCGAAGAGCTCCAGCGGCGACTTCAACTCCTTCGAGATATTGAAAGGCTTGGGTGGCGCGATACTGTCATAGAGGGCCTGCAGCTCCTTGAAGGTCGTGGGCGCGCCTTTGAGCACTTCCTTGGTATGGCCCTGAACATACTCGCCGAGAATGGTGCGGGGATGATAGAGCGGGGCCAGCGAGACCAGGTAGTCCCGGATTTGCCCGCGCAACAGTTCGGCAATGGCCCGCGTCAGTTTTCTGAGCTCCAGCATCCGCTGAATCGAGTAAGTTTCTTCCATGAAGCGGCCTCTCTTTGTCTGATCTTTGTGAACGGCAGTGCGGCAGTCAACGGCGCCCACCAGACGCCAACTCCGACAGCTTATAGGCCATCTTGCTTTCTTGTCAATGATTTACGGCTATGGCGATGCCGGGGCTTTTGTGTAAACATGGCGGTTCAGGCAACATAGCTGAGAAAGGAACATACGGCGATGGCCGCAAATCTAAAGCCACACTGGCAACAACATTACACGCTCGAGGAGTATTTCGCGCTGGAGAAGGCGAGCGACCGGCGTTTTGAGTACTGGGATGGCGAGATCGTCTGCATGAGCGGCGGCACCCTTGCACATGGAGATATCACCAGCAATATCTCAGGGGTCCTGTTCAGCAAACTCGCCGGCAGGTCATGTCGATCTTACACCGCGGACATGGCGATCAGGACGCCGACCCTCGGCACCTACCGCTATCCCGATGCGAGCGTCGTCTGCGGCGAGGTCCAAACTGAAGAGATTAACGGCATCGACATGCTGGTCAACCCGGTGCTGATCGTCGAGGTTTTGAGCCCGACCACCGAAGGCCGCGACCGCAACGAAAAACGGATCGCTTACCAGGCCATCCCCTCGCTGCGCGAATATCTGATCGTCTCGCAAGACATCCCACACGTCACCCACTACGTTAAAGAGGACCAGGCCTGGCGCCGAAGTGATTACTCGGCCCAGGCCGGAACCATCGAGCTACCGTCAGTCGGCGTCGTGCTGACATTGGCTGAAATCTATCAGGGAGTCAAATTCGAATGACCACACATTCCCCTCGTTCCCCGCTCGTCGCCCTTCACAGTTCGATCGGCCGCCGCGGCTTCTTGCGCGGCCTGACCATGACCGCCGCCTCGCTCACCTCTTCGCAACTGCTGGCGCACGCCATGAACGCCACCGACGGCCAGCCGGTGATCCTCGGCGACGGCCGGCACCGGTATGAGTGGGTGCGCGGATGGGGCCAGTTGCCGGCCGGGATGAAGTACGGCAGCACGCACGGCGGCGTCGCCGTGGATGCGCAGAATCGCGTCTACGTCAGCACCGACGGCGACGGGTTGATCGTGGTCTTCGATCAGAACGGAAAATATGTTCGGTCCATCGGACCGGAATGGAAGCCGGACAAGGACGGTAACGGGACGCACGACCTGCAACTGCATCGGGAGGGCAAGGAGGAGTTCCTCTATCTGGTCAGCCTCTTCCGCCACGAGTTCTCCAAGGTTACGCTCCAGGGCGAGAAGGTGTGGATCAAGGGCTTTCCCGAACAGGCGGGCATCTACAAGTCCAAAGAAGAGTTCAAGCCGACCGGCCTGACCGTCGCGCCGAACGGCGATTTCTACGTGACCGACGGATACGGCGCCAACTACATTCATCGCTACAACGCGAAGGGCGAATACCTCAACTCCTGGGGCGGCAAGTGCAGCCCCCAGAAAGAGGAGGGCAAGTTCAGCACGCCGCACAAGATCACGATCGACCGGCGGGGCCCGGAACCGCTGCTCCTGGTGACCGATCGCGCCAATCATCGGCTGCAGTGGTTCACGCTCGAGGGCAAGCACGTCAAGACGCTCGACGGCTCCGAGCATGACTTTCTGCGCCTGCCGTCGGTCCTCAACATCCGCGGGACGGACGTGGCCATCGGCGACCTGGCCGGGCGCGTGACGATCATCGACCGCGATAACAAGCTGGTTACTCATCTCGGCGACAGCGGCAATGCGCAGAAACGCGCGACCAATAAGATCGCCCCCGATCAATGGGTGGACGGGCAGTTCATCGCGCCGCACGGTCTGAGCTGGGACAGACAGGGCAACCTCTACGTCTCCGAGTGGATGCTGGCCGGGCGGGTGGTGAAGTTGAAACGGTTGGCTTGATTCGGGCCGGACTGGCGAATGGTCTCTATTTAAAACGGCGGGTCAGGACCGCGAGCGGTGCCGGCCCGCCGTTGCTGCTCATGGGGCTCAAGCGCGAGATTTGCCGGTGTAGTAGGTCTCCGGATCCGTTTCGTCGCCGAACCGGATCGCATCGTTCAGCAGGCGATTATCGTGCGGGACCTCGTCCTCTTTGGACTCGCCGTAGAATTTCCGGAAGAAGCGGCGCGTGCCGGATTCGTATCGGAACAGGACCTCTTCAATGTCGTAGTCGACAAATACCTCGCCCTGCTGGAAACGTTCGTTGGAAACACCCATCATTGCCCTCCTGCCTTCCGGACCTGCTCATAGTAAGCGCGACTCTCCGCTTCCAACTGACCCCGGCGCGGATCGCCGGGAGGCAGGCTGCGCCACTCTTCGTATAGTTGGTGGCCGCGCCCGCCCGGCACTCCCGTCTTGGCCGCGAGTTCGGAGTATTTCTCTTCACCCAGAATCGCCCGGGCATTGGCCGGCGACTCCTTGGCGTAGATCATCTCGGGCGTATTGACCTGGATCTCGGCGGGGATGCCGGCTTTGGTCTTCACGACGGCGTTGGTCCCGCTGTAGCCCATCGGATCCGAGGCCGCGCTGATCTCTTTCACCTGC
>DATEFT010000742.1:0-4135 GCA_035280505.1 Blastocatellia bacterium | reverse complement strand
CTGTTGCTGCTCGACGAGATCACCAACGATCTGGACATCCCGACCCTGGTCGCGTTGGAGGAGTATCTGGAGAGCTTCCCCGGCTGTCTGGTCATCGTCAGCCACGACCGGTACTTTCTCGATCGCACCATCGAATACATTTTGAGGTTCGAGAGCACCGAACAGGGCGAGTTCCGCATTCGCGAGTACCCGGGAGACTACACGGGTTTTCTCGAGATCCGCGAGCGTGAAAAGAGCGAAGAGCGGACCCGCGCGCTGGCCGCTCCCAAACCGGCCACGCCCAAGCCGGCCGCGTCCAGACCTGACGCCCATGAGGCGGGTCCTGACGTTCCGGTCAAACGTAAGCTCTCCTTCAAGGAACGGCGCGAGCTGGAGGAGTTGGAGACCCGGATCGCCGCCGCGGAGGCCCGCCAAGCCGAGGCCGAGGCCGAACTGGCCGCCAACGGCAGCGACCATCTGATGGTCGCCAGGCTCTACCAGGAACTGCAGACGCTCAACGAAACTCTCGAACGCGACCTGGAGCGATGGGCGGAGCTGGCGGAATTTGCCGGATAGCATTCAGGACCCCGTAGAAGATAGAATGGCGGGGTTCGAGCTGCTTGAGATGATGATCGTGACCAGTGATCACAACCCGGTAAGATCGATCGTCCACGGTGTCATCGCCGGATGCTGCCTGGCGCTCTGGATCTGGCTGGGACCGGGCACCGATCCGGGCCGCGGCGGCGATCATCCCGCGCCAGAGCACGGAAAGGCCGCCGCCGCGAGCGACGCGCCCCCCAAATCGGCGATCCCACGCACGCGGAGGCCACTGCCGGTCAGTTCCACCTCTCCATCTCCGCATCCAGCCACGCTCCCCTCCGAGTCGCTCGGCGACTCACTCTCCGGACCGCTCTTCTCCACCACTGACGTTCCGCTTCCGGTTCATTCATTCATTCGCTGTTCCAACCTGCAAGGACGCGCCCCACCGACCCGGTCGTGAGTTGGAGATCGGCAGATCGGTGCTTCTGTTCTTGAAGTTTTGATGCTTAACCGCGAAAGACGCGAAAGCTCGATGATTTCGCGGACTTCGTGTATTTCGCGGTTGGATTCTCAAATTCCAAAGAACTGACTTTCCAGTAAACCACAGGAGGCGCAAGTTATGTCTACCATCAGTGAAGCGAATCTGCCCGGCATCGGCCGCAAGTTTCTGATCGAGACCGCGAGCGGCGACCGGTTGGCCATCGTCATTCACGACGACGGCACGCGCGAGCTCTACCATTTCATGCGCAAGAATCCGGACCGCGCATCGCTGGTCGTGACCCTGACCGATAGTGAGGCCCGGCAGGTGGCCGGGATCGTCGGCGGTCTGACCTATGTTCCCAAAGCGCTGCCTTCGGCGGAGATCGTGCTGGACGACCTGCTGTTGCAGTGGTACACGATCGTGCCGGGATCGGCCTGCATCGGCAAGACGATCCGCGACCTGCAGGTGCGGACCGTGACCGGGGCTTCCATCGTCTCGATCATCGAACCGGACCGGGTGAAACGGATCAACCCGGAAGCCGAGACCAGGCTCAACGAAGGCGCCACGCTGATTCTCGCGGGCGACCGGCGAACCATCACCGCGCTCAAGGAGCTGTTGGTGAAAGGGAGGCGGGAGTAACCGATGAACCATCTGATTCTGGAAGTCGGCCTCGCCCTGGGGCTGATCGCCTGCGCCGCGATGCTGGCGGCCCGGCTGCGCTTCTCGATCGTCCCCTTCCTGATTCTGATCGGGATGGCGGTCGGTCCCCACGCCCCCAAGCTGGGCCCGCTCGATTTTCGTTTCATCCAGAGCGCGCCGCTGATCGAATTCATGGGGAGAGTCGGGGTCCTCTTCCTGCTCTTCTACCTGGGGCTGGAGTTCTCGGTCAGCCGGCTGATCAAGTCCGGCCGTTCCATCGTCGTGGGCGGCAGCATCTATATCGCGATCAACTTCGCCGCCGGGCTCGGCTATGCCTATCTCATGGGATGGCCCCTGAGGGAGGTCCTGATCGCGGCCGGGATCACCACCATCTCGTCCAGCGCCATCGTCGCCAAGGTCATCTTCGATCTGCGGCGCACGGCCAATCCGGAGACCGAGATGATCCTCGGGATCATCATGTTCGAGGATGTCTTTCTGGCCTTCTATCTCTCGCTGGTCTCGGGGCTGGTCCTGAGCCAGGCGGCCTCGGCCGGCGGAGTGCTGGTGTCGGTCGGTCTGGCCCTCGCCTTCATTCTCGGCCTGATCACGCTGGGCAAGGTGGCGACGCCGCTGCTCAACTGGGCCTTCAGATTCCCCGCCAACGAGACCTTTCTGCTGGTGGTCTTCGCCAGCCTCTTCCTGATGGCCGGGTTGGGCGAGACCATTCACGTGGCCGAAGCGATCGGGGCCCTGCTGCTGGGCCTGGTGATGGCCGAGACCGAACACGGGGAGCGGCTCGAACACCTGGTCGTGCCCTTCCGGGACTTCTTCGGCGCGCTCTTCTTCTTCGGCTTCGGCCTGACGATCGATCCCTTCGCGCTGGGCGGCGCCGTCTGGCCCGCGCTCGGCGCCGTGCTGGTGACGCTGGCCGGAAACATCGGGGCGGGCCTGCTCGCCGGCCGCACCGCCGGGCTCTCGCCGTCGGCTTCGCTCAGCACCGGCCTCACCATCGTCTCGCGCGGCGAGTTCTCGATCATCATGGCCAACCTGGCCAAGGCGGGAAATCTCCTGCCGATCCTGCAACCGTTCGCCGCCCTCTACGTGCTGATCCTGGCGGTGCTCGGCCCGCTCCTGACCAAGGAGTCGGAACGAATCTACGATCTCGGCGAGAGACTGGTCCAGCGATCGAGAAGGAGAGCCGCCCCCGCTGCGCAGGTCGCCGGAGAGCGTGAAAGACGCGAAACACCCGAGATCCGCTGAGCCGATCGAGCTCTTTAACGGCCGGCGAGTCGAGATCTGCTTAAGTTCGGAGAATTGGCGGAGAAGTCGGTGAGCGGAAGAAAATAACCGCGAAACACGCGAAACACATTGACTGAAACGGCTCTCTACGTGTTTCGTATCTTTCGCGGTTTTAAATAGGTCGCCGCATAAAGAAAGAATCCTGATAAAAGACGCCTGGTGTCCGCGGACGCGAGTTCGGCATCGGTAGAGTTGCATCCACAGACACCAGAGGCGTTTTCTCTCTCCTTACCTACTGACTTTCAACGGCCCCGATATCGGTGCCGGCCGGAGTTCCGGCATTGATCAGATCGCTGCCGGAAGCCAGTCTCAGGAAGTTGCCGATGTTGAGACTGCCATCGGCATTACGGGTGATGTTGGGGGTGAGGCTAACAAAATCGGCCGCGCTGACCAGCAACCCCTTGCCGTTGACGCTCTGGTCGTTCTGCCACCAACAGTTGGTGTTGGAGACGTCGGTCCCCGCATGGTTGTCGCTCTCGGCTCCCTGGAACGAGAGGTTGTTGGTGAAGAGATGGGTGCCGCTCTGGAACATAAAGTTCGACTCGGCATTGCCAAACGACGTGTTGTTGGTCACCGTAATGCTGCCCGGATTCGAATTGAACGTGAACCCGTGCTTCTTGTTGTTGAAAGCGATCGAGCGCCGGATCGTGTGGTTGACCTGAATTCCGCTGCCGCCCAGTTTGAATCCGTTCCCGTCGCTGTCGGTGGTCGTGCCTCCGCTGCTCAGAAATCCGTTGTTGTACGAGATGCAGTTCTCGATGGTCACGGGGCCGATCGGACCCGTGTCGCTCTCGGTGAAGAGATCCCAACCGTCATCGATATTGTGATGGGCCACGCAACCGCGAAAGACGTTGCCCGGTCCCGTCGTCAGCTTGCACGCGAATCCGTCGGCATCCTCGCCGTTGTCCGGATCGAAGTTATCGAAGGAGGTGCAATTGAGGATCAGGTTGTTGGCCGGCCACTCGCTCTGGAGCGCGGTGGACGCGTAACGCCCCAGTTGCAGCCCGGAATCGCGATTGTGATGCGTGACGCACAGCTCGATGATGTTGTTGCTGCCGCCGATGAAGATGCCGTTGTCGCCCGCGTTCATAACCTCCAGCCCCTTGACGTACCAGAAGTTGCCGTTCAACGTCAGTCCGCGATTGGTCGAGGCGAACGTCTGGCCGGCGAAGTTGAGCACCGGCGTCTCCGTACCGA
>DATEFT010000741.1:0-23675 GCA_035280505.1 Blastocatellia bacterium | reverse complement strand
TTTTATACGGAGATGCTGTTGGCCAGGGGATTCGATTCGAATCACCCATTCCAACTGGGAGGCTATTCGGAGGGGGGATTGATCGCGTACGAAGTGGCTCGCCAACTCCAGTTGCGCGGCCGCGAGGTGAAGAACATCGTGATGATCGATGTACCATACCCTCATCGCAGCTCGCCTTTTTCCGGTGGCGAGGATCTCAGGCGGCTGCGGTACGCGATGGTCTATCTCAATCTCATGGTTATGAACAATCTGGGTAGCTTTACCGATCTCAATAACCTCCGGTTGGAGAACGTGGGCGTTGAAGAGATCGTGCCCTATCTGGTCAACGCCGGAATGGAGAAGGGAATTAGATATTCGAGTCAGGAGTTGCAGGCGATGATCGATCGATACTATCAGATCGCGGAGGCCAACGAACGCGCGGCGGAGACTTACATGATAGAAGATCTGCCGTCTTCCGGCGCCGTTGAATGTCATTACTTTCAGCGTAAGAGCCAGGGAGTATATTTTCATCCGAAGCGATTCAAAGTGTCGATCATTGAGCAGGTGAACAAGTACTATCGGAATAAGAAATGCGCCGATAAGTGGAGACGGCACCTGCCGAACTTCAACTACTGCCTGACCACGGCTTCGGATCATTTTTCGCTGCTCTCGGAACCAGAGCCATTTGAGTTAATCCTTGAAGCTTGCCGTAATCTCTACAATATCCGACTTTCGCAGACCGCGCAGGAATAATGTCAAATCCCCCAATCATCTTCATGTTTTCCGGCCAGGGCTCCCAGTATTTTCAGATGGGCCAGGCGCTGTACGACAAGTATCCGACGTTTCGTCATTGGATGGATCGGATGGATCTCCGGGTCCGCGAGCTTTCAAAGCATTCCGTTGTGGATGTTCTGTACCATCAGGGGCAGCCGAAGGCCGAGGCCTTTGATCGCACGCTGTTGAGCCATCCGGCCATCTTCATGACGCAATATGCAATGGCGCAAACGTTGATCGAAGCGCGCATCAGGCCCGACCTGACGCTCGGCGTCAGCTTGGGGACGTTTGTCGCTGCAACTCTGGCCGGATGTCTCGAGGTTGAGGAGGCCTTAACCGCCGTCGTCAAGCATGCCAGCATTCTGGAGTCGAGTTGTGAGCGCGGAGCGATGATTGCGGTGCTGGCCGAGCCGCGCTTGTATGATGACAGCGATCTGCATCGCTACTCCAGCCTGGCGGCGATCAATTTCGACTCGCACTTCGTGGTCGCCGCGCCGGCCGGTCAGGTGGCCGAGATTGAAAGAATCCTGCGCGATCGGCGAGCCACATTTCAGAGGCTGCCGGTGTCATTCGCTTTTCATTCGCCATGGATCGATGCGGCGGAAGCGCCATTTAAAGCCTGCTTGCGATCGATCAAAGCCGGAGCCGCCGTGATGCCGCTGGCCTGTTGCGCCCGATCCCGCTTATTGGATGCGCTGCCCGAAGATCATCTGTGGCAGGTGACCCGCGAGCCGATCCGTTTTCAACGAACGATTCAGCATTTGGAGAACGAAGGTCCATACCAATATGTCGATCTCGGCCCTTCCGGCACACTCGCCACTTTTACGAAGTATGTCTTGCCGGGCGCTTCTGCTTCCAGAGCCCATGCGATTATGACGCCCTACGGGCGTGACTTGGAGAATTTGGCGGCTGTGACCGCGAAGCTGGCTTCTTAGTATTTTGGAACCTCGAAATACATGAAATACGAGAAATCAAGCTGTCTCCGCGGATTTCGCGAAGTTCGCGGTTTAACGGAGATTAGGAGCGATGAGAGTCTTCACACTATCCGATATTCATGTCGATTATAGCGTCAATGCGCGATGGATTGAGAAATTATCGACCAGCGAGTACCGCGACGATCTGCTGATTCTGGCGGGAGACGTATCCGATTCGCTGCGGCTGCTGGAATGGTCCCTGACCACATTGGCGGCGCGGTTCAAGCAGGTCCTCTATGTGCCAGGAAACCATGATTTGTGGGTGATCCGCGACGGTGAACAGAGGACCTCTCTGGAAAAGTTCGATCAGGTGAGTCGAGTGGCCGAGCAATCCGGGGCCTCCATGCAGCCGTTTCATTACCGAGACCTATCGATTATTCCCTTACTCGGTTGGTACGACTACTCGTTCGGTCAACCGGGCAGCGAGCTGCGCCGGCACTGGATGGACTATCGCGCCTGCCGATGGCCTGATGGTTTCGAGGAGAGTCAGGTTGCGACTTACTTCGAGAGTCTCAATAACCCGAATCCAGGGGTCGTTGGCGGCACCTGTATCACGTTCTCTCATTTTCTCCCGCGCATCGATTTGATGCCCGAGTACATTCCCAAGGAGAAGAGAATCTTGTACCCGGTCCTGGGGTCGGCGCGGCTCGATGAAAAGATCCGTGCCTTGAAGCCGAAGATTCATGTCTATGGACATAGTCATGTGAATCGGCGTATCCAGATCGACGGCATCACATATGTGAACAATGCCTTTGGCTATCCGAGGGAGACTTCAATCACCTCGAAGCAGTTACTGTGTATTCATCCGCCGCCGGTGCCGGCGCGAGTTCCGGTCGGGAAGGCTGCGATTGCCCATGAAGTATGATCTCGATTCCGGGCAGATTCATTTATGGTGCTCGTTTTTCAGCGAGATCGCCAATGACGTGCTTCTGTGCGAGTACCGGCGATTGCTGACCGAGGCCGAGCGGCAAAGGGAGCGGCAATTCTATTTTGCGCGTGATCGGCGTCGCTATCTCGTGACCAGAGCTTTGGTGCGGACCGTGCTCTCCGGATATGCGGCCGTGGCGCCGGAGCAGTGGGTTTTCGCCGCCAATAAATACGGCAAGCCGGAGATCGCCAATGATGAGTCACTGGCCGGGAGACTCTCTTTCAATATTACGCATACCGACGGCCTGATCATCCTCGGCATCACGGCTGGCTGGGCTCTGGGCGTGGATGTCGAGAATCTCCGAACGCGGCAGGTCTCGATCGAGGTGGCGGACCGCTTTTTCGCACCCCATGAAGCCGGCGCCCTCAATGCCTTGCCGAAAGATCGGCAGCAACAACGATTCTTCGAATACTGGACTTTGAAAGAATCCTACATCAAAGCCCGAGGGATGGGGCTTTCAATTCCACTAGATAAATTCAGCTTCCAGTTCCCGCGTGAAGACCAGGTGCGAATCTCGATCCATCCGGATCAGGAAGATCAGCCCTCACGCTGGCGTTTCTGGCAGTTATGGCCGGCCCCGCTCTATCTGGCGGCGGTCTGTGCCGAACGGGCGCGAGTCGAAACGCCGCATTTGATGCTAAAGAATGTTGTCCCATTGGTCTCTGAACAAGAGCTTGATTATGGGCTCCTGAGAGCCTCGGAAGAGCTGCCCACCGATTAATTGAACCTCGCTGTTGAAAACCATAATTCGAAACTAAATAGAGGAGTGTGAAAAATGATTGCGTTTGTATTTCCAGGTCAAGGTTCCCAAAAACGCGGCATGGGAGAAAGATTGTTCGACGAGATAATGGAATATGCCGCCATTGAAAAAGAAGTGGATTCACTGCTCGGATACTCGATGCGCAAGTTGTGTCTGGAAGATGAGCAGGGGCGGTTAAAGCAGACTCAATATACGCAGCCCAGCCTATATGTGGTCAACGCGTTGCATTATTACCAGGCGCGACATCAGGGTTTCGAACCAGCCTATCTCGCAGGCCATAGTTTAGGCGAATACAATGCGCTGCTGGCCGCCGGGGCCTTTGATTTTCTGACCGGGCTCCGCCTGATCCAAAAGCGTGGCGAACTGATGTCGCAGGCCAAGAACGGGGCCATGGCGGCGGTCATCGGATTGAGTGCCAACACTGTAGCGCAGGTCGTCAGGGAGAATGGTTTAAGCTCTATCGATATCGCCAATTTCAACTCCCCTTCCCAGATTGTGGTCTCCGGCCCCATCGACGACATCAAACGAGCAGGACCGTTCTTTGAGAAGGCCAAGGCCCGCGTCTATATCCCTTTGGAAGTGAGCGCGGCCTTTCATTCTCGATATATGATCGAGTCGGCCCGAGCCTTCGCGGATTTTCTTGCACCAATGTCTTTTGCCACGCCCAAAATACCGGTCATCTCAAATGTAACGGCCCTGCCATATCCGCTCGATCGCTCTTCGGAGACGATCAAATCGTTGCTTACCGAACAAATCACCCGTTCCGTGCAGTGGGCGCAGAGTGTGCGCTGTCTCATCGCGCAAGGCGTAACGGAATTTAAAGAAATAGGTCCTGGGAATGCACTGACTAAAATGATCCAACTGATACAGCAGGAAAAAGATTGAACCGCGCTGCAGATCCGGCCCTCGCAATCGTCGATGGATTTCCAGAAATAACGATTGAAATGGATAGCTACTGGCCAGGCGGACCCGGACGCGGCGCACCGAGACTTGAACTTGTGCGCCGATTTTGAGCAGCCTCAACCGAATCGTTGAGCATGGCGCTTGATCCATTGGAGTCTCGGCCTGCCCGCCACCCGGCGTTCGCAACTCCAACTCTCCCGCGTTTGATCTCGCTTCTCGCCGAAGAAGCGTGACGCCTGCCCGGTCGCTTCCAACTGCTGCCGGGCCTCTTCCATCTCGGCGCTCAGTAATTTCAACAAGCGGTCATTCTTCGCCTGACCAAAAACGTAATCGACCTGTCCCTCCGGGCTCTCACACCAGTTCATGATCTGATCGCTGGAGAGCCCGGAATCACCGCGCAAAATGATCCGCACTTCCGGCCATCTCTCCCGCACTCGCTTGACGATTCGCTCAATCTCTTCCAACGCTCCCGCGCTTTGACCGTGATCAGCCTCCGGCAGCCGCGCGCACAACAAAAAATCGCCGCAGAAGATGTAGAGCGGCAAGTAACAGTAATGTCCGTAATATCCATGAAAGAACCGGCCTTCCTGATGTCCGTGCAGCGGGTCATCGGTGGCATCCAAATCCAGGATCACCTCCTCCGGCGCCTGATTGGATAAGCGCAAGGCGGGATGACTTGGACCAGAATCATTTTATTATTCAAATTTACTGCTTGGCAGAACCAGTGCGAAAGCGGAACTTGTCGATGCCGAGGCGCATGATGCGGTAGTCGAGCGTTGACGGCGCCAGACCGAGTCGCCTGGCCGCGCCGTTTGGTCCTGAGACTCGGCCGTCTGAGGCCTTCAAGGCAGCTTCGATCATTTCGCGCTCGCCTGATTTGAGGTGCGCATCCAGATCACCGGTCGCGACGGTCCCCTGTAGAGTTTCTCGCTCGATCCGGAGCGTTCCGTTACGTGAGAGGATGACCGCGCGCTCGACGACGTTCTCGAGTTCCCGGACATTACCGGGCCAGTCATAGGATTCGAGTAGTTTGAGCGTGCGTCGATCAATCCTAGTGATCCGGCGTCCGAAGCGTGGTCCGTGCTTGTCGGCGAAGTGTGCCACCAGCAGCGAGATGTCCTCGCGCCGCTCACGCAGCGTCGGCATGCGGATCGGGAAAATATTCAATCGGTAGAAGAGGTCATCGCGAAAATGCCCGGCCCGCACCCGCTCGGCCAGGTCGCGGTTGGTGGCCGCCACAATCCGCACGTCGACGCGCAGGGTCTGTCCTCCGCCCAGCCGCTCGAACTCGCGTTGTTGCAGGACGCGAAGAAGGAGGACCTGTGTTTCCAGGGGCATCTCCGCCACTTCATCCAGAAACAGCGTTCCGCCGTGCGCCTGCTCAAACCGCCCTTTCCGTTGATTAACCGCACCGGTAAAGGCGCCGCGTTCGTGACCGAATAGTTCGGAGGCCAGCAGGGCCGCGGGAATTGCGGAGCAGTTGACCATGATCAATGGGCCGTTAGCGCGAGGCGATCTGCGGTGCAGGATGCGGGCGATGAGTTCCTTGCCCGTGCCGGTTTCGCCAGTAATCATCACCGTGGCATCAGTAGCCGCCACCTGCTCGACTGCATCCAAAGCGCGCCGCAGAGCCATCGAGTCACCCACAATCCCCTCAAACCATGGCGACTGGTTGAGCTGCGTGCGCAGTGAGCTATTTTCAGCTTCCAGTTGCTCCTTCAACTTGCGAATCTCATCATTGGCCATCGCATTGGCCACTGCCACTGCCAGGGCACGCGAGATATCGGAGAGCACTGCCAACTGCTGTGGCGTAAAGGGCTCCGCAGTGTCGCGGCAGAAGACGGCGACTCCCACCGGATTGCCGAGCACCTTGAGTGGGCAGGTTGCATAGGCTCGCACACCCACAGCCGCCAGTCTGAATTCATGCGGCAACCAGACGTTCTTCTCAAGGATATCGGCGCAGGCATAGGGGCGACCCGCCTGGTGCTCCCGATCCAAATCGGAATCTTCGAGCGGAACGCCGGGGCGAACCGGCAGCGGTTTGACGGCGTAGGCGCGCCACACCTCTTCAACATTCCGCGACTCGTCGGGAGACTGCACGATATGAAAGGCATAAGCCTCGAAGCCTTGAAGAGTCGTCAGCGCCACGCCACCGAAAGGCACCCACGGCACCAGGACTTCGCTGACCGCCGCCAACACTCCCCTCAGTTCCCGTTCAGCATTGATCGCCTCCCAGGCCCGCAAGACGAGCGCATGCCGCTGCTCGCCGGTGACGGGCAACGTGCCGGTCCGTGGTTCAACGTTTAGTTTTGTCATTATTGGCTTCAGTCTACCAAACTCGCGGATTGGTTGTGAAGTCACAAGAATTCGGGAATTTGGGTGCCGCCCGGGGATTGGGAGTCTGGCCTTAATTGATTGAGTGTCAATGGAATAAGCCTCTCCCGACCCGGCGGCATTGGGATTGCTCTGTGACCGGCGGTATGTTTCGATATGGATCATTCATCCTGAAGAATAGTTTGCGCAACCGTCGCCGGAGCCTCCTGACGATCGTCAGTGTGGCGGCCTCACTTTGCCTGCTCGGCCTCCTCGCGGCAATCTATCGTGTCTTATTCTTCGGCGGCGAGGCCGCGCCCGCGCAGGCGTTGCGGTTCATCACCCATCACAAGGTCTCGCTCGCTCAATCACTCCCCATCGCCGATGTTGAGCAAATCCGGCGGGTGCGAGGGGTCGAGGCGGCCACGGCCTGGCAGTGGTTCGGCGGCACTTACAGAGAGGCCCAGGATCCCCGGAACTTTTTTGCGCGCTTTGCGGTGGCTCCTTCGGAGATGTTTCGAGTCTGGCCCGATTACACAATTCCGGAGGATCAGAGACTCGCCTTCGAGAGTCGGCGGACCGCTTGTCTCGCGTCCCGGACATTAGCGGACAAATTCGGTTGGAGGCCGGGTGAACGGATCACTCTGGTCGGCGATTTCTTTCCCGTCTCCCTCGACCTGACTCTGGTTGGAATATTTGACGGTGCGGAAAACAATGAGGTTCTCTACTTCAGCCATGATTACTTGCGCGAGAGCCTGCCCGCGGGGAGCCTCAAACGCGATCTGGTCTCTCAAGTGATGGTGAAGATCGAGAGTCCGGACGACGCGTCACAGGTAGCCCAACAGATCGATGCGCTCTTCGAGAACTCGCCCGATCCGACGACTACCGAGTCGGAGCGCCTGTTTCTGCTGAATTTCGTCTCCTTTCTCGGAAACTTCAAGCTGTTTCTGGCGGCGATCTGCGGCGCCGTGGCCTTCACTCTGCTGCTGGTCACGGGGAATACTCTCTCCATGTCGGTTCGCGAACGCGTTCGTGAGGTCGGGATATTGAAAACGCTCGGTTTCACTCGTTCCGCGGTTCTCGGGATGATCTTGGGCGAGGCCACCGTCATCACCCTGACCGGAGGTGTGATTGGCTGCCTACTGGCCAGCCTGTCATGCGCCGTCATTCGACAAATTGCGCCGGCCTTCATCCCGGGCATCAGAACGCTGGCGGTGACGCCGTCGGTCGTCGGTCTGAGCTTGGTGGTCGCACTCCTGATCGGCCTGGCGAGCGCGCTGCCGCCGGCTCTCAGCGCGTCCCGGATGCCGATCCTCAACACACTGCGTCACACCGGATAACAACTATGGCCATCCCGATCGCTTACAATCTCCGCAATCTGATGGTGCGAAAAACCACGACCTTCATGACCGCGCTCGGCATCGCCTTCACGGTGGCGGTGCTGGTCGCTGACGTGGCGCTCATTCGAGGATTACGTTCGGTCTTCGAGAGGTCGGGAGATCCGCGGCAAATCATCGTGCTCCGCAAAGGCTCGAGGTCCGAATTGACCAGCGCCATTACTCGCGAAGCCTATCGAGACCTGCTCTTCATTCCCGGAATCGCCGTCAGCCAGGCCGGTGAACCGATCGCTTCACTGGAGATGGTAACGGTGGTCAATCTTCCGAAGGTCGACCACGCCAAGAGCATGAATGTCACAGTGCGCGGTCTGATGCCGATCGGCATTGAAATGCGGAAGGTGAAGATCGATCAGGGGCGATGGTTCGAGGCCGGGCAACGGGAGATTGTGATCGGCAAGTCGATCGCCGCGCGTTATCTTCAGGCGCAACCGGGCGAAACCTTCCGTTTCGGCAAGGGGCAGTGGAAGGTGGTCGGGGTGATGGATGGAGGCGAATCATCCTTTGATAATGAGATCTGGGGCGACCTGAACCAGATCAGCTCCGATTTTAATCGCCCCGAGAGCCTGAGTTCCGCTGTGATCCGAGCCGCTGATCTGTCCGCGGTTCCCGCCCTGGTCAACTCAATCAATGACGACCGGCGGTTCAATGCATCGGCCACTACCGAGCGGGACTATTACGACAGCCAGACGGCGGCCGGCGCCCCGCTTCAGTTTCTCGGAATCCTGGTCTCGGCAATTATGGCGGTGGGGAGCGGGTTCGCAGCCATGAACACGATGTACGCGGCGGTGTCCCGTCGAGCGAGCGAAATCGGCACGCTCAGGGTCCTCGGCTTTTCACGCGGCAGTATCCTGGCCAGTTTCCTGATCGAGTCGTTGTTGCTGTCGCTGGCGGGTGGTTTGTTCGGCTGCCTGCTGGCGCTTCCACTGAACCGGTTTCGCACCGGCGTCGGAAACATGATCACGTTCAGCGAGATCACCTTCAAATTCCAGGTAGACCTGGCCGCCGTGTTCACGGGCCTCGCCTTCGCGCTCCTGATGGGTGCGATCGGAGGCCTTTTTCCTGCGCTCAATGCCGCCCACAGGGAGATTCTGACCGCACTACGGGAGGTTTGATTTTGTATGGGAACCACTACTCAACCATCGACGATTGAGAGAGAGCAGAATGCGCCGAACGCGCCGAACTCCATGGATGCCGGACTGAAAAGCCTGCGCATTGACCGTTCCGGTAAACGGGCAAGCCGATCTACGCGGAGCCGACAGCGGCTGCGATCTGGGATCCTGCTCGGTTTCGGCCTGCTGGCGGTGCTGGGAATCTCCTGGCTCATTTACGACCGGCAGACCGCGGCCACTGAAGTTGAGACCGTTCGCGTCCCCGGAAGTTCGATCTCGGTTGCCGGTGGCGCCTCCGGCGCGACGATTCTCAATGCCACCGGCTATATCGTCGCGGCTCATAAGGTCGAATTGGCCTCCAAGGTCTCCGGCCGAGTTGCCTGGATCGGCGTCGAGAAGGGGGACCGCGTCAAGCAGGGCCAACCGTTGGTCCGATTGGAGGATGAAGAGTTTCGCGCTCGCCTGGTCGAAGCGCAGGGCCAACTCAATTCACTTCGGGCCCGGCTCGCCGCGCTTGAGAATGGCTCGCGGCCCGAAGAGACCGCACGGAGTCAGGCCGAACTCGATCAGGTGCGCGCCGATCTGGAGAATGCCCGTGTGACGCTGGATCGAACGCGCACGCTGGTCGAGCAGGGCATTCTGTCGCGCCAGATCCTCGATGACGCACAGGCCCGATATCATGCCCAAACGGCGCGGTACGCCTCCTTCGAGAAGAGTTATGCGCTGGTTCGAATCGGTCCGCGACGCGAAGAGATCGAAGCCATCCGTGCCCAGGTCAACCAGTCCGAGGGCACGCTCGCCCTGGCTCGGTCGCAGTTGGAGAATACCGTGATTCGTTCTCCGATCTCAGGTGTCGTCCTCGAACGCAACGTCGAACGAGGTGAGTTCGTCACGACGAGCTTCGTCGGTGATCGCGGCGCGAAAGGCTATGTGGCCTCGCTTGCCGACTTGAATGACCTGCGGGTGGAACTCGATATCAACCAGAACGATTTCGCCAGGCTTGGTTCGAACCAACCGGCCGTAGCCAGGACGGATGCCTACCCGGACCGCAAATACCAGGGGGTGATCGCCGAGATTTCCCCCGAAGCCAACCGCCAGAAGGCGACCGTCCAGGTCAAAGTAAAAATACTCAACCCCGATCAGTATCTGCGCCCGGAGATGAACGCCAGCGTCGCCTTCTACTCCGCTCGCGAGCCGGGGCAGCAGACGGAAGCATTGATCACGATCCCGGCCGCCGCGGTCGGCCAGGGCGCCGTGTTCATCGTGGTGGGTGGAAAGGCCACCCGTCGTGAAGTTCAGGTCACCGGAACAACGCCGCAGGGTGTGAAGATCGCGGGTGGACTGGTCGGCGGTGAGGACTTGATCGTCAATCCGCCACCCGATTTGAAAGATGGGGAAAAGGTGCGCCCCCGAAAGGACGGAAGCGATGACTGAAACCGCATTCGAACCGCGGAAGCTTTCAGAGACGGAAACCGCCGGTGAAATCGTGATCGAGACTCGTCAGTTGACGAAGGAATTCATGCGCGACGAATTCCAGGTGGCCGCTCTGAAGAATGTGGACATCGCCATTGAGCAAGGCGAGTTTGTCGCATTGATGGGGCCTTCGGGATCGGGCAAATCGACACTGCTGCATCTGATCGCTGCGTTGGACCGTCCGACCGGCGGGGAGATCGTGGTTCTTGGGGAGAAGCTGAACACCTTCACCGAATCCGAGATTGCCCACTGGCGCCATACACACGTGGGATTCGTGTTTCAGAATTTCAATCTGATTCCGGTCTTGACTGCCCTGGAGAACGTGGAGTTGCCGCTGAAACTCACCGATCTGGGAAAGAAGGAACGCGTTGAGCGCGCCGCGACCGCGTTGCGGCTGGTGGGGCTGGCGGATCGCCTGAACCATTACCCTCGGCAGCTTTCAGGTGGTCAGGAGCAACGGGTTGCAATCGCGCGTGCGGTCGTCACTGATCCGGATCTCATCCTGACCGATGAGCCCACCGGAAGCCTGGATGCCGCATCTGCAACAGAGGTCCTCGCGCTGCTTCGGAAGTTGAATGCGGAGCACGGCAAAACAGTCATCATGGTAACTCACGATCCCCACGCGGCACGGTCCGCCACTAAAGTCCGCTACCTGGACAAAGGCTTCCTGCTGCCGGAAGGCCGGTTGCCGCCAGGCTAAACAATGCGCCCGCTTACTGCCGGCGCTCAGCTCACAGTATCAACGACGAGGGATGTCTATGAAGTGTGTCTTGATTCTAGCGATGTGGTTAGCTGCCGGTTTAACCCCGACACTGCCCGGATTTAATTTAGCGTCCGGTCAGGGCTGGGATGCATTCGTCGGCACTTGGAAGATTGCAGATCCTCTCAGAGAGGAGGAAGCGCAGATTAAGACCGCCATTTATCAGGCTACGGAGGAAATGAGTTTTCTGACTCGAGGAATTGCGCGCGGTCGGCTGATCAGTACACAAAAACCGCCGAAGCAAATCCGCATGCGGCGTCAAAATGAAATGTTCGTCATTCATTCGGATCCATTTCCCGCCATGAGCTTGCCCCTCTCCGGCAAAGCGATCAAGAACGAAGATCGAATGATTCGGGTGTCGCTGGAAGCCGGCGGCGAACGCCCGACCCTGCATTATATATCCGAAACCGAACAAGGTAAGCAGGAGAATGTCTATCGGCTTCAAGATAACGGTCAGTCAATGCTCATGGAAGTCACTGTCGATAGCCCTCACCTTCCAGCCCGGGTGAAATACAAATTGCGGTTTACCAGAGTAGAGTAGAGTAGTTTCTCGTTTGCAATGTCGGGCAGTTATCTGAAGGTTGTGCCAATAAAAATTCTTTGAAATCAAGCTGATGTGATTAAAGATGGCCGAAATTCGCTATTTTTGATCCAGTAACCCATGGCCGGAGTCGAGCTGGCGAGAAAAATCCGCGACATATTTTTACTCTAGCCCGGAGTAAGAATTGAGGGCAGAAAAATCCTCTTTGATGGAACTATCTGCCGAATTAGACCTAGATCTGGATTTCACTGAGGTCCCGATTAAATCAGGACCGCGAGTTTTAAAGAAGATTAGCCAGGGAGAAGATGAATATGACTGACATTACTCTGATTCTAGAGATGGTTTGGCGGGCCCTTATTACCAGTGTGGGCTTTCCCAAATAGAGCAATTCTTGCCTTATACAGGTGAAAAGCTGCCACTACGCGGTAGGGCTCCCAACGGCCGATTAAAAGCCCGGGGAGCTTCCGCGCGTGGCGGAGATTCGGCCATAGATCTCAGTCACTGACGGAAATAGAGCCCTCTCCAGCCAATGTGAGGAAAGAATTCAATCAGGATAAGGCGGCAGCTATTGCCGCGCCTGCTCTCCGCGTACGCGCAAGACAACAAACGTCATGTCATCCTCTTGCGCCCGGCCAGCGCCCCATTCGTCACCGAGGCGTACGAGTTCGTTGATGATTTGCTCGGATGTGTGATGCGCAATGGCAGGCAAGGTCTGGTGGATTCGCGCGTAATCCAACATCTCGCCATCGGCATTGAAGCGTTCGGGCAAGCCATCGCTCAGCAGCACGATGACATCCTCCGCCGCCATCATCAATTCCTGTTGCTGATATTGATACTTCGTCATTCCGCCCAGCGGCAGCGCCCGGATCGCAATCTCTTCGACTGTCTTGGAAGCCGCGCGATAGATCAAGACCGACGGCATTCCGGCGATGCTCACGCTCAATTGATGCCCATTCACTTTCACCATCGTCATCGCCATAAACAGCCCGCGCAGCTTCATCTCTTTCAGCACCGTGCTGATTCGATGAAAGATGTGCGGAATGTCGGGATGATAGGCCAGCGAGACAAACAAACTCTTGACCGAAGACACGAGCGCACTGGCCTTCAAGCCGTGCCCCGTCGCATCACCCACCGCAATCGTCAACGTGCCGTCTTCGCCGAGATGAAAGTCGTAGTAATCGCCGCCGACTTCCGTCGCGGTTCTCATATACGCGGCGATGTCGAGATGTGGCAGTTGGGGTAATTTCCTTGGCAGCATTGAAAGCTGCAATTGGCGAGCTTCTTCCAATTCTTTCGCGCGGCGGTCGTTCTCGGCTTTGACTTTCTCGTGTTCCAGCGCTTCGATGGAGAGTTGTTTGACTTGTACGAGTTGCTCTTCGAGGGTTTCATTGGTGCGGGCGTATTCGCGCGCCAGATAGATCGTAAGTGCGAATATCAACCCGTAGAAAGATATGACATCCAATACTACTAACCAACTCTCTGGAAACCTGAAAATAGGGTAGAGGGACGCTTGCAGATTATTAACAAGCCAAAGAAAGATTGCCGATCCGACAATTCGGGCACCATTGCGCTTTTGTCGAATTGCACCGAATGCGATTCGAAGGGCTTCAATGCTGATTACGAGTATATAAATACCGCCCCCTGACTCCAGGAAGTTGGCCCATCCTAGAAGGCTTCCGATGGTGAGGAGGCTTGCGCTCGCCAGAAATAGCCAGACCAGGCCAGAGAATTTTGGCTTGAAGGCCGTGTATAAAAATGTCAGCCAAGCCACGCCTTGAAATACCGCTACAGCGGAAAATAAGTTCCAGTATGCATAGAATCCGGTTAACCCGTAATGCCATTTTATTAGGATAGCAAGCAAGAGGGCCATTAGTGCTATTCCTGACAGAAATAGACCGGAAAATAGATTGGATCGTTGACGTGAAAAGAAGGCAAATAATAGTAGGTGAAGAATCCCGAACGAGAGGAAAACCGCCCCCTGAAAAACGAGGTAGGTAAAGCTATTAAAAGTTGGGTAATAACCCTGATTGGTGCGAGCCCCCAGATGGCTGACACGGCTTCTAAGTCCGGTGCCACCGATATTGAAGTTAGAGCCCAAAAACGGTGCCATTCCTTCCAGCCATCGAGTCAGGAAAGAATTAGGATTGGCAGTTTGCTGGTTTGAATAACGCACGGCAATGACGTGTTCTGTTGCTCCCTGAAAAACCAGTCCCAACGGTTCGGCATTTGGGTTGTAGGCATGCTCCTCCGCTAGCGTTTTGCCTACGATGCCAAACTGCCGTCTTCGTATCCCGCCGAGATAAATCTCTGAGGCACCGAGATGCCACAGTTCCAAATTTAAGGATATGGCGGACAATTCAGCGGGCACGCGCAGGTGCAGCCGGAACCAGCCCATGCCATGCCAACCACTATCGCTTTCATGCGGCTTGGTCGAATCCTTAAGCGTCGCCCATGCGCTGTCATCGAACTGCGGATCAGCAAAGCGCGGATCATCGTTCGGCGAATACTTCCAACCGAGCTTGTCGAGGTCGACGGCCTGCCCATTTTGCAATTGGTCGGCGGTCAAGACTGTTTGCGCCTGCACAGACATAACCATCAGCAACAGAAATGTCGCAACCAACCAAGGCCATCGCAGCATATGTTGTCTTCGTGTTTCGCTATTCGTCATTGGAATCATTGGCTTTCAACATTAATACGACAACCGTCACGTCATCGTTTTGCGAACGGCCTTCACTTGCTTGTCGGGCAAACGAATCTTTCTTTACGTCTACTGTATGCGCTCATACCATACCAGCCTTATGAAGGTGAGCCTTGAAAATTGCGAAGGCTTCAATTGGGCGGACGATCATGGGGTACGAGACAATGAAAATCATTCGAAAGGGGCAGATCGTCGGAGTGGGCACGGGCGACATTCAGGGACAGGTGAGATTCGTGGAAGGTCTCTTCGGAGTCGCCGCCTAACGAGAATCCCAATCCGGTTTTCGTTGGCTCCAACCAATTTTTGCAACACAACCACTATTTGATAAGAGGATCAGAGCATTCGAAAGCAGGCGTGCGAGCTTTCGGTGAGCGGGCCTGACCCCGGTTTTAAGCAGGTCAGGCCCGCTTACAGATTCAGGGTTTCCTCAAAATGTATATAATGAAGTTCGGTACGCGGATTTCATCATCAAGCTCTGAGTACAATGCCAGGCGCTCCTCTGTAATAGTTGGCTCGACTATTCCCTCGATCCTGAAGCCGGCGTCGAGGTACCCACGTATGCACGTGGATAAGGATCGATGAAAATTGGTCATTTCGACTCCCAGCATATTCCAATGGCGTTCTCCTTCATCAAAGTAATTGTCCAGCATGACGTGCAGTTTCTTTCCGTCAGGAGTCTTTTGCCAACTGCCCGCCGCGGACCTCATCGGATGCACGTTGGCAACAATGAACCGCCCACTTTTCCTCAGCACTCGGAATACTTCCCTGTTATTTGCGTTGTGATCAGGCAGGTCACACTGATTCAAGTAAGATATAGCAAGGTCGAAGATCTCATCCTCAATGAAGCCTAGATCCTGCACATCAGCAACGCGGTACTCATCGCGCTCTGACTGCAACTCTCTGGCCGCACCGATCATGGGCTCGCATAGATCTAGGCCCAGCACATATTCTGCTTTTCGCTCAATCAGCATTCGGCAGAAACGTCCTTCACCGCATCCGCAATCCAGTATCTTCAGACTCTCCACATTACCGCAGGCTTCAAACATTGACAGGTCCAGTAAACCGTTCCGATGGGGATTTCTTCCTTCCCGGATCTCCTTAATCCAGGCCCGTGACAGCTCAACCCACTCTCTCCGAAGATTATCACTGTTCATCACGATTGAGGTTTGGGGTATTTTTCCGTGAAATAGCGATGAAACGAAAATTCCAGAGATTTCTGCAATGTCCATCCCAACGTTTTCTACCGAAAGAACACGATTGACATGATGAGAAAGTCCGCCGGCGACAGACGCAGGCTTTCCCCTGGCACAATCATCTGCTAATGCGTCTCCAGAATTGCCTTATCTTCCCAGCAGGCGGTTCCACAATATCAGAGTCGGCATAAATATTCCATTTTGACAACAGGTTCGAGGCGTCAAGCCGACTCCCCGAAGCCATCACGGCATACTCACACCGGATCCTCAGAACTGATACTGGTGGTGAAACTCCGGAGGTCGCGGCCTGCGCAATATTCGCTTCGCTTTTTCCGCTTGATGGGCAACCGGCCGAATCCCCCGTGCGGCTGGCGTTGGCAACAATCCTGCAATTTGTCGAAGGACTCTCAGATCGAGCGGCCGCGGATGCCGTTCGGTCTCGGATCGATTGGAAGTATCTGCTCTGCCTGGAACTGACGGACCCGGGGGGCGATCATACCGTTCTGAGTGAGTTCCGAAGTCGCCTCCTCCAAGCCAGTGCCGAAAAGCGCGAAACTCGGTGGCGACGTACTGTCCGCCTCGATCAGAGTGCACGACCAGGCCCGCAGTTGCTCGATTTCCAACTCGGCGGCGGATTGAGTGGCCCGAGCCGCGCGTTTCCATTGATGGATCAGATTCTCGCTGATCCCCAGCGCTTCAGCGACTGAGCGCACCGATTGCCCATGCTGGCCCATTGTCAGCGCCTGCTGCTTGAATTCGTCGTCATCCTTGCGGCGTGCGGGTTGTCCCTGCAAAGTCGATGAATTTTGTGTTCTTTTTTTCATAGTCGTGTCGCTTATTTTCTAAGCAACACTCCTGTCCGTCAAACCGGAGCCATCTCATATCATCGATTCCCAGCCGATCGTTCCGGATATCTTGGCTGTTGTGCTCTTCATCGCGTAAAATCAGCCTTCATATTTGGCCGCTGTCGCATTTTCTCGAAGGGAAGAATTCTCCCCTATGACGGCTGAATCCTGCATACCTATAATCCACAGCGCCGATCTTGAGAAGAGCCTGCGTTTTTGGATCGAGTGGCTCGGCCTTGCGATGGGCCGAGAAATGAGACGAGATGGGAAGCTGATTGGTTGCATGATTCACAACAGCCGGCATTTGTGTTTTTGGCTCAACGAGCGCGCGGGAACACCTGGCAAACCGGAAAACTACGAAGGCATTAGGCTGTAGTGGGCTCCATCCAACATCCACGAGATGAGGGAACGATTGAAGCAACTCGGGTATGCGGTCTCAGAAATCGGAGAGAGAGACTATGGACGGACCGGGTTCTTCGCTACGGACGACGACGGCTTCTCGCATTGTTTGGGAGTTGCCACAAAGGCGTAGCAATCTCCCAAGAGGGCGCAATGCCAGCGCATAACAAGCAGTTGCAGTGGACCGTGATACATCAAAGGAGGCATCGATGACTACAACCGCGATGAAGCCGCGCCTCACGTCCTTCGCTCCACAGTTTCTTGTCGACGACCTTGAGCGCTCGATTGAGTACTACGAGAAGCTTGGCTTCACATTCGGCGAGCCGTGGGATGGCTTCTACGCCATCGGCAATCTGGACGGACTGGAATTACACCTTAAGGAGGCGCCGAAGAACCAAGACGAGCGTCGACACCGGCGCGACAATGAGCACCTCGACGCTGCAGCCGGTGTCGATGGCATCGAGTCCTTCTTTATGCAGTGCGTTTCCAACGGTGCAACGATTCTGAAGCCGCTCACGCCTACCGCGTGGGGGACGAAGGACTTCTATGTAGAAGATCCCGACGGTTACATCATCTGCTTTGGTGGCCGTTAGCCAGCTTTCCAGAAAGTAGACATTACCCGGAAATTTTCCTCACTGATTCCTTATAAAGTGCAAAGTTACAGGGGCTGCTTCGAACATTTGGGGCTCAACGGAATTTTGCTAAGATAATGGTGAAAGCTATGATTAAACGCTGGATCTCCCCTAATGATAATTGTTGCCACTGCATCATCAATTCTTTCAAGTAATTCATGACTAGAAAAATCTCGACAGAAACGCGGCGAAGACTGAAAGACGCTGCGAAAGCAAGATGGGCAAAGGAGTACGCCGAGCAGACCGCCGCGTCGGTCGCTGCCTCGCGGCCGGTCCCGTCAGTGGTGGTCGCGCTCGACATCGCGCAGATGGAACTGCGGGCGGGCGCATCACTCGCGCCACGCGGGCGTGACCACTCGGTAGAGAAGCGCTGCTTCAAGTTGGAGAGCGTCTCGGACCAGTCCGTGACCGTGGAGGTTAACGGAAACACCGATTACCTGGTCACTTTCGAGTTGGCGGACGGCCGCATCAATGGGTTCTGTGAGTGTCCCGATGATGATGATTGGGAGGAGGTGATCTGCGAGCACAAGGTGGCGGCGGCGATCTTTCTCCGGGAACATTACGCGGCGAAACCGGCCCGCGCGGCGCTGTCTGCCGCCGCCGGCGCGAGCGCCTCCGGGCGGGATGGGGAGAATGGCGTGTCCTCGAAATGGAGAGAGCAACTCGATCATTTATTGCGCAAAGACACGCTGCCCGCGCAAATGCTGCCGGAGGCGCTGCTCTTCTTCTCCATGATTCGCCGCAATCAGCAGTGGGTCATCCAGCCCGGCATCGTTCAGGCCGCGGCCGTGCCGGCATCGTTATGGCGGGACCGAAAAGCGCTCAGTGCCTATCTGCTGGAGCATCGGGGGGACCTGGAGATTGGTCCTTCGATCTCCGCCCTGCAATCCGATCAACTGAATACCTATGCCTGGGTGAACTCGGCGCCAGGGAACCGTACGCTCGTGATGCAGGTCTTTCAGCAGTTGCAATGGAGTTACAGCAGTCAGGGACCACCGATCTGGGAGGGACTGGCCAACGCCCTGGTCTTTCGTGGTCACGAGCAGGAACTGATCACAGAGCCGCTGGAAGTGATCTCGGAGATCGCGCGCGTCGGGTTGGAGCTGCGGCGCGAGGCCGGAGGCGTTCGATTGTCGCTAGTAGCCGTCCTGCCGGATCGGACGATCAAACTCAATACCGCGGGTCTCGAAGTCTTTCACCTCGCTCCTCTCTGGTTGTGCAAGGAGCGGCAGCTTTTTCAAGTCGGGATCGACTGGCAGAAACTCAATTTCCTGAGCCGGCAAGCCGAGACGGTCATTCCCGAAGAGGCGGCGGACGAGTTCCATCGGTTTCACCTCCCGGAGCTGGCAGCCGCCTACGACCTGCGTGCCGATGGACCGATCGAAATGCTTGCCGGGGGCGAGCCACAACCGCGCGTCTATCTGACCGAGCAGGATCGGAAGCTGCGCGTGCTGCTGCGATTCGCGTATGACGGTCTGGAATGCATCGCCGTCAAGAACGCTCCGCCGCAGAGCTATGTGCGTGATGGAGAACGCGAGTTTGTGGTTCGGATCGAACGACAGGTTGAACGCGAAAAGGAATGGTGGCAGCGGCTCGGCACGGAAGAATTCAACTTGAAATCCGGAAACATTGGGGGCCGGACGCCGCCGGATGTGTTTCTGTTGCGGGCCACGGCGCATCCGTTTGACTTTCTCAAAGACAGCGTGCCGAAACTGGCTAAGGCGGGCGTCGAGGTTTTCGGCGAGGCCGATCTGGAACTGGGGCGGATCAACCGTGCGCACCCGGCGATCTCGTTCGACATCACGTCGAGTAACGACTGGTTCGATCTCAAGGCGGTGATCCATTTCGGCGAGCTCGCGGTCTCGCTGGCCGCGCTCTACAAGGCGCTCCGCAAGCAGGATCGGTTTATCAGACTGGCCGATGGCTCGGTCGGCGAAATCCCGGAGGAATGGCTCGACAAATATAAACATCTCTTCGGCCTCAGCGAAACAACTAAGGACGGCTTGCGTCTCTCGCGCCATCACCTGACATTGCTCGGTCAACTGCTGGCCGACAATGAGCGGGTCACGACCGACAAACAGTTCGAGGACGCCCGCGCCGGGCTCAAGAATTTTGAAGGGATTAGGTCACAGGGCTTACCCCAGGGCTTTCAAGGTGAATTACGTCCGTATCAGAAGGCCGGATTCGACTGGCTGCACTTCCTGCGCGAGTCGCGTTTCGGTGGCTGTCTGGCCGACGATATGGGCACCGGCAAGACGATTCAGACTCTCTGCTTTCTGGAATCGATCAAGGAAGATTACGAGGCCCGGAACAAAGGCAAACGGAAGAAAGAAGTGCGCGCCGCTCATTTGTTGATCGTGCCGCGCTCGCTGGTCACCAACTGGGAGCGCGAGGCGCAGAAGTTCGCGCTGGGTCTGAAACTGCTCAACTTCGCCGGGGCGGAACGCGCGGCGGACGCCCGGACGTTCGATCGGTACGATGTGGTGCTGACGACCTACGGCATTCTGCTGCGGGAGCTCGAACGGTTGGTGACATACGAGTTCGACACGGTCATTCTCGATGAAGCACAGGCGATCAAAAATCCGGTCTCGGAATCGGCCAAAGCGGCGCGATCGCTCAAGAGCCGCCATCGGCTGACGTTGACCGGCACGCCGGTTGAGAACAATACGCTCGAACTCTGGTCGCAGTTCGCCTTTCTCAATCCCGGGTTGCTTGGCACAGTAGACTATTTCCGCGAGGGATTCGCGGGTCCGATCGAACGGCAGAACGACCCGCAGGCGACCAAGACTCTCCGGCGGCTGGTCTATCCCTTCATTTTGCGGAGGACCAAGGATCAGGTCGCGCTCGACCTGCCGCCGCGGAGCGAGAAGATTCTGTGGGGCGAGATGGAACCGGAGCAGCGCAAGCTGTATAACCTGATGCGCGATGAATACCGGGCCAAGATCCTTAAACTGATCGAAGACAAGGGCGTCAAGGATGCGCGCTTCCAGATTCTGGAAGGGTTACTGCGCCTGCGCCAGATATGTAATCACCCACGGCTCGTCCACCCGTCATACAAGGGGGCTTCGGCCAAACTCGGGACGCTGCAGGAGACGCTCGAGACGCTGCGTGCTGAAGGGCACAAGGCGCTGATCTTTTCGCAGTTCGTACGGATGCTGAAGCTGATCGAGATGGACTTGAAGAAGCTGAAGATCCAGTATTCTTATCTTGACGGCTCGACCGTCGACCGGCAGGCGTGCGTGGATACGTTCCAGACCGATGACGAAATCCGGGTTTTTCTGATCAGCCTCAAGGCCGGCGGCGTGGGGCTGAATCTGACGGCGGCCGATTACGTGATTCACGTCGACCCCTGGTGGAACCCCGCGGTCGAGATGCAGGCGACTGACCGCGCCCATCGGATCGGACAAGGCAAACCGGTCTTCGTCTATAAGCTGCTAATGCGTGATTCGGTTGAAGAGAAGATCTTGCAGTTGCAGGAACGCAAGCGGAGCCTGGTCCAACAGCTCGTCACGACCGAGACGGGCTTTTTCAAGTCACTGACGGCGGAGGATATTACCGCGCTCTTCTCGTGACCACCCGCGTTCGATTCAATCAACACCCGGCGAATTCACCGAGGCGGGCAGCGTGGGTCGGTCTACAAGTGCTCGACCTGCAGGGCCCGATCATCCTCTGCCGGGACCGATGAGCCTCAGGATTGAGAGCGATCAAATAATCATATAAGCTCATGCACTTAATTATTTTAAAACTCGATGGAGGCAGGCCTCCGGAGTGAGGCCGATGCCTTGAGAAGCCAGGATGAAATGGACTTATATTCGAAAAGGCGAGTACGACTTCTTCCGATCAGCGGAGGGCGTTCGTTTTGTGATTCATTACTCTGGGCTGGTCTACTTGCCAGCTTCCAGGCATAGGTTGGGAGAGGCGTATGCGCTGGCGGCTATCAAGTCGCAGCATCCGGGCCGAAGAGCTCATCAATAGGCCATTCTTTGAACAATTGCTGCACGAAAATGGGCGAGACGATCTGCTTGCGCTATTAGAACAGAAGGAGGACCGACAGAATTTGATGTGCGGTTCTGCCTGAGTTCCACTTCATCAACTTCTCGATTTGCACTGGACTTCGACGATCAGAAAATCGGCCGGACGTCTCTGATGATCGCCGAACCGGCACTTGAATACAAGAAGCGGCAGGGGGTCTGAAGGACCTGGAATAAGTCAAAAGAATGGCTGCCACCCACCTGAACGGGTACCGTCTATATTAATTATGTCCGATAACGGTTATTACGTGGACTGGTATCTCCTCCACAAAGCAGAAAATGGCAAGGCATACAGGTCTTTTGAAGGATTGATCGCTTTATCTCCAGTGTGGAGCAGCACGCCTCTCCGGAATCTGTCGCCCACCGCAGATTGTAGGAATCGTAGCCCCGCAAAATCCTCCGCGCGAGGTGTTGCCGTGCTCTTAACCTCTATTCCGACAATTTCACCAGAAGCCGATTCGATGACAATGTCGACTTCGGCCCCCTTCTGATCTCTGAAATGGAAGAGTCCCACCGGAGTTTCGTTCCACCCCATCTGTTTCCGTAACTCCATGACCGCAAAGCTTTCCAGTAATTGTCCAAGATAAACTGGCTCCCGATTAAGGCGACGCTGATCAAGATTGAGAATTCCTGCAAGAAGTCCCGTGTCATTCAGCGTGATTTTCGGCGTTCTGAGAAGCCGCCTTCCCAGATTGGAAGACCAGGCCGGCAGTTCGACGACCAGCCACAACGTTTCGAGAAGTGCCATATATCTTCTCAATGTTTCATGAGGGATCCCCGCGGTTCGTGAAATGTCACTTAAGTTTAAAAGTGTACCGCTTCTGATGGCTAATGCGTTCAGTAGCACCGGAAAGTCTTTCAAATCGCGAACGTTTCCAACTTCTCGCACATCCCGGTTAATAAGAGTTGTGACGTAACCATCCAACCATAACCGCCGGAGCCGATCCGCCTTCCGGTCGAGCACCTCTGGATACCCGCCTCTAATTGCTCGCGTCAAGAACTCCTTCCGGTCGCCGCTGAAGGCCCGTGGAACATGGATCTTTTCACTAAAGACCCAATCAATGAAGTTTTCTTTGACGCCATCGATCTCGCCTTGAGAGAGGGGCCAGAGCGTAATAATTTGCATCCGGCCGGCTAGCGAATCGGCCAAGCGCGGGAGCGCAAAGATATTGGCTGAACCAGTCAGAACGAAGGAGCCAGGTCTTTTGCTCCGATCAACGGTTGCCTTGATTGGGAGAAAGAGTTCAGGGGCGCGTTGAATCTCATCGATGATGGTTGTCCCTCCGAATTGGCTGATGAATCCTGATGGATCCCGCTGGGCAAACGAAAGCGAGGTGATGTCGTCAAATGTGATGTAGGTCGTTTCTTGCTCAAAATTAATTAGCTCTCGAACCAGTGTCGTTTTGCCAGCCTGCCGCGGCCCATTGATCAAAACTACTCGCGAATGGCTGATAGCCTCCTGTACACTCTCTTCAATGTTACGCCTGAACATGGCCGTATTATCCTGGTAAGAGGGCCATCATGTCAAAAATGGCGGGGAGAATTTCACCATGGCATCGTGAAATTCTCCCCGCCATTTGGCGAGCAGGAAATTTTGCATCTCAACATCGGCGGCTCCCTTGATTGACATCAGGGCAGGAAATCATTCTCGCTGAACATGGGGATTGCCTGGAACAATCCAATTGCCGGAGGTGTCTTGAAAAAAACGACCATCAGTTAAATGCGAATGGTAATATGCCGGTAAATTCAGTAACTTCCATTCAAGTGTAGATTTCCGACGAGAACATGGAGCGTGAAGATGCAGGACCTCATTAGGACAGCCGCCTGATGATCTGAGGTTTGACTTCGGCTGAATTATGTGACGATCTATAGTAACTTATATGATTAGTAAATCACAAAAAATATTATTGTATATATTTATACTGGTTGGACTTATATCAAATATACACGGTTTATATCTTCGTAA
>DATEFT010000740.1:0-4466 GCA_035280505.1 Blastocatellia bacterium | reverse complement strand
CGGTTCAGAGCCGAATCCTCAGAATCTCTATCAGGATCCCTGGTCAGACGCACGAGTCTGCCCCATTCCGAGAAGCGAAATTGATGGGGCGATCAGGACCTATCACGCGATTTTCGCGGCGGCCGGTATCAGTCCTCAGCTTGGTGTCGATGAGGAGATCGAATTGGTGACGGTAGCGGTTGAGGAGAATCCGGGGCCGCTGCTGGCATACTGCAAAGGCGATCAGAATGCGGCGGGGGATTATATCCGGTGTGATGGTAGGCCAAGGTTGTTTGATTTCGGTGCCGGAGGGTTTAGACACGCGCTGATTGAAGGGATGCCTTGGCGGATGACTTGGGGATGCATGATGCGTATTCCGAGCCGGACCTGGCCCGTGATGGAAAGGGCTTATCGGTCCCGCCTGGCTTGCTCGTATGGAGATGCGGATGATGATCTCGCGTTTTATCGAAGCTTGGTGAATGCCGGCGCGAGATGGAATATTTTCCATCTCAATCATCGGTTGCCCGAGGCTCTCAAAAGCGATAGGCCAAGAGGCCCGACAACGCTTCGCCAGCAAGTAATTGCTTGGATGGAAGCCTTCGCCGAATTGTCGGAAGAATACAGTCAATTGAAGGCACTAGGACAATCGGCACGAACAATGTGGAAGCGCCTGCATCAGTTGTGGCCATCTGAGGTGTGTCAGTTGCCGTATTATCCGGCATTCCGCGATTCTAATCCTATTGGAGGTGTAGAGTCGGGCCCCCTCTGAGCGGTTAGGAGTAACTGTAACCGTTCACCTGGGGGGCCAAGTGATCACTTCGGCTCCGTTTGTTGATTAGACGGCGCAGCGGTGATAACTACGTACTCACTTTGGACGAGGCCGCTGGCGTACTGACGAGTGGCAATGTGGAGCAAGTGGACATCGCGATGGAGTGGGCCAAAGAGCGGTATTCCTTCGCCGATGAGCACAGGCACACGCGTGATGATGAGACGTTGAACCAGCCCGGCTCGCAGAAAGCGTTGAATGGTAATGCCGCCATCTACGTATACATGACGCAGGCTGCGCGCGGCAAGATGCGCGACAATCTCGGTTGGTTCTCCCGAAAGATGTTCTACCACAGCTCCGGCGGGCGCGGGGGCAAGCGGGCGCGTACTGAGCACAAAAACAGGCTTCTTGTCATAAGGCCATGTCTCAAACGCCAGCACCGTCTCATAAGTATTCCGACCGATGACCAGCGCGTCTACCGAAGCCATGAACTCATCGTAACCGTGGGGTTCGCCGCCGCCTGGTGGCAGAAAATCGAACGCGCCATTGTTGCGCGCGATGAAGCCGTCGAGGCTCATGCCAATAAAGACGGATGCTTTCACGTGAGAGTCATTACCTTCCATCTCATTTTCCTTTCTTGTTATCCGCCGTATGATCTCAGCGCCGGTTGAGGGCCTGGTAGGTGAGGAGCCCCGGCGTGAAAGCCCTTATGAAGAATCTGGCACTAGGCAGCTTGAGCCACTCCCATTGAGCAGAGAAGCACAAGCTGAGGTTAGGTATTCCAGCACATTCTTCCGGCGGCAATCGTTTCCGTGCTTGCCCTCGATGCCCCCGCTGACCTCCTCGTTTGCGGCTACTCGATTGACGTTGGTTGGGGCGTGAGACCGAGGGCGGGTCAGAAGAGGGTGGTTTAGAAGAGTTCTGTGAATTCTGTCCCCGGCGTTCGCGCAATTCAGCCACTTCTAACTCCAGCCTTTTAAGCCCTTGCAGTTCGGCCTCCGGTCTTTGAACTTGCAGTTCGTAGGCGGCGCAGTGATTTTCTAAGCCTTGGTTCTGCTGGAGGAGAAACATCAGCGCCGCACGCGCGGAGGCGGGCGTCTGTTCCAATCTTCTTCACTGATTCCGAGTGGGTCGAGTGTCAGTCAGCACGGCGGCAGATTAGCCCGGTTGATTGAAGATGTCCACAGGTTCAAAATGTCACTCAGCCATCCACCTGAACAGTTACGGAGTACCTGGTACATTTCGTGCGTCTGATAACGCCCCGGCCTCGACAGTGTGGGTTGTAATTTGTTAGTTAGCTTGGTGGCAAGTTCTGTTGGGAGGCAGTGTTTTGGACTTGGTTCTGGGGTAATTGCCTTATGGTTATCAGACGCTAGTAATAGTATTTAACGGAAGTCTTAACACGGTAACCGAGGTAAAAGAGAGGTCGAAA
The DNA here is from genome assembly GCA_035280505.1 of Blastocatellia bacterium. Classification (GTDB taxonomy): domain Bacteria; phylum Acidobacteriota; class Blastocatellia; order RBC074; family RBC074; genus JAKEHZ01. The sequence continues at coordinate 2,289 of DATEFT010000740.1, read as the reverse complement.
CAGCGATGTCGGAGATCCGTCTCGAACTTGGAGAAGATACACCAGCTCAGACCCGTGCCTGCTGCGGCGGGGAGACGCAGAGTATTTATGGATTCGTCTATCAAGATGGAGATGCCTATGCGATCTATCATGCGGGTTGGTCCACGGCGCACCCTGAATCGGGGCTCGATCTGGCCCTGACTTTTGGCGAGTTTGATGATGAGACGGCTCCGGAATCACGCTATCGCGTGGGGATGATCATTCGTTCCGCGCCAATTCAGTACGAGTTCTCGGTAATCGACGCGGACCAATCAAGCTGGGCCAATGGGCCGGAGCAATTCCTGACGCGTGATGAGGTGTTGCAGCACCCTCTGCGGAAGGAGTTCTTCCGCATCGCGGAGCATGTCATCGATCAGGATCAGAGGGTCGCGACGGCGCTGCTGGCTGCAGATGACGAGTCAGTCCCCGAGTGAGCGGTGACGATTGGGGCTTGAGATTCAAACCGCGAAGAGGTTCGCGCCTTTCACGATTGAAAGAAGAGAGCCGCGGGCAATTCATCAGAGGAGATCATGAAAGAGTTTAAAGGCAAGGTCGCGGTGATTACGGGTGCGGCGAGCGGAATCGGGGTTTCGTTGCCAAACAAGAAATTTCATACGCTAAGCCATACAACGTTATCAGTCTTGCGCAATTGAGATTAGCGGTTTTATCCTAATTCCATAGGGCTAGCAGGTATGACGAACAAGGACATCATCGTAATAGGAGCCTCCTACGGAGGCATTGATGGGATGAGGGTGATTGTTAGCGGATTGCCCGAAGGGTTTCCTGCTTCTGTTCTCCTGGCGCAACACATGGCCCCGAATGCTCCGGGCTTATTGCCCCAGATACTTATGAAGGCTGGGCCGCTCCCGGCCTCTTTTCCGGCTGATCTCGATCCGCTCAAGCCGGGGCATATTTATGTGGCTCCGCCTGATCACCACCTAATGCTTGAGCCCGGCCTTGTCAGGGTCAGGCGCGGCCCGAAGGAGAATCGCTTCCGCCCAGCCATCAACGCATTATTCCGCTCGGCGGCGCACGCTTATGGGTCGCGCATCGTGGGTGTGGTGATCACCGGGCATCTGAATGACGGCGCGGCGGGACTCCGAGCGGTGAAGGATTGCGGGGGAATCGCCATCGTGCAGGATCCGGTAGAAGCAATCGCCCCCTCCATGCCGCAAAGTGCGCTGCAAAATGTAGATGTGGATTACTGCTTGCCGCTCGGCGAGATTGCGCGGCTACTGGTGCGACTAGCCCCCCCCTAGTAGGCTCTCTGCAGGAGGTCAGCTAATAGGGGATTGTTTAGCAACGGAGCTGCTGAGGTCGATTTCAAATGAATTATTTAGTAGTAGCGATGACGTGACATCCTGTTTTCACATGTCAAAATTTGCGCCAAGTCGCCTCCGCCCTTTTGTACACAACCAAGCTGGATTGAACTGAAACCGGAGTCCCAATTAAAACCTCCACGCCATTTTCCCATAGATGCTGCGCCCGACCTGACTTGGGACGACGAAAGTGTCAAGACTGTTGAACTCCGGATGGCGGTCGTCCAACAGGTTCTGCAACTCCAGGCTCAATTCGATGCCTTCCCTCACTCTCCATCCGAGACGTGTATCGAATCGCGTATAGGCAGGAATCTGTGTCTCGGACAGGCCGGAGACGTAATACAGCGAATGACCCAGTTCGAAATTGCGAGGTAGTTTGAGGTAGGAATGGAGTTGAAATTGCTGACGTGGCTGGAGGCCCGGAGCTGCCTCCGGAACTGTGCTCTGGCTCGGGGCATGCAAATGCACCCGGAGCCCCGAAAAGCTGCCGCGCACTTTCCAGCGTCTGACGAGGTCCAAGTTGGCGGAAGCCTCCCAACCATAAGTCTCGCTGCGAAGCAGATTGTCAAAGCGGAGCGGAATGATCAGATGCGCCGGTTGCGGATTCGGTTCGAAGAACGGCAAGCCCTCTTCAACCGTTAGCCCGAGATCATAGCGGTTGTAGAAGGTGGCGAGATCGAGCGAAAGCTTCTTGCCAGGCTGGATGCGATAGCCGAACTCATAGGCGCGTCCCTCTTCGGTCTTACTCTTCTTGTTGCCGAGCAGGGTCGGCACAATCGGGAGCCCGCCAGGCCCTGGGGTGGGCTGGAGCGTGACCCTGATGTCTTCATAGTTGCGGGTCGGAGTTCTGACGGCCCGCGAAACGGCCGCCCATACCACCTGATGCGCGCTTGGCGTCCAGAGCAGCCGGACGTTGGGTTGGGTTTCGAAGCCGTTGTAATCGTTATGTTCC
>DATEFT010000739.1:0-6383 GCA_035280505.1 Blastocatellia bacterium | reverse complement strand
CTGGACGCCGGTCCGTATCGACTGGTCCTGACCGACTTCGAGAAGGTGCCGCACGCGCACCTGCTCTCGATCCAGTACTACCCCGGAACTAAGCTGATGTATGCCGGGTTCATCCTCCTCGGCCTGGCCCTGATCGGAGTCTTCTTCTTTTCGCACCAGCGCCTCTGGATCGTGATCGAGGACGGAACGATCTACCTGGGCGGGAATGCGAACCGCAACCGGCTCGGCTTTGAAGACCGCGCGAAGAAGCTCGTCGTGCTGATTCGCGAGCCGTGGACCGCGAAGACCGGAGACGACTAGAGATCAGCCTCCAGCAGCTCGATTCGAAACCGCGAAACACGCGAAATACGCGAGATCGACCATCTTTCGTGTATTTCGCGTGTTTCGCGTTGATAAATCGATTTTGCCGAGCTTGACAGTCCGGCCGCGGACGCCTATTTTCGGTGAAGGTAAAATTATTACAATCATCGTCTATTTTTTGTTTCGCAGAGTTTCTCAATTTGCTGAAACATGGGGGAGATCTATGCCATTTACCCGAAGAAAGTTTCTTGCTTTGAGTGGGGCTGGCGTTGGGTTCAGCCTGTTGCCGTTTCCCGCGGTCTCTCAATCGTCGAATGGTCTTCAGAATTGTTCGCTGGTCTGGCCTCCCGGCCAGGCGCTGCCGACCTTTCCGGAGCCGCATGATCTGGAGGCGGCCGATCTGTCGTCGCTCTCCGGCGACCGGCAGGGGCTGCTGGTGACGCTGCAGGGGATTGTGAACCGCCGGCGTCCGAGGCTCTATTTTTATTGGGGGACGGACCAGACGAACCAGCTCTGGTTGCCGAACCTGAATGTTCCATACCGCAATAATTCCGATCCCTGGTCCCTGATCGAACGATATCGTCCGGAGATCAACGGGGCCGTCGTTTACGATCCCAATCTGCCGGATACCGTGAATCTGGCGACCAATCTCGCCGGCCTGAAGGGCGGCGTGATCGCGACGGCGGAGTTGGCGGAGAGTCTGAATCTGCCGGTCCTGGATGACCTGCGCGGGCGTTTCAGCCATCGGCTCGATGCTTACCGCTGGGCGCTGAGCGAGCTGTGGCCGAAGCTGACGAACCGGATGTTGACGGCGATCAGCCCGACCAACACCGTCTCGGTCCCCAATGTGCAGTGGCTGACCCTGTTGAGGGCCCCGGGTCAGGTGCGAGATGCCTCAAACCGAGCCGTCTACACGGCCGATCTCTCCGCGTTTCTCGGCGGAGAGGCGGTCTATGTGAAGTATCAGGATGCGTTTTCGATCGATGGCTGGGGGCCGTCGGTCTCGCGGGTGACGGTGACGGCGGACGGCCAGGTGATCGCGTCGTTTCAACCGGCGAGCGCCGGGGAGGCTCCGTATCTCTTCGACGCGGACAGTTCGCAGACCACTTCGGGCTGGCGGTTTGCCGACGGGAACAGCTATTTCATCTACAAGTTCACCCCTCCGGCGGGGACCCGGCAACTGGTGTTGCAGACGGAGATGTGGAACGAGTATCTGGTGATGGCGACGAACACGGCTCCCAGCATCCAGGTGGCGAACCCGCTCTTCCGTGACTATATCGTGGCGGTGAACGCTCCGGTCTTCTGGCTGGATCCGGAGAGTGCGGATGAAGCCGCGCTGTTGACGGAGATTCTGGAGACGGCGCAACCCGACTCGCCCTATCTCGGATGGTTTCCGCAGGGGCATGAGATGACGGGCGTGACCCTCTGCGGACAGCATCGCGTACCGGTGGTGGCGGCGGACTTCTTCTATAACGGAACGGTCTTCAGCGGGGCGAGAGGGAAAGTCAAGACGCGTCAGTCGCGGGCGCGGCCGCCGAAGCTGGAGAACAAGATCTACCTGACGATGACCATGGTGGAGGGCGACAACATTCAATACAACCAGCATCGCATGCGGTCGATCTGGGACGATCCGGGGCGCGGGCAGGTTCCCCTCAACTGGAGCATCAGCGCGCTGCTGCTCGATATGGCGCCGACGATGCTGCAATATTTCCAGCAGACACAGACGGCCAACGATCTGCTGGTGGCCGGGCCCTCGGGCGCCGGTTATACCTATCCATCCAACTGGCCGCCGCAGGACCTGGAAGGATTTATCCGGCGCAGCGGGCGATACCTGGCCCGGACCGGAATGAATCTGCTCTTTGCCTACAACCGGAATGGAAACACCGATCTTCCGCTCAGCGCCGAGATTGCAGATCTGTATCGGCGTGAGGTCCACGATCTGCAGGGCATCTTTCTCAACTACCAGCCGGAGAGCCGGATCTCGATGATCGGAGGGCTGCCGGTCGCCACGCTGCTGGGAGTGAACGACCTGGCGAGCGGGCGGAACCAGCTCGCCGGGATCGCTCAATCGTGGGACGGCCAGGGCCCGTTGTTTGTGGCGGCGGGGATGGGGTCGTGGAATATGACGCCGACGGACGTCAACACGCTCGCGAACTCGCTGGGTCCGGAGTTCGCGATCGTGCGCGGCGACGCCTTCTTCAGGCTCTATCGTTCCCGGGCCGCTTGATTCTCATCTACCGCCTGATGATCAGGACCGCTCAACGGTCGGTCAGTCGCTCCAGCTCTTCGGGGTACCGAGCCCCCTGGACCGCGATCTTTGAAGCGGCCTGATCGATCTCGCGGAGATCGCCCGGCGTCAGTTCAATGGCGACGGCTCCGATGTTCTCGTCCAGGCGATGCAGCCTGGTGGTGCCGGGGATCGGTACGATCCATGGTCTCTGGGCCAGCAGCCAGGCGAGGGCGATCTGAGCCGGCGCCGCCTTCTTCCGCTCCGCGATTCTGCCGAGCTGCTCGACCAGCGCCTGATTCGCCCTCCGGGCCTCCGGCGTAAAGCGCGGGAGGATGTTGCGGAAATCGGTGCGATCGAACGAGGTGTTTTCGTTTATCTTCCCCGTCAGGAAGCCCTTGCCCAGGGGGCTATAGGGCACGAAGCCGATCCCGAGTTCCTCGAGGGTCGGCAGCACCTCCGCTTCGGGGCGTCTCCACCACAGCGAGTATTCGCTCTGGACTGCCGTGACCGGCTGGACCGCGTGCGCGCGGCGAATCGTTTCCGCTCCCGCTTCCGAAAGGCCGAAGTGTTTGACCTTCCCTTCCCGAATCAGGTCCTTCACCGCTCCCGCCACGTCCTCGATCGGGACCTCCGGATCGACCCGGTGCTGATAGAACAGATCGATGACCTCGGTCTTGAGTCGTTTGAGCGAGGCCTCGGCGACCTGCCTGATGTGCTCCGGCCGGCTATCCAGCCCCACCCAACCCGGCTCTCCGTCGGGCTTCAGTTTGAATCCGAACTTGGTGGCGATCACCACCCGCTCGCGGAAGGGCGAGAGGGCTTCGCCCACCAGCTCTTCGTTGGCGAACGGGCCGTAGACTTCGGCGGTGTCGAAGAAGGTGACGCCGCGTTCGACGGCCGACCGCAGCACCGAGATCATCTCCTGCCGGTCCCCGGCCGGACCGAATCCGAAGCTCATTCCCATGCAACCGAGCCCGAGGGCTGAAACTTCCAGGTTGCTCTTTCCAAGTTTACGCTTCTGCATTGTTCCTCCTTTGCGTCCTACTGTCCGGGGTGAATTCTAAGCGCCGCGGGCGAGAGGGCGGTAAGACGATCCTCGCGAATGATTGTATAATCCTGCAAAAATCCCGCGCGCGTCGCTTCAACCGCGACTTAAACCGCGAAATGCGCGGAAGCTGCGAACACTCGACGGCTTCGGATCTTCCGCGGTTTCGAAGATCGATTCCATCAGACGCCCATGCCTTGAGCTTCTATACGTCGGGCTCTAAGATCATATGTAGAAGGCCGAGACCTCGGCCCATTCAGCAGGAGGCGCTAAATGACCTGTCGGACTGACCGCCGGCGATCCGCCGACGATGGTGCTGGCCACGTTGGTGCTGATTGCGATGGCGGTGCTGACCGGGTATCTGCCTGCCCGTCGCGCGGCGAGTGTCGATCCGATGACGGCGTTGCGACACGATTGATCTCGTTTCAGCAAAAGCAGCCGTCATTCCCCAATCAGTTTACACCGGGCCCCTCATCGGCAATACTACGCATAAATCGGATAGCAAACCGCGAAGCACGCGAAACACGATAAAAGTCATCGATTTCGCGTGTTCCGCGTATTTCGCGGTTTCAAATCAAGCTTCAAGCGACTTACTTTTTCATTATCTGTCATATTTATATGAAGCTGCGTTTGTTGAAACTCCTGCTCTTGATCGCCTGGGTCGCGTTGCTGGCGCCGTTGGCCGGAATCAGCGCCCGCTCCTTTCAGCGACCTCCCGCGCAGACGAGGGTCGATTTTCTGCGCGACATCCAACCCATCTTGGCCGCGAACTGTTACCGGTGCCATGGAGGATCCAGGGCGTCGGGCCAGTTGAAACTCGACGTCAAGGCCATGGCGATGAAGGGCGGCATCTCCGGCGCCGTCATCGTGCCCGGTTCGAGCCGAGATTCGCGGCTCGTCCATCGAATTCTGGGCGAAGGTGACGAACAGCGAATGCCGCTGGGCGGGACCCCGCTGGCGCCGAAGCAGGTTGCGCTGATCAAACGCTGGATCGATGAAGGCGCCGTCTGGCCCGAAAATCCGCCATCCGCTTCACTACAACCCGGCGGCAACCCGCAATCGGCAATCCCGCAACATTGGGCCTTTGTCGCTCCCCTCCGGCCCCGGGTTCCGGCGGTCAAGAACCGGGCCTGGACTCGCAACTCCCTGGACCATTTCATCCTTTCACGGATCGAGAAGAACGGTCTCGCACCCTCGCCTGAAGCGGAGAAGACGGCGCTGCTTCGCCGGTTGAGCCTCGATTTGACGGGGCTCCCGCCGTCGTTGCGGGAGATCGACGATTTTCTGGCGGACCCTTCGCCCGGAGCCTGGGAGAGGCAGATCGACCGGCTGCTCGGCAGCCCGCATTACGGCGAACGCTGGGGACGCTGGTGGCTCGACGCCGCGCGCTATGCCGACACCAATGGATTTGAGAAGGATCTGCCGCGGTCGATCTGGCCCTATCGCGATTGGGTGATCGCCGCTTTCAATGAAGACAAACCCTTCGACCGCTTCACCATTGAGCAACTGGCCGGAGATCTGTTGCCCGAACCGACCCTCGACCAGCGCATCGCCACGGGCTTTCTGCGCAATTCGATGCTCAATCAGGAAGGCGGCGTCGACCCCGAACAGTTTCGCGTGGAGGGCCTGATCGATCGGGTGGACGCCGTCGGCAATGCCTTTCTGGGACTGACGATCAAATGCGCCCAGTGTCACAACCACAAATTCGATCCGATCAAGCAGACCGAATACTATCAGTTCTACGCCTTCCTCAATTCCGACGACGAGCCGGAACTGGAGGCGCCCGATGCCAGGATCATCGGGAAGCGGCGGCAGATTCAGGCGGAGATCGCCAAACTGGAAGATGGACTGAGGCTGCGCACCCCCGATCTCAATGATCGCATGGCCGAGTGGGAGCGGAAGATGGCCTATGATGAAACCCAGTGGACGCCGTTGATGGAGACGGAGATTCACGCCATCTTCGGCGTCAAGTTCGAGCGGCTGCCCGACGGTTCGTTCCTGGCCCGCGGAGACAACGCGACGTCCAACAACTACCAGGTCAAAGCGCGGACGACTCTCAAGCATCTCACCGGTCTCCGGGTCGAGTTTCTGACCAGCCCGAATCTGCCGCGCAACGGCCCGGGGCGGGATTTCGACGGCAAGTTCTTCGTCTCGGAATTGATCGTGGATGCCGCGCCGGCCAATCCGTCCCGGGGCATGCCGGACCGGCCGATCCGGGTCACGCTGCAAAACCCGACCGCCGATTACGAACATCCGGACTACCCGGTGAAGAACGTGATCGACGGCAACCAGAAATCCCATTGGTCGAGCGATGCCGGCGCGGGGCGCCGCAATCGGGATCGCAAGCTGGTCTTCGAGGTCGCCACTCCCACCGGGCCCCTGGGGTTTGAGGGAGGCACGACGCTCTCGTTTCAGTTAATTCAGAAGTTCAGCGAGGAGATCCGCACGCCCCAACCCAACATCGGGCGGTTCCGATTGTCGGTGACGGCGGCGCCGCAGCCGGTTGCCGACCCGGTACCTTCCGACGTGCGCGGCATCCTGGCGATTCCCCCGGCCGAACGAACGGCGGAGCAGCAGCGTCAGGTCTTCAGTTTTTATCGCACGACGGTTCCCGAGTGGGCCGAGGCCAACCAGAAGATCGGCGATTTGCTGAACGAGTGGCCGTCCGGCGTGACGACGCTGGCCCTGACGCCGCGCCGCTGGCCTCGCGAAACCAGGGTCTTCCGCCGCGGCGATTGGAAGCGGCCCGGCGAAGCGGTGACGCCGGGCACGCCCGCGTTGATGCATCCGTTTCCGACCGGCGCGCCG
>DATEFT010000738.1:0-13817 GCA_035280505.1 Blastocatellia bacterium | reverse complement strand
CCGGCTCCGGCTCTCGGCGGCGCGATCGATCGGCAAAAACCGCTGATCGTCGATCATGAAGTCATCAGCCTGCCGTCGGCAGCCATACTGATGGAGACGCGGCGCGAGCCGACCCGGACCCGATCGACGCTCCAAACCGTTGCCGTCATCTCCGATCCGGTCTTTGACCCGAACGATCCGCGAGTCAAACCGGCGAAGATGGTCGGAGCGACGCCGGTCAGAGATTCATTCCGCCCGGAATCGGCGCTCACCAGGTCGGCCAGAGAGACGGATGTCGGCAGTTTCGAGCGGCTGATCCACACCCGCGAAGAGGCTGAAGCCATCGTGGCGCTGGCCCCGCCCCAACAGTCGTTAAAGGCTCTTGACTTTGCCGCCAGCCGCGCCACGGTCGAGAGCGCCGGATTGGATCAGTACCGCATTATCCATTTCGCTACCCATGGGCTGCTCAACAGCAGACACCCGGAACTCTCAGGAATCGTGCTCTCACTGGTGGACGAAGAGGGACGTGAACAGGAAGGTTTCTTACGTTTACACGAGATCTACAATCTGAAACTGAACGCCGAGCTGGTCGTCCTCTCGGCATGCAGCACCGCGCTGGGCAAGGAGATCAAAGGTGAAGGATTGATCGGGTTGACACGAGGGTTCATCTACGCCGGCGCCCCGCGCGTCATCGCCAGCCTGTGGAATGTCAGAGACGGCGCGACGGCTGAGTTGATGAAGCGATTTTACCGCAACCTTCTGGCCGGCAAAGACACTCCGGCAGCGGCGCTCCGCAAAGCGCAGATCTCGATGTGGCGAGAACCACGCTGGGCATCCTCCTATTACTGGGCCGGTTTCGTGTTACAGGGAGAATGGAGATAAGGCCCATCAACCTTGTGCGGCGATTGTACAGACTTCGCTAGCCGGGCCTCCCCACTTCCGCATCTACGCCTGCTGGGATGGACGCAGTCCCGCAGTTCGGCTTTAATCCGCCGCCAAACTTCTTCCAACGTAAGCCGTGGATGATTTCCATCGAGCACAAGCTGAGAAGCATCCAGAAAGCCTATTGTTTTCTTCAGATACCGATTAGGCGCGAGTGACGGGCGGCCTGTCGATTATTTCCGAAGGCGGTGTCGATTTCAGTCTTCGCCGTTCGACTTACTGATGACGAAAAAGAGATAGTGCCGTGGCTCTGGCCGAACACTGGCCGGAGGCTGGCAAGGAGGCGTAAGGAGGCTGAATTATGATATTCAAACCGGACCTGTTCCTGAACGATCTGAGAGTTGCGCTCCGTTCGCTCGCTCGCAGCAAAGGGCTGGCGGTGACGGTGGTGTTGACGCTGGCACTCGGCATCGGCGCCAACGCCCCCATCTTCAGCGTGGTGCGCGGCGTGCTGCTGCGGCCGCTCGTCAACCGCGACGAAGACCGGCTGATCTACATCCGCCAGAGCGCGCGCGGCATCGGCGCCGACAACGTCGCGTTCTCCGTGCCGGAAATCCAGGATCTGCGCGAGCGTACCAAAACGCTGAGCGCCTTCGGCGATTTCTCCACAATCGGCTTCACCATGATCGGCCTCGGCGAGCCGCGTGAGGTTCGCGCGGGCGTCGTCGGCGGATCCTATTTCGAGGTGATGGGATTGCATCCGGTGATCGGTCGCCTGCTCGGCGCACAAGACGACGGCCCGAATGCCGCCGGCGCGATGGTCCTGACTCACCGTTTCTGGTCGACGGTGCTCAGAAGTGATCCATCCGTACTCGGCAAGACCGTCCGGCTCGGCGATCGATTGGCCACCATCGTGGGAGTGCTGGAACCGTCGGTACCGTATCCGGCGGAGACCGAAATTATCGCCAACGTGGTGACCAGCCCGCATCATCTGTCGGCGACGATGGTGACCGGACGGGTCCATCGGATGACTGAGTTGTTCGCCCGGCTCGCGCCCGGCGCCGATCTCGAGTCGGCGCGCGCCGAACTGCAAACCATCCACCAAACGATCGTCAAAGATCACCCCGAAGCATATTCGGCCAAAGCGGATTTCCGGATCGACGCCGTGAAGCTGCGCGACCAGATCACCTCGCGGGCGCGGACCATGCTGCTGATGCTGCTGGCGGCGTCGGGCCTCGTTTTTCTGATTGCCTGTTCGAACGTCGCCAACCTGATTCTCGCGCGGACGGTGCGGCGCGAGGGCGAGTTGGCGATTCGTGCGGCGCTCGGCGCGAGCACCGGTGAACTGCGTCGAATGCTGCTGGCAGAAACCCTCCTGCTCTGCGGCGCCGGCGCGGCGCTCGGCGTGCTGAGCGCGCGGCCGATGGTGGCCATCCTGGCCCGATACACTTCTCGCTTCTCTGTCCGCGCGCTCGACCTGACGGTCGATTCCAGCCTGCTCTGGGTCGGAGCCGTCCTGGCGATCGTCGCGGCGGCGCTGCTGGCCTTTGTCCCCCGTCTGCCGTCGGCCCAGACGTCATCCGGGATCGGCCTGTCCAACGGCAGCCTGCGGATCACCGGCAGTACGAGCCGCCGGCTGCGCGTCTTCGCCATGACGCAGATCGCGGCGTCGTTCGTGTTGCTGGTCGGCGCCGGTATGTTGCTCAAGACGCTGATCGCGCTGCAGGCGGCCCGGACCGGTTTCGACACGCACCAGGTGCTGGCATTGAACGTGCCCGTGATTTCGTACGGACGGACTCCCGACCAGATTCTGGGGTTCTACAAAGAATCGATCCGCCGTATCTCCGAGTTGCCGGGCGTGGATCGTGTCGCGATCGGCACCGTCGTCCCGTGGCGCGATGCGGGTACCTTCGGTCCCGGGTTCGAGTTCTCGGCGGACGGCTACGTTCGCGCGCCGGGCGAAGAATATCCGCGCGCCCGGTTCCGGACGGTCTCACCGGGATTCTTCGCGGCGCTCGGCGTCCCGCTGATCACTGGGCGCGATTTCAACGACGCCGACCGCCAGGGCGGCGAATCGGTCGTCATCGTCAGCCAGAGTTTGGCGCAACGGATGTTCCCGAATCAGGACGCGGTCAATCGCCACCTGATGTGGACCGACCCCGTGATGAAGTTCGCCGACGTCAGCACCGAGCCTCGCCGCATCGTCGGCGTGGCGGCCGATGTCGACGATGAAAATGTAGTGCCGGGTCCGGCCCTGAGCGTCTATCACCCCTTCGAGCAGCAGAAGCTCTGGGGAGGACGTCTGTTCGTTCATACGAACATCAATCCGTACGGGCTGGTGGTGCCGATCAAACGCATCATCCGCGAGTTGTCCGCCGACCAGCCGGTCGAAGGAGCGGCGACGCTCGAAGATATCCGCGCCGAAGTGCTCGCGCCGGATCGGCTCAACACGCTGGTGTTCGGAGGATTCGCCGCTCTCGCACTGGCAATCTCTGTCGTCGGCGTCGCCGGCGTGCTCGCTTTTTCAGTCAGCGGGCGCACTCGCGAGTTCGGGATCCGACTCGCCCTGGGTGCTCCGCCGCGCAAGATCCTCACCAACGTGCTTCTTGACGGAATGATCATCGCGGTGATCGGCGTGGCGGCGGGCGCCGCCATCGGGTTGGCATTCTCGCGACTGCTCGGCAGTTACGTTCAAGAGGTGCAATTCCCCGGACTGCTGCCGCTGACCGGATCCATCGGGGTGATCTTCGGCGCGACGGTCATCGCCTCCGTGCTTCCGGCGGCCCGCGCGGCGCGGATCAACGTCACCCAGGCGTTGAGATCGGACTGATCCCCCGATCTCAAGCCGGAGGCGTAAGACTGATTTCAAATTTAAACCGCGGAAGACGCGAAAGACGCAAAATATACGAACCTTGATTGATTCAGCGTCTTTCGCGTCTTCCGCGGTCTATTCAAGAACTTCAAGAAACCGTTGAAACTCATTGGATCCGGCCCAGCAACGCCGGCAGGTCGTGGTTGACCAGATCGCCGATGCGTTCCAGCGTGATGTCGGGAGGCGGATACAGAGAGGTCACCTGGGAATCGTGCGCGTAATGTCCCTGGCGCGGCCAGACGGTGATCAGCTTTTCGCCCCAGATCTTTTTCATCGCCGCCAGGATCCGCAATTTATCATCCACCATCACATAGCGCCGGGCAGGGTAATGTCGCTCGACATCCGGCAGCATCTGTTCCTTGTGAATATAGATCAGCACTCGCCCTCCGACCGCCTCCCACAATCCCGAGCGCTGAACTTTGCGCGGCTGAAAGACCACATCTCCATCCGAGAGGATGACCGTCGGACCCCAGGCGTCCAGATGCTCGATCGCATCGAGCGAGCCGGGATAGAGACGATTCGCGAACGGATAGTCGGTCAGGAATGAAGAGATCATCAGCAATCGCGGATCGTCCAACGCTTCGAGCCGATACCGCTGCAATGCGCCCAGGTAATCGGCATAGCCGAGTTCGGCTCGCAGCTCTTCAAAGATGGTGAAGTATCGATCGCGGGTGGCGTTGCCGAACTCACGTTCCAGATAACGCCGAAGATCGGCGGTGACGCGGTCGTTGTCCAGCAACGTATTGTCAACATCGAACAGAAATACCAGGTCGTCGGTCGGCTTCATCGGGCTATCTCCATGACTGGGGAGAGGATCTTCGCCTTTCATTAATACTAGATTTCGTCCCGGGAGGCCAGGCCAATTATCGATTGCGGCATCTCGCTGATCCGGTCTATTCCGCGGATAAAGACGGCGGGAGCGGGCGGCTCTGCCGTGAAATGATCGATTCAGGTCGAGGCGCGTCCGCTTTCCACCGAACTTTTCGGGAAGAGCAGCGAAAGCGCAGTTGAGACCGCGATCACGCCGCCGATAATGCCAAGCGAGAGGGTGATCGGGAACTTACCATCGTACAGATCGTTGAGCCATACCATCTTAAGTCCGACGAAGATCAGGACCATGGCCAGCCCATACTTGAGCAGATAGAATTTATCCACTGCCCCGGCCAGCATGAAATACATCGCCCGCAGGCCTAGGATGGCGAAGATGTTCGAGGTGAAGACGATCAGCGGCTCGTTGGTCAAGGCGAAGATCGTGGGAACGGAATCCACGGCAAAGATCACGTCGGTCAACTCCAGAAAAAGCAGCGCCAGCACGAGCGGCGTCGCCTGCAACACGCCGTTCAGTCGCACGAAGAATCGCTGGCCGTGCAAGTCCGGCGTCACCGGTATCAGCTTTCGGAAAAGCCGGACGACGAAGTTCCCCTCGGGATTTATCGGCTTCTCCGGCATCATCATCATCTTCAAACCGGTCAGGATCAGGAAGACGCCGAAAATGATAATGACCGCGTGGTACTGCATGAGCGCCGAGCCCAGCGCGATGAAGATCGCGCGGAAGACAAGGGCGCCCAGAATGCCGTAAAACAGTACCCGGTGCTGGTATCTCGCCGGAATGGCGAAGAAACTGAAGACCACGACGAAGACGAAAATATTGTCCACGGCCAGCGACTTCTCGACGACGTAACCGGTCAGGAACTCCAGCGACATCTGCCAGGCGGCGGCGGACGGATCGAACCCCGGCAGCGCAGCGAGTCGTGGATCCTGCGGAAACTTCCAGAGCGCGTATTGGTAAAGGCCGAAGTTGAAGACGAGCGCCAGCGCGACCCAGACGACGCTCCACGCGGCGGCTTCGCGGAACCCGACTTCGTGCGCCTGGCGGTGAAAGACGCCCAGGTCCAGGGTGAGGAGCAGGAGAACGAAGCCAGTGAAGGCCAGATAGGCCCACCAGTAATCGGAGAAAGGAAAGAGGATAGTGTCCACAGGATTTCGTAATCGTCAATTGATTGATTAGTGAGGAGGCCGATCTGTTGAGCGGCCTCCCCGGCTGATTCAAGTCAGCGAATCAGTCGAAGTCGAAGATCTCGCCGAAGAACGATTTGCGTTTGTGCGGGTGATGACCCTGATGATGCCGATCGTCATGATCCGATCTCACCGGATAAGTCTCGCGCTGATATTCCGGCTCGCGGATCGTCGTTGATTCGGTCGCCGCGCGCTCGATGATCTTGTCTAGTTCGCCACGGTCGAGCCACACTCCACGACATTTCGGACAATAGTCGATCTCGACGCCCTGACGATCAGCCATCGTCAACGCCACGTTACAGACAGGACAGTTCATAATTTCCCCCTAGATTTGGTTTTCAGACTGCTGGTTCCACTAGATCCTAGACAAAAAGACCTCTTGCGAACGATGCCGCAAAAGGTCTCGATGCTCCACCAGTGAAGGAGATCATCGGGCATGAATAGTCGGACCGGCGATTTCACCGGCGCTGTCAGCGAGAACAGCGCGGATCTGCCGTTCCCCACACTCAATCCATGCCACGATCACTATCCGAGGTCAAAATGTAGCACGAGTCGCATTGATAGAATAATAGATATTTTGGTTCCAACTGGTAGATAAAACCTATATAGTCACAAGCCATGGAATGGCTCAACTATCATCACCTGCTCTACTTTTGGCTGGTCGCCAAGAAGGGGGGCGTCACTCAGGCCAGTGCCGAGTTGCGCCTGGCGCAGCCCACCATCAGCGCTCAAATCCGGGCGCTGGAGCATGCGCTCGGCGAGAAGCTCTTCAACCGGGTCGGCAAAAGATTGGTTCTGACCGATGTCGGCCAGGTCGTCTTTCGCTATGCCGAAGAGATCTTCAGTATCGGGCGCGAGCTTCAGCAGACGCTGAAAGGGAGGCCAGGTCACAGGCCGCTGAGATTGGTCGTAGGGATCGCCGACGTGGTGCCCAAGATGGTAGCGTTGAAACTGCTGGAGCCGGCCTTACACCTCACTGAAACAGTTCAATTGATCTGCCGTGAGGATAAGTCCGACCGGCTGTTGGCCGAGCTCTCCCGGTATGCGCTCGACGTGGTCCTGACGGACGCGCCGGCCGGGCCGTCGGTCAAAGTTCGGGCTTACAACCACCTCCTGGGTGAAAGCCCGATTGTCTTCTGCGGCACCAAACGGCTGGCCTCGCTCTACCGCCGCAAGTTTCCGCAGTCGTTGAACGAGGCCCCGATGCTGTTACCAGCCGAAAATACCATGCTGCGAGGTTCATTGAACCAGTGGTTCGAGGCCAACAACCTGCGGCCAAAGGTAGTAGGAGAATTTGAAGACAGCGCGCTGCTCATGGTCTTTGGTCAAAAAGGGATCGGCCTGTTTCCCGTGCCGGTCGTCATCGAGAAAGAAGTCAACCGGCAATACGGCGTTTGTCGCGTGGGGACCGCGGGCGGCGTGATTGAACGGTTCTATGCGGTCTCGCTGGAAAGGAAACTCCGCCACCCGGCGATGATTGCCGTCAATGACGCGGCGCGTCAGAAATTGTTTCAGTGAACAAAATACCACCAGCTCTGACGAATTCGAGTTAGTCGAGTAAGTTCCTCAGATCATCCATATCGCTGAGCCGCTCCAACTCCCATACTTTCTTCATTCAACCGCGAAAGACGCTGAATCTGACGTTGTTCGCGTCTTTCGCGCCTTTCGCGGTTGGTTACGGGCGTCCTATTCCTCTCCGGATCTCTCCAGGCAGAACCCTCGGCTGTCCGAAGCCGTGTGGCCAACCGATTGGCTGTTGACGATGGCCCGGTCGCGGACAACGACGCGGACGACGTAGCCACAGGGTCTCATGTTTTTGGTGTCGAGGCTCCAGCCATTGCCGGGCGCGGGGGCGGTGTTGACCAGTCCCGAACTCGGGCTTGGGACCCCGACTCCCGGCGGATTGACCGCGCCTTCCACGCCCAGGCTGAAGCTCCCAAGGTAGAGGTCGCGCGCGACGAAGCTCCCGGAGAGCACGGAATTGGGCCCGAACTTACCGCAATCGCCCGCGCCGGACGTGATCGTGATCGAAGCCTCCGGCCCGGTATTATCGAGTTGGACCAGATGCGTGTCGGTTCCGACCAGGATGCCGCCGCCATTGAACGTGGAAAGTTTCACCTCCCAGGCCGCATCGCCGGTGGTATCCCACTGGGCAAGCACGCTGTTCACGTTCTCGGTGAAAGGCAGATAGGTGAAGCGCCCGGTCGCGGCGTCAGCCGTATGGACGAAGGTCGTGCCATTCAGACGCGTCAGGACGAGGCTGGTGACGACCGCCGTCGAGGCGCCACCTCCGACCGGCGTGACCTCAACCTTATAGGTATGGCCCAGCAGCGGCGCCCCCTGGACGGTGACGCGGCCGGCGAACGGGCATTCCCGGCCAAATGGATCCGGCGCGAGGTTGTTGGTGGCGAAGACGGCCGTGGGCGTCGTCAACCCCGTCGCGGAATTGATATGCGCCACCGGAATGCCGCCCAGAATGGCGATCTTGCCGGCCGGCGATTGAGCGGACGGCGCGATGTTGATCAGCGTCTCCTCGCGGTTGCCCCAGGTCGGCACCTGGTTGGGATTCGAGCACGGGACCGGCAGATTCCAGGAGAGGATCGCGCGGATGCGGACCACACGGGGTCCTTTGGCGCAATCCTGACGATAGGAATTGAGATCCACCGGCAGCCGCACCGCGTAATGGACGCCTCCCGCCGGAATATTCGACAGATCGTAGACGCGCACGCTGGCCGTCCCGAGGCAGGTCTCGAAACTGCCGTTGCCGTCGAAGTCCGCCCAGAAGGTGACGTACTCGCGACTTCCGTCAGTGCATGGCCCGCCCGAGTATCCGGCCGATTTCTTGACCTGGATCACGCCGACCAGAGTGTCGGGCGAATTGGGATCCAGCCCGATGCATTTGAGCTCTTCGAAGCTGATGTCTCCGTCCTTCGGGGGGAACAGGAGATCGCCGATGCCGGGATCGATCGTGATGTCCGGCAGGAGGCTCTTCAACGCCTCCGCGCTCACGGCCGTCTGAGAGGTGGCGAAGGCCGCCAGCTCCTTGAAGGCGAAGCGATGAACCGGGACTCCTTTATTCTTGTAGAGCTTCGACAGCTCCACCGCGCCCAGGGATTTGACCTGAGTGGGGATCAGCGCTTCGAGATCGATGACCTCCTTGAGTTCGGACGGCAGCTTGATCTTGACCAGATCGAAGAGCTGCTGCGGGAAGATGAATCGCAGCGGCTCGACCTGGATGGTGACCTCGCGCACATTGCCCCAGATCGGCGGCCAGTTGGGTTGATTGGCCGGCGGCGGATTATTCCACGAGAGGATCGCGCGCACCTTGATCAACGAGTCGAAGAGGCACAGTTTACGCGCCGGGTCGACGGCCAGTGAGACCGCGTACTCCAGCCGCTTGCTGCCGTCAGTTCCCTCCGGAATGTTGTGGGCCTGAAAACTGGTCAGCCCCTGATCCTGCCAGGTCGCGCCGTTATCGAAAGAGAGGTAGAAGCGCACATACTCGGGCGTGCCGGGGCCGCAAATGCCCGTGCCATACCCGGAAGGTTGGTAGAGGTAGACCACGCCTTCGAGGCGTTCCTGCTGGGGATGGTAGCCGACGCACCCCAGCTCTTCATAGAAGGTATTGCCGGAGATGGGCAGGACCGGCGTGAAGGGACTCTCCGGCAGGTTCCCGAAGTAGTTGGGGTTGGCGAGCAGCAGCGATTTGAAGCTCGCACGCTCTTTGGGAAATGCCTCCTGCAAAGCGGCCTGCGACTTCTCGACTGCCTTCTTTAACTCATCATTCATGCATTATTACTCCTATGGGTATGGATCAGGGCATGTTGGTATCGTTTGTAGGTTGAAGCTTCCGGATGCTTCGGGGCTGAGTCATGAGCATTCCGGACCGATTGGGCCGAGCGGCGGTCTCGTGGCTGAAGTGGTTAAAAACTACATTTTCTGAAATTTGACCCGATCAAACCGAGTTCCCTCCTCCGGGCGATCAGCGCCCGGAGGTTCATCGAAGCGTTTCATCCCAGTAGCATTAAGTCGTCCGGCCGCCCGGCGCTCTGCAGATTGGGGTCGTCTCCATCAGCCGGTCCTTTCGCAAGTCCCCGGCTGAAGTCAGACCACTGTCAATTACTCGTCACTTACTAGGGTGTTCAAACTCGGAAAAGTGTGACATGCCGCACGCGATTTTTTTCGAGGCCGGATCCGCGAGACGCCGTCAGCCGTGAGGCGGCCTCGCCCGGGCGACGGCAATTCAAGGGGATTTTCATAGGAGTCGAGCTGGAATAGTTCAACGGTGGCCGTTCAGGTTCGCCCACTCGCCAGATTGGATGAAGCTGGCCCAATAGTACGGATGCCGCCACCTCGTCTGCCTGAGCATCTTCAATTGCACCCGCCGCAACGCCTCGCCGCGTCCCGCACCCCGTTTCAGCCCGCCGTGATAGGCGATCATCAGATCGTTGGTCGCTTCGTCCGAGATGGGCCAGAGGCTCATGACCTGGGTCTCTGATCCGGCCAGCACCAGCGCCCGCCTCAGGCCGTAGACGCCGTCTCCGTTCTTGACCTCCCCGACTCCGGTATCACAGGCCGAGAGCACCACCAGTTTCGTCCCCCACAGATCGAGCCCGGTCACCTCCAGCGCCGTCAAAATTCCGCTGTTCTCGGCGTCCGGGTGGTTGGCGCCGGCCAGCGCCAGCCCCGAGCGCAGCAGCGGGTTCTCGACGCGGATGCCGCTCCTTTCTAGCTGGCGCAACCGCCTCTCAGTCTCTTCACCGGATGTCGGCTGACTGTCGCCATCTTCCGGCGTCAACTCCAGGTCTTCCAGGAAGAAACCGTGGGTCGCAATGTGCAGAAGCCTGGGACTGCGAGCCTGGTTGAGCGCCGCCTTGGTCGCCCGCTGTTTCATCAACAGGGTGGCGTCGGGTAACAACGCCTGCAGGGCTTTTCCTTCGATGGCGGTATACGGCAGAGGCTGGAAGTAGAACTTTCCGAAAGCAGATCGGACGGAGCTGTCCTCAACCGGCCCTCCCGCTTCCGCTGTTGAAACGATGCTCCGCTGTGCCAGCGTCACCGGTCGCTGTCTTCCGAAGTCCGGATCGGCAAGCACCAGCGGCGGGTTATTGCTCTCTCCGGTGACCTGCAGGCGCAGCAGGTCGCGTCCACTGGTCAGATAGCTGATCGAGTATCGTTCGACCAGATACCGCCCTCGTTCATCCACCAGCGCCGCGAAGGGGACGAGGTTGAGCGAGCCTTCCGGCGAGATCAGCAATCTGGTCAGATTGCCGACCAGGGGGCGAATCGGTTGAAAGACGATCCGATCCAGGGCGCGGGCCACGCGCTTCACATCCCCGCGATTCGGATCGCGCAGCGCCCGGCGCAACGCATCGACGGCCCGATCGATGGTCCGGACCTCACCCAGCTCCTTCCATTGGATCTCTCCATCACGGCGCAGGACGTAAACCGCATAGCGACGTTGCTGATCATCCTGGTCGTAGTTGCCGGTTTTGACATCGAGCGGGCGATAAATGGCGAATTCAACCAGCGCGGCATCGGGTGGAATGGCCGACCGTACCGACTCGAGCGTGACGGGCAGAGACTGTGCCCTGAATTCACGGTTTTTGCGTCTGATCGCGGCCTCGTCTTCATCGGCCTGAGCTTCCAGCTTCTTGATGCTGGCCCGATATTGCTCGATCTCCATCTTCTGCGGCCCGCCGAGGACGAACCTGGCGATTTGTGCGCGGGTCTCCGTCAACCGGTCGAGCAAATCCTGATCTTCACGATTGAAGCGCTCGCGCAGGGCCTTCAGGTTTTCGGATGCGGCATCGAGCGCCCGCCCCTTGCGCTGCAGGATGATGGTCGCGGCCAGATTGCGGGCCGCCGGATCATCGGGGGCATGGCGGAGGTGGAAGGAGAGGATCCCGTCAGTCTGTTTTGAGGTGGTAGCCAGGTAGGCCAGTTTATGCCGTTCGGAACCGGCGGCGAGCTGGTGCGCGCGGTTACGCTCGGCAACGATTTCGGCGCGAGTCAGAAACTTGCCGGCCCCGGCAAGATCGCCTTTCGCCGCCAAGAGCAGTCCCAGGTTAAAGAGAGCGGTGGCGGAGTCGGCGCTCTCCAGCCCGCCGGTCTTCTCCAGGATTGCCAACGATCGATGGTAGAAAGGCTCGGCCTCGGCGTACTTTCCCTGCGCCTGGTAGAGCAGGGCGAAGTTGTTAAGCACGGCGATGATCGATGGGTGATCCCGCCCGAACGTCTGCTCGCGGATCGCCAGCGCGCGTTGATAGAGAGGCTCAGCCTCGGCATACCTTCCCTGTCGTTTGTAGAGCGGGGCGAGGTTGTTGAGCACAGTGGCCACCGCCTGATGATCCGGCCCGAAGACCCTCTCACAGATCGCCAGCGCGCGTTGATTGAGAGGCTCAGCTTCGGCGTACCGCTCTTGAAATCTGTAGAGCAGGGCGAGGTTGTTGAGCACCATGGCCACCGATTGATGATCCGGCCCGAACGTCTGCTCCCGGATGGCGAGAGAACGTTTAAAGTGAGACTCGGCCTCGGCATATTTTCCCTGGCTTTGGCAGAGCAGGGCGAGGTTGTTGAGCGCGGTAGCCACCGACGGATGATTCGGCCCGGACCTTCGCTCCCGGATGGCGAGAGAACGTTTAAAGTGAGACTCGGCCTCGCTATACTTCTCCTGCGATCGGTAGAGGAAGGCGAGGTTGTTGAGCGCAATGGCCACCGACTGATGATCCGGCCCGAAAGCCCGCTCCCGGATGGCGAGAGAGCGTTTAAGAAGAGGCTCGGCCTCGGCAGATCTCGCCTGGTCCTGGTAGAGGACGGCCAGATTGTTGAGCGCCACCGCCACTTCGGGTTGATCCGGCCCGAGCGCCTTTTCACTGATGGTCAGCGCGCGCTTAAAGAGGGGCTCAGCCTCAGAGTACTTTCCCCGCAATTGATAGAGCTCGCCGAGATCGCCGAGCGGGCCGGCCACCGACGGATGATCCGGCCCGAGCGCCCGCTCATAGATCGCCAGCGCGCTTTTACAGAGAGGCTCCGCCTCGCGGTACTTTCCTTGCACCCGGTAGGTGCTGGCCAGAGAGTTGAGCGAAGCGGCCAGCCCGGGATGATCCGGCCCGAGCGACTTCTCCCGGATGGCGAGAGCTCGTTTAAAGAGCGGCTCGGCCCTGGCATACTCGCCTTTGTCGTAGTGAGAGTCGGCCAGGTCACAGAGAGCGGCAGCCACCTCGAGGTCTTCCGGGCCCAAGAGCTGCTCCCAGATCTCCAGCGCGCGTTCGGCTAACGGGAGCGCTTCATCATATTGGCCTGCGCGCCGCAGTTTAAGATTGGCAGCACGCAGATTATACGCGTCCTGCCGGATACGGTCTTGCTCGGTCGCGACGCGCAACGCCTCAATCCGAATCTCATAGCTTCCGGCCGGCGACTCTTTCAGGGTGGGACGAATGACCAACTGATAGTCGCCGGCCGTTTCAGCCACCAGCGACACCGGTTCCTGACCCTGGAGCCGGCTTTCAGCATTGAGTTCCAGAATCTGTTTCCCATCCGGTCCTGTCACCCGCACGATCAGATCGATACCTTGTTGCGTGACGATCGCTTTCAAGAACTGACCGGCGGCGAGTTGGATCCGGTAAGGATGCCGCATTCCGCTCATCAGCTCGCGTTGGATGGGTTTGCCGGGTTCGAGCAAACGGACCTTCTCACCCGCCTGAACATCCCGGCCCTCATCACGGTGCTGCCGAACCGCCGGCGGGTTCAGCCCGTGTGACTCCGGAAAGACCTGGCGCCAGGATGTCACGACTATCAAACCGGCGAGCAGAAAGAGCGTCAAGCCGCGTCTTTCCGTAATTGAGCGAGGTTCAGTGCCATGGGCCATGGATTCACCTTGAACGTTAAGGCAGTTGCGCGTGGTGGTGATTGACGGGGCTGCACCGGGGCAATTTCCTGGAAAACGGTAGAACTATCGGGAGATGAAATTATCATCTCTACTATAAATGCGGAAAACACGGGCCAAACGGCTAATCGGAATTTAACTATTTTACTTCGCCTGGTGGATTCTTAAAGACCTGCGCGA
>DATEFT010000737.1:0-11764 GCA_035280505.1 Blastocatellia bacterium | reverse complement strand
ACGAATTTAAGCGTAGTTTCGCCGATTTTGACGACGTCCCCGTCGGTGAGCTGGTGAGTCTCCTCCGGCCGCAGACGTTTCTGGCCGTTGATGATCGTGCCGTTGGAACTCCCCAGGTCTTCGATCAAGAATTGATTGCCGCGAGCGACGATCCGTGCGTGGCGGCGCGAGATTCGGACCGTCGGATCGTACCTTGAAAGATCGATCTCCGGACGGATCCCGCGGCGAGGATCGATCCGGCCGATGATCGTTTCACTGTCGGTCTCGAGCGGAAACTCGGTCTGGCCCTCGCTGTCGAGCACGACCAGCCGGGCGGCCGCCCGCTCGATCCGCTCGATCTGGGAGCGGCGTTCGCCGAAGTAGAAGCGGTAGAGATCGCCGGCCGTCAGCTCGTGGCCGCATTGATGGCAGGGCGCGATGACAGGCGACGAAGACCTGCCGTTCTGGGTCGCATATCGTTCATTCTCCCGGACCAGCCCGTCCAGCACCTGGGCGCGTTCGTTATCGTCCAGGGCATCCCAATCCAACCCTCGATCGACGCAGATTCCACGCAGTTGAGCTACCGCGTAATCGAATCGCGCGAATCGTTGCAACTGGTCATCTTCGGTCAGGATCGACCAGAGGACCAGCTTATGTTCATCCGCCATCTGGTCCAGCCAACCTCTTAACTGTTCTTCGACTGAGTAGGTATCAGACATTGGGCACTCCTCATCGGATGTCGGGGGGAGGCTAGGTCGGCCCATTGTAACTCACCTCTGAGATCCGATGTCAAAACAATTCAGCGATCGGATTGACGCCCGGTTCGACGAGGTGCAAGGGCTCTCCATCCGGGCCCTCCAGGCGGGTTCGAGGGTCGATCCCGAGCGCGCTCATGATGGTGGCCACCACTTCCGGCGGGGTCGTCGGGCGATCCTTGGGATGGGCGCCGATTTCGTCGGATGAGCCGATCACCTGGCCGCCCTTGATGCCGCCGCCCGCGAAGAGCATGGTCCAGCATTCCGGCCAGTGGTCGCGCCCGCCGGCGGGATTGATCCGCGGATCGCGTCCGAACTCTCCGGTGGCGACGACCAGCGTGTTGGCGAGCAGCCCGCGATCATGCAGGTCTTCGAGCAGGGAAGCATAGGCATGGTCGAACATGGGGCCGACCTGATCACGGTAACAGCTCAGCGAACTGAACGGCGCCGTCCCGTGAATATCCCAGGTGATCTCGTGAAAGACCGTCTCGAACATATTGACGGTGACGAATCGCACGCCGCGCTCGACCAGCCGGCGCGCCAGGAGACAGCTCATTCCGAACTGATTGCGTCCATAGCGATCTTTCGTGGCGGCGGATTCGCAATTCAGATCGAACGCCTCGCGCGCCCGGCTCGAAGAGATCAGGCCATAAGCCTGCTGAAAATGGTCGGTGAAGGCGGCATCGCGGGTGCGGGCCTCGAACTCCCTGACCGAGCTCTCGAGCTGATGGCGCAGACCGACGCGGCGATCGGGGCGCAGCGCCGAGACACAGTGGGGCTGCAGCAGGCCGGAGCCGGGCGTGACCGGATCGTATTGCTCGCCCATGAATCCGGCGTTCTGGCCGGGCGGCAACTCCCCGCCGAGACGGCCGATCGGTTGCGGCAGCAGAACATGCGGAGGCATCCGGTCTCGCGGCCCGCGGAGTCGGCCGACCACGCTGCCGATGTGCGGATATTCGACTCGGTCCTCGAAGAGGCGGCCGGTCTGCATCAATTGATGGCCCGCCTGGTGGACGGCCGGCCCCGAGTGGTGGAGCGAGCGGACGAGGGCGAACTTATCGGCCTGTCCGGCGGTGCGTGGAAAGATCTCGCTGATCTCGATCCCGGGCACCCTGGTCTTGATGGGCCGGAACGGCCCGCGAATCCCGGCCGGCGCCTCGGGTTTCAGATCCCAACAATCGATGTGGCTGGGGCCGCCGACCAGCATCAGGAAGATGCAATTGGTCTCCTGTCCGGAATGGACTGCGCCCCGGGCCTTCAATTCGAAGAGGTCGGACAACGACAGGCCGAGAGCGGTCAGCGCTCCGGCGTGCAGAAAATCGCGGCGGCTCAACCCATCGCAAAAACGCACGGGCTTTTCAGCATCGAGTCGGAACATAGTGGATGGCTCCTGAGAATGCGGTTTAAGGGCGGTCCCCATCAAAACGTCGAGAGACGCACTTTTCAAAGTCCTGAAGCCTGAAAACGGAACTCGGATAATACTTCAAGAGTCTCGTGAGCGGAAGACGCCAGGCTTCGCCGTTCGACCTCTCGGGCCGGCCGCCTCGATCAGAAAAAGCACACACACTCGCCGGATATTTGCGCATTTGCCCCATCCCGTATATTCTGAAGATTCGTTCTCTGCTTACTAGCTACACTTCATCTAATTCTACTCTCCGATTGACTGACAACGCTCTCTGTCAGATAGATTAAAGGGGCTTGACATGTATGAGAATTCTGGTTCCGACCAGAACCTGCCATGGAAGGCGGGGGGTTCCGGCCGGAAAAAGGAGGAAGGTTTTTGGGTGGTCGGTCTTGGCATCTCTGCCGCCAGGATTAAAATATTTAAATGACTCTCCTCAAGAATTCCTGAAGATAGTGGCATGGCCGATGCCGTAATCTGGCGTCAGTCGCCGGAGGACGGGGGCCATTGGGCGGAGACTCGGGATGTCGACGCTCTGATCCCGGTAAGGAGGCCGGAAGAATGAACGATCAATCGGTACCAAGTATGGAGAAGCGGCTCCGCATCGTTTTGGCCGAAGACCATGAGATGGTGCGCGAAGGGCTCAAGACTCTGCTCAATCGGCAGCCGGATATGCAGGTCATCGGCGAGGCGGCGGATGGAGCGGAGGCTGTCGAGCGGGTCAAAGAGTTGTTGCCGGACATCGTGATCATGGACATCTCGATGCCCACGATCAACGGGCTGCAGGCGACCGAGCGCTTGAAACAGCTCTGTCCGGACGTAAAGGTCGTGACGCTGACGCGCCATACGGACGCCGGCTCGCTGCAACTGCTGTTGTGTGCCGGGGCCAGCGGGTATGTGCTCAAGCAGAGCGCTTCGGCCGAGCTGGTCCGCGCGATTCGCGCGGTGGCGGCCGGCGGCGGCTATCTCGATCAGGCGATCACGGGCAAGGTCATCGACAGTTACGTCACGAGCCAGGCGAAATTGACGGTCGCGGCGCGGGGCGAGTTGACCGAGCGCGAATCGGAGATCCTGCGGTTGGTGGCCTGGGGCTACAGCAACAAAGAGATCGCTTCCCATTTCCGCCTCAGCGTCAAGACGGTGGAGGCGCACAAAGCTCATTCGATGAAGAAGCTGGGATTGAAGAGCCGGATCGAGATCGTGCGATACGCGCTCCTTCACGAATGGTTGAAAGAGGTCTGAATCCGGCCGGTCGCGGTCGGGGCCGGACTCATTTCTTCAACCGCGAAACACGCCACCGACTCGAACACGAGATCGACTTCGCCGGCGTGCTTCGCGGTTCGGCTCCGGATCAGGGGACCACGCTGGGCCAGCTATAGGCCTGGATCATGACCAGCACTCCGACCAGGGCGGCCAGCGCCAGGCTGTGAAAGAAGACATACCTCAGAATACTGCCCTCGCTGCCATGTTGCCCGGTCGCCACGCACGCGACGACGATCGATTGGGCGTCGATCATCTTGCCCATCACTCCGCCCGAACTGTTGGAAGCGGCGGCCAGCACCGGTGAGAGCCCGAGTTGCTGGGCGGTGATCTGTTGCAGGTTGCCGAACAGCACGTTGGACGAGGTGTCGCTGCCGGTCAGGGCCACGCCGAGCCAGCCGAGCATCGGAGAGAAGAAGGGAAAGAGCACGCCGGTGCTGGCGAAGGCCAGGCCCATGGTCGCATCGAGACCGCCGTAGCGGGTGGTGAACCCGAGCGCCAGCATGGCCGCAATGGTCAAGAGTGAAATCTTGACGCGGTTGATCGTCTTGAGATAGGTGAAGAACAGCGTGGCCGGCGAGAGCCGGAGGAGCAGCCCCGAGATGAAACCGGAGATCAACAGCGCGGTTCCGGTGGCCGAGAGCCAGTTGAAACTGAAGACGGCATCTTCCGCCTTCGGTTGCAGGACGACCGGCGGCGCGCGAAAGATCAGCTTATGGAGATGGGGGACTTGAATTTCGATCAGGGAGAAGCCGTTGAGAAAGGCCTTGATCTGCGGCAATCCCCACAGGAAGACCAGGATCGAGAGCACGACCCAGGGCATCCAGGCGATCATGGCCTCGCGGCCGGGAATCTTTCGGACCTCGGCCGCGGCGGTGGCGGAGACTCCATTCTCGTCCGGCCGTTCCTCTTTGAAGAGCCAGACATTGGGCGGCTGCCAGAATTTGAGGAGGATGATCAGCGAGAGAATCGAGACCAGCGCGCCGGCGATATCCACGACCCACGGCCCGTGATAGTTACTGACCAGAAATTGCACAATGCCGAAGGTGGTGCCCGAGACCAGACAGGCCGGCCAGACTTCGCGCATGCCCTTGAATCCCGCCATCGCCCAGATCAGCCAGAACGGAATCAGCACTGAGAAGAAGGGCAGTTGCCGGCCGGCCATGGCGCTCAACTGTTCCAACGGCAGACCCGTGACCTTGGCCAGCGCGATGATCGGAGTTCCGAGCGCGCCGTACGCCACCGGCGCGGTATTGCCGATCAGGGCCAGCCCCGCGGCCTGCAGGGGTTTGAATCCCAGGCCGATCAGCATGGCGGCGGAGATCGCGACCGGCGTGCCGAAGCCGGCGGCGCCTTCGATAAACGCGCCGAAGCTGAAGGCGATCAGCAGGGCCTGGATTCGGCGGTCGCGCGCCAACCCGGCGATCGTGTGTTTGATGGTCTCGAACTTGCCGGTTGCGACCGTAATGTCATAGACGAAGATCGCGTTGAGCACGATCCAGCCGATCGGAAAGAGTCCGAAGGCGGCTCCGTTGCCGGCGGCCGCCAGGGCCAGCGACGACGGCATTCCATAGACGCCGATTGCGATCAACAATGAGACCGCCAGTCCCGCCAGCGCGGCCAGATGGGCCCTCACGTGAAAGAAGGCCAGTAATCCCAACAGGATTACCACTGGTAATGAAGCAACCAGAGCCGAGAGTAACAGACTGCCGAGCGGATAGTAGATTTGTGTCCAGTTCATTAGCGATGTCTCCTTAGCATGGTGCCTCGTTCGTAGTTCATCGAGATGTCCTACGTGAGCCTTATGGTTTCAGGACTCGTGCGAACGGGATCAGCGAATCCCCGGAAATTTGCCTCGATTTCAGATTGCGGAGGGATTTCGCGGGAATTTTGCAGGAGTCTTCGAAAAAACGAAAGTGGCGGCGTCACTATTTCGGCATCTCGGGACGCCAGATTAAAAATAAGAATTTGCTTGGAAAGGGCGGGTTGTTCAGGTTATAAGGTGGGCCTCCGCTAGATGTGCTCCCCTTAACCTCACCAGAAGGAGTATAAGATATGAAAGCAGAATCTAGGGTTCCTGCTACTCCACCACTCAAGCCAAGCCCCCGCCTCGATCGTCAACCGAATCCGGACCGGGAACTCAGACCGGGTGAGACGAAACTCGATCAGGTCTTTGCCGCGCTCGTCTGCGGCCTCACGGCGGCCTTCGTGGCCTTCATCTTCGGACTGGTTACCGAATATATTCATCATCCACTCTACAATCTGTCGCTGAGCCTCTTCGTGGGCCTCTGCATCGGAATCATTGCTTATGTGCTGATGGCCAGTGATGAAAAGATTTGAGATTCGAGATTGAGTGTTCTAACCGCGGAAGACGCGAGAGACGCGAAATCACCGATCTTTCGCGTCTTCCGCGTCTTTCGCGGTTTGAATCCGAGATCACTTATTGCTCGGGCTGATCGATCTTCCACCATTCACGGCCGTCGCGTTCGAGCAGCTCGTCGGCCTCCTTCGGGCCCCAGGTCCCGGCCGCATAGTTGGGGAAGTGGCGCGGCGGCAGGGCCCTCCAGACATCGAGGATCGGTTCGATCACTCTCCATCCGGCTTCGACCATATCGGCGCGCTGAAAGAGCGTGGCGTCACCGGTCATACAGTCATAGAGTAGTCTTTCATAACCGGTGCTCGGCGTGCTGCCGAAATAGTCGACGTAGTTGAAGTCCATCTCGACCGCGCCGACCACCATGACCGGGCCCGGAATCTTGGCGCCGAACCGCAGCGAAATTCCCTCATCGGGATGGAGATGAATCACCAGCCGGTTGGTGCGCAGCCGTTCGACCGGGGTATCGCGAAACAGGAGGAGCGGCGCGCGTTTGAACTGGATGGAGATCTCGGTCACTCGCTTCGGCAGGCGTTTCCCGGTCCGCAGATAGAACGGGACGTCGGCCCAGCGCCAGTTATCGATCATGAGTTTGAGCGCGACGAAGGTCTCGGTGTTCGAATTGGGCGAGACCATCGGTTCCGCGCGATAGGCGGGAACCTGATCCTCACCGATCAGGCCGCTGCCGTACTGGCCCCGAATCGCGCGTTTCAAGACGTCTTCCGGCGGAATCGGGGAGATCGCGTGCAGGACTTTGGCCTGTTCGTCGCGCACGGCGTTGGCGTCGAATGAAATCGGCGGTTCCATGGCGGTCAGCGAGACCAGTTGAAAGAGATGGTTCGGGACCATGTCGCGCATGGCTCCGGAGGCCTCGTAGTATCCGCCGCGTTTCTCGACTCCGACCGTCTCGGAGGCCGTAATCTGAATGTGATCGATGTAGCGCCGATTCCAGATCGGCTCGAAGATCGCATTGCCGAAACGGAAGACCATGATGTTCTGCACGGTCTCTTTGCCCAGGTAATGATCGATCCGGTAGATCTGGCTCTCGCTGATCACTTTTCTGATCTCGATGTTGAGCTGATGCGCCGATTCGAGATCGTGGCCGAAAGGCTTCTCGATGATCACCCGCCGCCAGCGGCCGTTCTCTTCGGTGACGAGTCCGGAGTTGCCGAGGTGTCCGACGATCTCACCGAAGAAGTCCGGGGTGGTCGAGAGATAGAAGAAGTATTTACCGGCGGTGTTGTGAGTCTGGTCGATCTCGGAGAGCAGCTTCTGGAGTTGCTGGTAACTCTCCGGGTTGTGAATGTCGCCGCTCATGTAGTAGATGCGCTGCAGGAACCAGTTCCAGAGCTCCGGTTCGATGGCGCTGGTCGCGAACTTCTTCATGTCTTGACTGATCTGTTCGCGGAAGGCGTCGTTGGTCATCTTCGAGCGGGCGATGCAGACGATGGCGAACTCGCGCGGAAGCAGTTTGCCCCTCGCCAGGTTGTACAGTGCAGGGAATAATTTTCGTTTGGTCAGATCTCCGGTCGCACCGAAGATGACCATCACACAGGGGTCGGCGGCTTTGCCACCCTCGGTCTCCTGTCCATTAAGCTCGTTCATTGAAACTCCATTAAACATAGGTTGATACCTCCGCTGCAGCGGGGTCCTCATGGTCCGGATCACGTATCTATCCTCCGGTCGGCCGTTCGACATGGCCGCCGAATTTGTGGCGCATGGCCGAAAGGACTTTTTCGGCAAAGGTTGTTTCCTGACGGGAACGGAAACGGGTGAAGAGCGAGGTGGCCAGCACATCCACGGGGACGGCCTCTTCGATCGCCGCCTGAATGGTCCAGCGCCCCTCGCCCGAATCCTGGACGAACCCGCTGTAGTCCGAGAGGGTCGGGTTCTCCATCAACGCCATGGCCGTCAGGTCCAACAACCAGGAGCTGACGACGCTGCCGCGCCGCCAGACCTCGGCGATGTCCGGCAGGTTCAGATTGAAACGATGGTCGGCCGGCAACTCGACCGAGTCGGCATGGCGCATGATGTCGAAGCCTTCGGCGTAGGCCTGCATCAAGCCGTATTCGATGCCGTTGTGAATCATCTTGACGAAATGGCCGGACCCCGACGGGCCGCAGTGCAGATAGCCCTCTTCGGCGGTGCTGGGCCGGGCCTCTCGTCCCGGCGTGGGTTCCAGATTGGTGCGGCCCGGCGCCAACGTCCGGAAGATCGGCACCAGCGTCGTGAAGGCCTCCGGCGCTCCGCCGATCATCAGACAGTATCCGCGTTCGGCGCCCCAGATCCCGCCGCTGGTGCCGACGTCGAGATAGTGGAGACCCTTCTCCGCGAGCTGGTGGGCCCGCCGCACGTCGTCTTTAAAGTACGAATTGCCTCCGTCGATGATGATGTCGCCGCGCGACATCAGGTTTGACAGGTGGTTGACGGTCTGTTCGGTCGGATTGCCGGCCGGGACCATGACCCACACCGCGCGCGGTGCGGGCAGTTGCTCGATCAGTTCTTCAAGGGAGGCGGCGCCCCGGGCGCCGTCCGCGACGAGTTGTTTGACGTTGTCCGGATTGAGATCGAAGACGGAACATCGGTGTCCGCCTTGCATCAGCCGCCGGACCATATTGCCGCCCATCCGGCCGAGACCTACCATACCTAACTGCATCTTGATACTCTCCTTGCTCCCGACACTTTCGGTGATTATTTCCGGAATCGTTGCTCCAGCGCCTGAATCTTGCCGAGCCGACGCCGGTGCCGGTCTTCGCCGGTGAACCGGGCCGCGAGGAACGCGCGCACCAGTTCGCGCGCGGTTTCGACTCCGATCACGCGCGCTCCCAGGACCAGCGCGTTCATATCGTCATGCTCGACGCCCTGATGCGCCGAGTACGTATCGTGGGTCAGGCCCGCCCGCACCCCCGGGATTTTGTTGGCGGCGACCGAGGCTCCGACTCCGCTCCCGCAGATCAGGACTCCGCGTTCGGCGCGGCCCTCGATCAGCGCCATCCCTAATGCTTCAGCGAAATCGGGGTAATCGACCGGCGCCGGGCCGTCCGTTCCCACGTCTAAAACTTCATGTCCCAGCTCTTTGAGATCGATCGCCAGCCTCTGTTTCAGCTCGAAACCGGCGTGATCCGCTCCAATTACCACTTTCATTACACGGCTCCTTACTCAAGTGTAGATTAGTTCCCCGGTACTTCTCTTCGGAATTATATCGCCACTTGATTAGCAACTTAGACCCGCTTTGCCCTTTGGATGAAATTCTGCCAATACCAGTGTAGACCGGGAAGGCATGACTGACAAGACATGCCTTTCAATGTTCGGATGAAGGTCCGCACTCATATAAAAATAACGGAATCGACGGAAGAGACCAAGCCTCTCTCCGCCGGTTCCGTTATCTTCATCAACTCCCGGTTCTCCACACTTTCAGGATCGTTTAGAACGACACGCCCTTGGTGTTGAGTTTGACGCGCAGGACGGCCTGATTGGCGGTGATGTAGAGGGTCGAGCCGTCATCGCCCCAGGCGCAATTGGAGGTCGGGACCCCGGTGTCGAAGGTTCCGAGGTGCTTGCCGTCGGGCGAGAAGATGTGGACTCCGCCCGGACCGGTCGCGAAGAGGTTGCCGTCCCGATCGATCTTCATGCCGTCGGGCAATCCCGGCTTGCCCGCCTTGGCCCAGGCCGTGGCGTCGAAGAAGAGTTTTCCTTGTTCGAGTGTGCCGTCGGCCTTGACGTCGTAGGCCATCCAGATCGCCCGGTCCGGATCGGAGCAGGCGACATAGAGCCGTTTCTCATCCGGCGAGAAGGCGATCCCGTTGGGGCGGGACAGCTCCTTGGTGAGCAGGGTCAGCGTTCCGTCTTTCGAGAGCCGGTAGACTCCGCAAAAATCTAATTCGCGGGCCGGATCGTCGGCGCCCTTGGGCAGGCCGTAGATCGGGTCGGTGAAGTAGAGATCGCCGTTCGATTTGTAGACGAGATCGTTCGGGCTGTTGAGCCGTTTGCCCTCGTATTTGTCGACGAGAGTGGTCTTGGTCTTGCCGTCCGATTCGAGGCGCGAGACCCGGCGGTCGCCGTGCTCGCAGGCGACCAATCGACCATTAGAATCGAAGGTCAAGCCGTTGGTTCCCGGCTCACGACCCTCGAAGGGCTTCTGGCCCGTGTAACCGCTGGGCTTCATGAACAGTTTGATGCCCTCGCCCGCTTTCCATTTGTAGATCGAGTTGCTCGGAATTTCGGAGAAGAGCAGATAGTTCTCCTGGCGTTGCCAGACCGGGCCTTCAACCCAGGTGTAGCCCGCGCCCAGTTTCTCGAATTTCGCCTCCGCCGGGACGAGCTTGTCTAATCTCGGATCCAGGCGCAGCACCTTCACGGTCGAATCTAATTCAGTAGTCATCGCTGGTGTGTTCGTCGAGGTTGTGCTTGCTCCATGAGACATGGAACAGGAACTGAAATTGATGATAGCAGCTACCATCAATAAGCATGCCGACAGCCATCTCTTTTCAGCCATAATTTCTCCTCTGTCTGGTCACTGGATTTAAAGAACGCGCGGGGCTCCAATTCTACCGATCGAAAAAAGCGGAAGTCGCCTCTTCCCGAACTGAAAGCGGAACGAGCCTCGATGCTGCTAACGCCGGCTTGTTAACGCCCCACGGACGTTATCGGCGGCCGGTTAACCGTTAGCTAGCAGTAAAGTGGTTGACCGATTCAGACGATCGGGATAAGGTTCACACATCGTTAACCAGAGTACACGTATTATAGTCCAAAGACACTAGCCGGAAGAAAGGCTTGATTGGCTATCGAGGGAGGTGAGCTTTGAGCGCACTTTTAGGGCTTAATCCAAGGAGTAAGCCTGCAGTCAAAGACCGCCTCCCTTAATTTTGCCGGATCGCCGGCCGAATTGCCGGCCAAATCTCCGGGAGGATCAAGCCTGCAGCCTCTTTCAGACGCCCTCGTTCATCGCCTTAAATCCTGATTTTCTCCCATTGAAACATCGCAGCCTGAGCCGGCTGTTTCAGGCTGAGACGACTCTTCTCTTGGCAGTTCATCAACACACACGCGGCGAGACGGCTCTCCGCGCCCAGACAAAGGAGAATTCTATGTCACTCTCTGTTTCACGCTACGTGTCTCATCTCTTCTCCGGCACGCGGGCGGTGACGATGGCCATGTTCCTGATTGCGGCGATGGCCCTCGCCACGATCACGACGGCGTGGGCGCAGAACACCTGCAACGCTTTCGGCACCATCGATATGGGGAAATATTGGATCAACAACAACACCTGGGGGCAAAGCTCCGGCACCGGTTGGGAATGCATCTGGAGCTGGGGCAGCGCCAGTTCATCCTGGGGTTGGGGGACCAGTTGGTCGTGGGCCAATTCACCGTCTTCGGTCAAGGCCTATCCCAGCGTGGTCTTGGGATGGCACTGGGGCTGGCGGCGTTCGGGCACCGGGTTGCCGGTGCAGCTCTCGGCCAATCGCAACGTCAACAGCGGTTGGAACTACACGGTCAGGCAGACCGGCACGAACGTCATGAATGTCGCCTACGACCTCTGGTTCCATCCGATCTCGAATCCCGGTTCCAGCAACAATCCGTCAGATGAATTAATGATCTGGCTCTATCGTTCCGGCGGAGCCGGGCCGGCGGGAACCTATCAGGCGACGGTCAACCTGGCCGGAACCTCCTGGGATCTCTACCGGGGATTCATCGGCTCCGGCAGCAGCGGATGGAATGTCTATTCGTTCGTCCGCAGATCCAATACGACCTCGGCCACCATGAACCTCAGAGATTTCACTAATCATATCGTCTCCCGGGGCTGGATGAGCAATTCGAAGTATCTGACCAGCGTTCAGGCCGGTTCGGAGATCTTTACGGGCACCGGGCAATTGGACGTCAACTCATACTACTGCAACGTCCAGTAGTGGCTATCTAAATCATCTCATCAGCCGCTCGCAACACGCTCAATTTCGAAACTGCGAAACCCGCGGCCGACACGAAAGCTGGAAATTTCGT
>DATEFT010000736.1:0-8611 GCA_035280505.1 Blastocatellia bacterium | reverse complement strand
TGACTTAGAGGAGTGTACGGATGTTCTATTTCTAATCCGCGCCGCCAGGGCCACTGAATTCAAGACCGCGAACCATGCGGAAGACGCGAAATCAACTACTTTCGCGTCTTTCGCGTCTTTCGCGGTCTATTTATTGGCTCCGTTATTTTCGTTAGTTGTGGCCGTTCATGCCCCCCGGCAGTCTCGGTCATGGTCTGTTGGTTTGATAATATTGCGGGTATCGTCAGACGCGAATAAGTGCGTTCTAAGTCTGTGCAATTATTGAAAAGGAGAGTTATGAAACTGACAAACAAGGTCGCGTTGGTAACCGGTGGGGGCACGGGAATCGGTCTGGCCATCTCCACAGCTTTCGCCAGGGCCGGAGCGACCGTCGTCATCAACTATTCTCAATCGAATGCCGAGGCGATCAAGGCCGTGACGGCGATCAGGGAGCTGGGTGTGCCGAGCACCGCCATCCAGGCCGACGTCTCCAAGGATCAGGAGGTCCGCGCCATGATCGATAAGATTCGCCAGCTCTATGGGCGGATGGACATCCTGGTCAACAATGCGGGGTTCACCCGATTCGTGGATCATGCGGATCTGGAGGCGCTGAACGAAGAAGACTGGGATCGGATCTTCGACGTCAATGTCAAAGGCGCCTTCTTCTGCTGCCGGGCCGCGGCCCCGCTCATGAAAGAGCACGGCTTTGGCCGCATCATCAACATCGCGTCGATCGCCGGGCTGACCGGGCTCGGCAGCTCCATTCCTTATGCCGCGTCAAAGGCGGCCATGATCACCCTGACCAAGTCGCTGGCGCGGGTGCTGGCTCCGGAGATCAGCGTCAATGCCATCGCCCCGGGCCTGATCGAGACCCGCTGGATCAATGCGTCGCAGCATGTGGACGCCATGCGGGAAAAGTTCAAAGAGACGACGCTGCTCAAACGGGTCGGAACGCCGGAGGACGTGGCCGAACTCGCGCTCTCAGTGGCGGCCGATTGGAACTACGTGACGGGCCAGGTCCTGGTCGTGGATGGCGGATGGGCCATCTAGCACAACTATCCGGAGCTGGGCCAGCGCATGAGAATCTTTCGTTGCGATAGCTGTCAACACCTCGTCTTCTTCGAAAACATCCAATGTATCAACTGTCATCATCTGCTGGCCTTTCTGCCGGATCTCGCCTTCATCGGGGCCCTTGAACCGGCGGACTCCGGACGGTGGCGGCTGCGATCCGCTGAACCGGGCGAACCGGGCGGAGGGGAGTACCGGCTCTGCCGGAATTATGAACAGGAGCAGGTCTGCAACTGGGCCGTCCCGGCCGCAGACCCCAATCCGTTCTGCCAGTCCTGTCGCCTGACGCGAACCATCCCCAACCTCAGTCAACCGGGAAATCGCGAGAGCTGGTACCGCCTGGAGGTGGCCAAACGCCGCCTGATCTACAGTCTGCTGCAGCTCGACCTGCCGCTCGAGGACAAGCTCGGCCATCCGGAGCGGGGCCTGGCCTTCGAGTTTCTCGCGGATCTGCCGGGGTCCCCGCCCGTGCTCACCGGTCACAACCAGGGCGTGATCACGATCAATATCGCGGAGGCGGACGATGCGGAACGGGAGAATCGAAGGATTCAGTTGCGCGAACCGTACCGCACCCTGCTGGGCCACTTTCGTCACGAGAGCGGCCATTACTATTGGGATCGGCTGCTCAGGGACCACCCACGGCTCGCGGACTTCCGCCAACTGTTCGGAGACGAGCGGGAGGACTACGGCCAGGCGCTGAAACGATACTACGACTCCGGCACGCCCGAAGGCTGGCAGCAGCAGTTCATCAGCGCCTACGCCAGCGCCCACCCCTGGGAGGATTGGGCCGAGACCTGGGCCCACTACCTGCATATGACGGACGTCCTGGAGACCGCGGCCGCTTGCGGGCTCGCGGTGCGGCCCGGCCGGCCGGATGAACCGGCCCTCAAGGCCGGGGCGCCGCCTCGGACAGCCGGCCTCTTCGAGCGTTTGACCGCCGACTGGTTCTCCGTCACCTATGTGCTCAACAACCTGAACCGGAGCCTGGGTCTACCGGACGGTTATCCCTTCATCCTCTCCCCGCCCGTCGTCGAGAAGCTCCGATTCGTGCACGAAACCATCGGAGAACGGTAGCACGCCCTCACGAGCGAGGCTTCGGCATACCTTTTGCACATCCTCCGACCACACCCATGGCGAAGTGGATGGAGGGATTGCAAGGATATGTTCTACTACCGTGCGCAGGATGGAGAGCGGTGCAGGTATTGGGTCAAGCTGTTCAGACAATGCCTCATCACAGTGCTGTTGATAACCTGGATCACCTGCCAAGTCAGCAGGCCGCTGACTTCCGGCGCGTCGGCCGCAATCCGAGCCGACGCTGCCCGAGCCGACGATAAAGAACCAGATCGAACTCCGCAACTGTTCACCTATCAAGAGCTGATCGAGCTCTATCGAACCGAGGCCCTCTCCGATTCGATCAATCATAAATTGAACAGTCTCCTGACGGCGCCGTTCGTCGCGAATCGGCCGGCGGGCGCGGAGCGGCCGGCGCTGTCGCAGAGTCCACAGCTCGGCCAATTCCTGCGGGTGGCCTGCTGGAACATCGAGCGCGGCCTGAACTACGAGGCGATCGAGGCCGCGTTGACCGACGAGCAACGATTCGCGGCCATGCTCAAACCGGAACTGAGCAGCGCGGAGCGGCAGGAGATTCTGGACCAGACCGCGCTGCTGCGGGCCGCGGACCTGATCATCCTCAACGAAGTCGATTGGGGCGTCGATCGCACCGGTTATCGGAACGTCGCCGCCGACCTCGCCGAGCGCCTGAAGATGAACTACGCCTTCGGCGCGGAGTTCGTCGAACTGACCCCGGTCGCCGTCAGCGAGGAGCTGCCGCTCAAGGGCGAGAATGAGGAGGAGACCCGGTTCGACCGCGTCGATTCCGCTCGCTACAAGGGGCTCCACGGCACCGCCATTCTCAGCCGCTTCCCGCTGGAGAACGTGCGGCTGGTCCCCTTCGAGCATCAAGCCTACGACTGGTACGAGCGCGAGAAGGGCGGCGCCAGCGTGATCGAACGCGGCAAGCGCAGCATGTCCGACCGGATCTTTCTGGAGAAGTCGCCGCCCGAAGTCCGGCGCGGCGGACGCATGATGTTGCTGGCGGAGATCGCCGATCCGCGATTCCCGTCCGGGCGAGTCAGCGTGGTGGCCACCCATCTGGAGAACCGCACCACGCCCGCCAAACGGATCCCGCAACTCCGGGAGCTACTGACCGAAATCAGATCGATCGATCATCCGGTCATTCTGGCGGGCGACATGAACACTTCAACTACCGATCTGACGCCGACCTCGGCTCAACACGAGATCGCGAAACGGATCAAAAGCAAAAGTTTCTGGATGAAGAAGGGCGTCAGTTATCTGACCGGAGTCGGAATGGTCATTGACTTCACCCTGGGCGGCGTGCGCATGGCCCGCACCCAGGCCGACCCGACGGTCCGGTACATTCCGCTGATCGCCTCCAACCCGGAGCGGACCTTCTTCAACACGCTCAAGAAGTTCCGGTTCGACGACCAGGGCGCCTTCGATTTTCGCGGCGACCCGGACCGCTCCAGCGGCGGAGACGATGGCACGCTCGCCAATTCCAACGAGCGGGCCAAGAAGGGATTCGTCACCACCTACCAGGTCAATCGGCCGATCAAATTCGTCGGCAAGTACAAACTCGATTGGATCTTCATCAAGCCTCCGCGCCTCACCAACCCGGCCGATCGGGAACAATCATATGCATTCGCGCCACACTTCGGACGGACCCTGCAGGCTCTGAACCAGGGGATTGCCAATCGCATCTCCGACCACAATCCGCTGCTGGTCGACCTGCCGCTCGCCGAACCGCCGCTCGATCAGAGGTGAAAGCGCTCCGGTGAACTGAATCGAGACTGAAACGCCGCGCCCTCCGCGCCCCCAGCGCCAAAAGATGCGAACCCGGGTTCGTATCTTTTGGCGTTTTTTTGCCATTTTTTTGACTCCTTCACCCGCTCCAAAGCCTCTCGACCGGCCATTTAGCTCTCATGGCTTAGTCAGTGTAAATAATTAGTGCAAATATATCTTTTAATAGCGCATCATTTCCAAACAGACCGATCAAAAGGGAAAGCGGCGGGCTACTGACTCTTGAAGCTTAAGTACTGCAAAGAGAACAAGATAGACGTCAATTCCAGATCTTGTTCAGGTAATGGTATGGCTCTTGCGAAAGCAAAAAGCGGAAAGTTGGAATGGCAGCAATATATTGAAAAACTATAAATCCATTATTACCTGGGAGGGACAGAAAAATGAAAAATAGAGTTATTGGAACACTGATTTTGGGGCTGGCGACGGGGTTGAGTATTCCTGCAGTGGCGCAGGAGGCGACCAGAAGTAGAGAAGTTCAGGCTGAACAGGGCAAAGACGTGAAGATCCCGACGGGGGAGAAGCAGAAGATCAAAGGCGTGATCGTCAATCGGAACGCCGACAGTTTTCTGATGCGTGACCTCTCGGGTGGCGACGTTCAAGTCAACCTGACCAACATTACCAAGGTCGAGGAGAAGAAGGGCAATCCTTTCCGTCGGGCCAAAAACTACGGGACCACTCAGTTACTGAGGGGTTTGACGGTGGAGGTCGAGGGACGCGGTGACGGGACCGGGGCGCTGGTGGCCGACAAGGTCAAGATGACGGATGAAGCGCTGGTCGTGGCCCGCACGGTCGAGACCCGCGTGACTCCGGTCGAAGGCCGGGTGGGTGATGCGGAGACCCGTCTGACGCAGGCGGAGACCAACGCGCAGCGGCTCTCCGGGCAGTTGGAGGAGTTGGCAGCCATCTCCAATGCGGCTCGGGGCGGCGCCAAGGCGGCCCAGGAGACGGCCGACATGGCGATGGCCGGGGTTGAAAACACCAACAAGCGCATCGATTCGCTGGTGACGGGACTGGACGAGTATGAAGCGAAGCGGGGCATTACCGTCAACTTCAAAGTCGGCAGCTACCGGCTGTCGCCCGAAGCCAAGTCGACTCTCGATGAGATCGCGAATCAGGCCAAGAGCGAGCGCGCCTATGTGATCGAGATCACGGGTTACGCTTCGGCCGATGGCAACGAGAATCTCAACCGCCGCCTGAGCCGGCAGCGGGCGGACGCGGTGGTTCAGTATCTGGCTGAAAACCACATGATTCCGCTGCGCCGCATCGTCACGCCGTTCGGCTATGGCGAAGCTCAACCGGTGGCCGACAACACCACCCGCGAGGGACGTCAGGAGAACCGACGGGTCGAGGTCAAGATCCTGGTCAACAAGGGAATGACCGCTCCGGCGCCGTCTGCCACGATGAGCCGGCCCAACACCGGCGAATAACCACAGTTCTCATCGGTGGAACCGCTCAGGCGATTTGAGTGTAGAGTGTAGAGGGTAGAGTGTGGGCGGCAACATCCAGTGAGTTATCCAGACTGAGTGGCGAGTGTGGGGAATGACGCACTCGCCACTCGTCGTTTTCCGATCCCGGACAGAAGCGGGCAGCAGCAGCCAGGCATGCGGCATCAAAATTACGAATTCGACGGCTTTCTGTCCAACCTTCCAGAATCTACGACCCTCGGGGCCGACGTCACGCGGCGCCGGTCCTGAGGAACTCTTTCCTCTTGGGGGTGCCTGAAGGGCCTCCAAGAGTTTTTTCTCGGCTCACCCTAAAGTAAGTTTCTTGAAGTTTTGAGGGGAGATCGCGAAGGACGCGAAAGCCGCGAAAGCCGGATGATTTCGCGTCTTTCGCAGCTTTCGCGGTCCGCATCTCAAAATCCGGAGAAGCCTCCTTTGGCCCATCTACTGTGGCCCGTATTCTTTAGTTTGCCGCCGTTCGCCATTTTCGGCTAGAATCGTTCCGCAGTCAGGCCGGAAAGGGACCGGAATAGAGGGAGATCCGATGAAATATTGTACCAGGTGCGAGAGGTTGTACTCTGGCACTCAGCGCTTCTGCCTAGACGACGGTGCGCGGCTTTCACTTCAAGATCCATACCATCTGGTGGGGCGAACGCTCGCGGAGAAGTACCGTCTCGACGCCTTGATCGGCATTGGCGGCATGGGGGCAGTGTATAACACGCATCACCTGGCGCTCGACCGGTGCGTCGCGTTGAAGATTCTGCAGCCCAACATCGTGCTGGGCGATAAACGGATGGTCGCGCTCTTCGAGCGCGAGGCCAAGACCGCGGCCCAGTTGGCCCACGAGAATATCGCGGCGATCCTGGATGCCGGGCGCACCTCCGACAATCTGGCCTACATCGCCATGGAGTGGCTGGAAGGCCGCACCCTCGAAGACGAGATGATGGAACAGGGGGCGCTCAGCTTCGAGCGGGTGAGCGAGGTGCTGAGACAGGTCTCGTCGGCGCTCGATGCGGCCCACGATGCGAATATCGTCCATCGCGACCTCAAACCATCGAACATCATGTTGATCCGGCGCTCGGACGGGCGGGAGCAGGTCAAGGTCCTCGATTTCGGGATCGCCAAGGTCATCAGCGAGAATACCAACTCTCCCGTCTCCGCCGTCATGGGGACGCTGCACTATGCCAGCCCCGAGCAATTGAACCTCGGCAGCCGGATCGACGGGCGAGCCGATATCTACTCGCTGGGCGTGGTCGTCTACGAGATGCTGACCGGCGAGCTGCCGTTCAAGGCCACGTCGATCCACGAGCTGGCGCGGCAACATCTCACCGAGACGCCGCCGCCCCTGCGAAGACTGCGTCCCGATGCGCCGGCGGCGCTCGAGAACCTCATCTTCCGGTTGCTGGCCAAGGATCCGAAGGACCGGCCGCGCCGCGCCGGGGAGATCCCGCGACTCTTCGAACAGGCTTTCGGCAACGAGGCCACACAGTCGGCCTCGGCCGATTACGCGGCGACCGATCACGCCGCGAGCTACCCCTTCAAATCCCAACTGGCGGGAGATGCCTCGGAGCTCTTCTCCGATCTGTCGGTCTTCGAGCGCCCGGCAGGGCCCGCCCCGCAACGGCCCGCCGAGGGCAAACCGGTCTCGCTCGGCTACCAACGCTTCTCGCGCCGCCTGTACGCGCTGCTGGGAGGGCTGGTGCTGGTCGGGGCCGTCCTGCTCGCCGTCGTGCTCTATCGCTCGTTCTGGGCCGACCAGCCGATCGATTCGGTGGCCGTGCTGCCGTTCAAGAATGTCAGCGCGGATCCGAACGTGGAGTACCTGGGAGCCGGCATCACCGAGAGCCTGATCACCAGCCTCTCGCGGCTGCCCAAACTCAAGGTCATCGCGCGAAGCTCGGTCTTCCGCTACAAGGACCGCGAGAACGACCCGAAGACGGTCGGACGCGAACTCAACATCGAGGCCGTGGTGGCGGGGCAGGTGGTTCAACGCGGCGACGGATTGACGATCAGCGTCGAGCTGGTCAGTACGCAGGATGGCCGCCTGATCTGGAGCGAACAGTATCAGCGGAAGCTGGCCGATCTGCTCAAGGTCCAGGAGGACATCACGCGCGAGATCTCGGTGAAATTGCGCAGCCAGTTGACCGGCGAACAGCAGCAGATGGTCATGAAGAAGTACACCGACGATCCCGAACTCTACCGCCTCTATTTGAACGGCCGCTTCAACTGGAACCAGCGGACGCCGGAGGCCATCAAGAAGGGGATCACCTATTTTCAGGAGTTGATCGCCAAGGATCCGTCCAACGCGCTGGCCTTCGCCGGCCTGGCCGACTCCTACTTTGCGCTCGGACCGGCCGGGATCAACGCGCTCTCGTCGCGGGAGACCATGCCCAAACAGCGGGAGTACTCCATCAAGGCCCTGGAACTCGACGGTCAACTGGCCGAATCCCACACCGCGCTGGCTGTCGTCAAGCTGGTCTACGATTGGGATTGGGCCGGCGCCGAGCTGAGTTACCGCCGCGCCCTCGAGTTGAATCCCAACTACGCCGTCGCGCACAACTGGTACGCCGCGTTCCTGACCGCGCGCGGGCGATCCGACGAAGCGATCGCCTCGGTCCAGCGGGCCCTGGAGATCGATCCCTTCTCGATCAACTTCAGCAACTCATTGGCCAATCACTACTATTACGGGCGGCTCTTCGATCAGGCGATCGAGCAGTATCAGAAGACCATCAAGATCAATCCCAAATTCGCCCAGGCGCATGCCGACCTGGCCCGGGTCTACGAACAGCAGAAGAGATACGATCAGGCCATCGCCGAACTGAACCAGGCCATCGCCCTCTCCAAACGGACTCCGAGGCTGGTCGCCTCCCTCGGTTATGTCTTCGCCAAGGCCGGTCGAACCGACGAAGCCCAGAAGCTGCTCGAGGAGCTGAAACAGACCGCGAAGCGGGAATCGGTCCCGTCCGCCGATTTTGCGTTGATCTATCTCGGCCTCGACGACCGGGACGAGGCCATGAACTGGCTGCGCAAATGCTACGCCGATCGCTCCATCCTGCTGCTCAATATCAAGGTGGATCCGATCTTCGAGCGGATTCGTTCGGACCGGAGGTTTGCCGCCCTCCAGAAACAGGTCGGATAGCTCACGAAATTCACGGAATCCGCGAGATCCGTCGGATCTCGCGGATTCCGCGAATTTCGTGAGCTATCCGACCTGTTTCTGGAGGGCGGCAAATCTCCGGTCCGAA
>DATEFT010000735.1:0-13843 GCA_035280505.1 Blastocatellia bacterium | reverse complement strand
ACTGGTTACTTTCGCGTGTTTCGCGTGTTTCGCGGTTAAAGCAGAGTGCGGGCCGTTAGAACGATAATCTGAGTCCAAACTGAACCTGCCGCGGATCGGCCGCTCCGTTCGGATCGCGGAAGCGCGGCGCCGGCGTGGTGCCGGTTCCGAACGTCCCGTTCGGCAACTGCAGATTGGCGCGGTTGAAGAGGTTGAAGACCTCGGCGATCACCTCGAGCCCGGCGCGTTCGCTGAGACGGAGGCGGCGATTCAACCGCAGATCGAACGAGGCGAAATCGAAGCCGCGACCGGTATTGCGTCCGACGCCGACCGGGCGATCGTTGGTGTTGGTATCGCCGTTACGATCGTTGCCCGTCACGATGTTGAAGGGCAGGGCCGAGCCGTACCTGAAGATCGAGTTGAGCTGAAACCCGGCGATCAGGCGCCGCCACGTTCGGCCCCCGCTGGCGGCCGGCGCCATCAGCGTGCCGCTGACCGCCAGCACGTGCCGCTGGTCGTTGTCGCTGAGCCCGCGATCGTCCCGCAGATTGAAGTTGTCCTGCGGCGTGTAGAAGAAGGCATTCCCGGCATCGTCGATCGCCTTGGAGAGCGTGTAGGAGACCCGCCCGCCGATCCACCGCGAGAAGCGGCGATTGAGCGAGACCATCAGACCGTTATAGTAAGAATCGCCGGAGGATTCGTACCGCGAGATATTGGCGAAGTTCGGATTGGGACGGCCCCGGTTCGGCACGCTCGCCGGGAGCGTCGGCACATTGACGTTGCGCGAGAGGATCAGATGCAGCCCGCGCGTGTGCAGGTAACCGACCGAGAGGGAGGTGTTCGCGCTCAACTCGCGTTCGAGCTGCAGGCTGGCCTGCTGCGCATAAGCATTCTCGATCCGGGGATCGATGGTCGTGATGCTGGGCAGGAAGTCCGCCGGAAAGGCGGCGGCCACCTGCGGAAAGACCGGCGCGCCCGCCTGGCCGCGCTGGAAGATCGCGACCCGGTATCTCGTGCCGTCGCGCTGCAGCGCGTTCGAGGTGGCCCGCAACGGAATGCGGTCGTAAAAGATGCCGTAACCGGCGCGGATCACGGTTCGCTGATCTCCCCAGGCGATTCCCAGCCGCGGCGCGAAGTTGTTGGCGTCCGTCCGGATCGGATCCGGCAACCACTGCGCGTCGTAACGCAGCCCGAGGTTGACCGTCAGGCCCGGCCGCACGCGCCACTGATCCTGTGCGAAGAGGCCCAGATTCGGATTCGACTGGGAGAGACGCGGCTCGCCGAAGGCTTGCTGGTAGGTCTCGTAGGTCCCGGTCCGAAAATTGGCCAGCGACGCGAAGGTATAGGATCCCTGCAGGGCTCCGGGGAAGGTGATGTCGACGCGGTTGTAGAGAAAGTCCGCGCCGAATTTGAACGAATGGGCCCCGCGCAGGGTGGTGACGTTGTCCACGAATTCGTAGAGATCGAGATTGCGCCCGGTCGGGGAAGTGGTCGAGGTCCCCAGGTTGCCCACCCCCGAGATGTTGATCGCCGGGCCGACCAGATCGTTGGGCGGCGCGCTCAGGCGGCTGCGCGTGAATTGAAACCGCGCTTCGTTGGCGGTCCTGGAGCTGAGCGTCGCGACCTCGCCGACCGCCAGCGTCTGGTCGCGGTCGGTCAGCGACGTGCCGCGGCTCGCGGCGTTCTGGCCGCCGACGTTGCGCGCGTTGAGGCTCTCGATGTCGTAGAGGCTGTAACGCGCCATCAACAGATGATCCGGATTGAAGCGATGATCGAGGCGCGTGAAGAGATTGGTGGTGTCGTAACCCGTGGGGGTGATCCC
Organism: Blastocatellia bacterium; assembly: GCA_035280505.1. GTDB lineage: Bacteria > Acidobacteriota > Blastocatellia > RBC074 > RBC074 > JAKEHZ01. Next base: position 12,042 of record DATEFT010000735.1, on the reverse strand, counting down.
GGTGCCGATGCGCGGGCCGGGATAGGCGGTCTGATCGAGCACCTGATTGATCGCCGCCACATTCTCGGGGCGGATCGTGACGAGCGTGGAGTTGTTGAGCCGCGTCTGCTCGAAGTTGGTGAACAGAAAGGTCCGGTCGCGTTTGAGCGGACCGCCCATGGTCGCTCCGTACTGCGTCTGCGTCAGTGGGTCTTTCAAGGCCCGGCCCGGATGGCGCGGATCCGGCGTGGTCGAGAGCGGATTGCGCGCATCCAGCCGCTGATTGCGCAGGAACCCGTAGAGCCGCCCGTTCCAGTTGTTGGCTCCCGACTGCGAGACGACGTTGATGATGCCGCTCGACGCCCGCCCGAACTCGGCGATCCCGCCGGAGGTGATGACCTCGAACTCACGGATCACCTCCTGGCTGTAGAAAGTCCCCGGCAGATCGGCGGCATCGTCATTAGCCGACAATCCATCCAGCACAAAACCGTTATTGATGTTGCGTTGCCCGGCCGCGGAGATCTGGGTCCCCGGCACCGCGGAGGTCTCCGCGAACCGTTGATTGGCCACCGGGTTGGCGCGCGTCACGGCGGGCGTCAGCGCCGCCAGATCCAGATAGTTGCGCCCGTTCAACGGCAGGTTGTCGATCTCGCGGGGCAGCACGGTCTCGGCGATCTGGGTGCGAACGGTCTCGACCAGGGGCGGTTCGGCCCCGACCTCGACCTTGCTGGTGACGCTGCCGACCGTCAACTTGAGCGTGACCTCGACCGCTTGCCCCACCGTCAGGGTCAATTGCTGCTCGAAGGTCGTAAACCCGGCGGCCTCCGCCGACAGCCGGTAACGTCCGACCGGCAGGTACAGGAAGCGAAAGCGCCCCTGCGCGTCGCTGTTGAGGGTGAACCGCTGGTTGCGTTCGAGCTGGGTGACGGTCAACGCGGCGCCGTTGATCGCCGCCCCGTTGGCGTCCTCCACGTGGCCTCCGAGCGTGGCCGAAGTCATCGACTGCTGGGCGGCAGTCTGACCGGCCCACCCGCCGAGACCGAGCACCGCCAGCATGAGGGCTAAATAATCGTTCTTTCTCATATTCCTCTCTTCGCCTCTCGAGCGGCCAACAACGACCGGGGCCAAGACCGGCATCCGCCCAAGAGCAGGTGGCCGACACCCGACCTGATCACAGGCGAGTGAAGACAATCTACTGAAACCGAATGAATCTCGATGGCGACGATTCAGGCATCCAGCCTGTCGATCAAGAGAGGAGGAGCGCGAGGAGAAGACGGGCGGGCGGCGAATGGGTAGTCGGGAGGAATCTGGTCCCGGCAGTGCGGGACCCGGACGGCGGCGACCGTCACGATCGGATCCGGCGCCGGCGTCGCTCGCGACAGATAATGCTGAGCGGAGGCCGTCGAATTGGAACAGACCGCCGGGCAGGTGGTGGTCACATGCGTCTCGAGGTTGAGCGTGACTTCGCCCGGCCTGGGTTCGCGGCCTTTGACATAGGCATGCCGCGCGGCGCAGCAGCAATGGCCCTTGGCGATGCAGCACTCCATCTCGCAGACATCAGGCTCCCAGACCGCCAGCGAGAGCGAGACGGAGAGTTGACCCCACGCCAGCATCATCGCGACCATCGTCGCACCCAAGCATAACCTGATTTTCGGCCGAATAGTCATTGCAGAGCGCTCATCGTAGCAACCGATTCCGATCGAAGTCAATGCAAACAGCCACCGGTTCCCGTCCGGCCCGACCAATCGCGCCGGCGGATCTTTCTCTTTCAGGTTGGCATTCTTCTCTACCTTACTTGAGACAGCCGTGCTACTCTTAGCACATCGTCAGCTCTTTAATTCACCTTATGGAAAATGTGATCTTAATTTTGGCGCTGGTCTGCGTCCTGCAATTTCTACTTCTTTATCGGTTCTCCCAGGAAGCCCATCGGCTCCGGCAAGAGCTGAAGAGGCAGCCGGACCGGCAACGGGCGGTCATCAAGGGCCAGATCGAGGAACAACTCTATCCCCTCAGCGATGACTGCGAGTACCGGCCGTCGCAGATGCGGTTCATGGGCAACCCGGTCGACTTCATCGTCTTTCGCGAACTGGAGCGGCCCAATGGTTTGGAAGGAGAGGTGGTGGAGATCGTCTTCCTGGAGATCAAGACCGGCACCTCCCGCTTATCTCGAAAACAACAACGCATCAAACAGGCGGTCCTGGACGGGCGGGTGGTGTGGCGCACGATCTCGCTCTCCCGTTGAAGACCACCTCAAAGTAGAACGCCTACCGGCCACCGGGCCGATAGGCGTTTTTCATCAAGCCGCTGAGGTGGCTCGTGGCTTCAATAGCGGTGGAAAAAGCCCCACCGGTCATAATATCCAGATCCATATCCGTAGCTCCGATACGGGTAGAACCGGCCCCACCGGTCGTAATATCCGTTTCGGTAGTTGCGCTCATAGCGATAACGCCGGTTCCAATCATCTCGTCGATGGTTTCGACGATCCCAGTCACGGTCGCGCCACTCGCGGCGTCGCTCATGATTTCGCCATCGCCAGTCCTGCGCATAAGTCTCGGAACTGCTGGCCATGCCCACGCCAATCAAGAAGGTCGTGACCAGGGCCGCGGAAACTATCCACTTTTTCAGGGCACTGAAATTCATACTCCTCCTTTTTCCCGACTCGTTTAGTTACCCCACCGGCAACCAAGGTTCAAGGACTCACCCAGTAGAATGCACTTGCCGTGCCAGACGATTTGCGCCTTCCAAATTATTGATCTATAAGAGATTGTGTTTTAGGGCGGAATGGCCGACGATTCGCGCGGCTGATTGAATGCCCGATTTCGTAGGGCCTTAAACCAAAAGGTATCCTGATGAGGAGGCACTTAGATGTTCGATTACGTGATTATCGGCGCGGGCTCGGCCGGATGTGTCCTGGCCCATCGGCTGACGGAAGATTCGACCGTGAAGGTCCTGCTGCTCGAAGCCGGCGGACCGGACCGGCAACTCAAGATTCAGATTCCGGCGGCCTTCCCCAAACTCTTCAGATCCGAGTGCGACTGGGCCTACGAAACAGAGGAGCAGCCTCGCATGCATGGCCGCAAGATCTTCTGGCCGCGCGGGAAGGTGCTCGGCGGATCGAGTTCGATCAATGCCATGATCTACAGCCGCGCCAACCGCCGCGATCACGACCGGTGGGCCGAACTCGGGATCGAAGGATGGAGCTATCGGGAGGTCCTCCCCTACTACCGCAAATCCGAAAACAACGAGCGCGGGGCCGACGAATATCACGGCGTCGGAAGCCTGTTGAACGTGGCCGACCTCCGGTACGTCAATCCGCTCAGCCACCAGTTCATCGAGGCCGCACAGCAGGCCGGCTATCGACGCACTCCGGACTTCAACGGGGACCGGCAGGAAGGGGTCGGGTTCTTTCAGGTCACGCAGAAGAACGGCCGGCGCCACAGCGCGGCCGCGGCCTTCTTGAAACCGGCGCTCTCGCGTTCGAACCTGGTGGTCAAAACGCGGGCCCACGTCATCAGACTGCTCTTCGATCACCGGCGAGTGACGGGCGTGGTCTTCAGACACCAGGGGCAGATCGAGCAGGTTCGCGCGAGCCGGGAAGTGATCCTCTCGGGCGGGGCCGTCAACTCGCCGCAACTGCTGATGCTCTCCGGCATCGGCCCGGCCGATCAGCTCCGCGCCCTCGACCTGCCGGTCGTGGCGGAGCTCCCCGGAGTCGGGCAAAATTTACAGGATCATCAACTGATCGGCGTCGAATACGAGCTCCGGCGGCCCATCGGGTTGCACCGGGCCGATACTCCCAGAAACCTGGCGAACTATCTGATCTTCAAAAAAGGGCCGCTCACTTCGTGCGTGGCGGAGGCCGGGGGCTTCATCAAGACCCGGTCGGGGATCGAGTTGCCGGACGTGGAGATGGTCTTCGCCCCGGTCTTCTACATGGACAACGGTTTCAAGAATCCGGATCTGCACGGCTTCTCGATCGGCCTCGCGATTCAACATCCCGAAAGCCGGGGTCAGATCAGGTTGCGGTCGAGCGATCCTTTCGCCGCCCCGCAGATTCAACCGAACTACCTGGCCGCGGAGAGCGATCTGGCCTCCGGGATCGAGGGGGTCAAGATCGCTCGTGAGATCTTGAACTCCAAATTCTTCGATCGAGATCGCGGCCCGGAATGGTGGCCCGGCCCCCAGGCCGCCCATGACGAGGGAATCGCCGAGCATATTCGCCGGACCGCGGAGACCATCTATCATCCGGTCGGCACCTGTAAAATGGGCCGGGACGCCATGTCGGTGGTCGATGATCGACTGCGCGTCCACGGCCTCGAGGGACTGCGGGTCGTGGATGCCTCGGTGATTCCGATTCAGATCACCGGTCACACCAACGCCCCGACCATGATGATCGCCGAGAAGGCGGCGGATCTGATCCGGGAGGCCGCCTCCGCCTCTTGAAATTGAAACGCCCGGACCCGTGAAAGGCGTGAAGAGAGTCGATCGATTTGCCTCTTTCGCGGGCTTTCCGGCAATTTAAGCTCCTCAAGTTTTCTCGCCTGCCTGCCGATCAGTAAGCCGTTCCTACGGCAACACTCCCCACACTCCGCCCCGAAGACGGAACAACCGCACTATTTATTTTAGATGGAGGAGCCATGAAACTCACGATTAAGACGAAACTTGTGCTGCTGACCACCATGATGATGGCCGGCCTGATCGTCGTGGCCTACCTGGGCATAAGTTCGGCTAACAGTATCGGCGAAAAACTCAATCAGATCTCGGACCATGAGGATCCGGCCATCCGCGCCGCGCTGGAGATGGCGCTCGCCAAGACCGGACAGGCCGACGACCTCGGCTCATACCTCGCGAGCAAAGATCCGGAGAAGCTCAAGGAATGGCGCGCCGACGCCAGAGAGTTCGAGAAGCACTCCGACAAGTACGCCAAGTTCTCTCTGACCGAAGAGCAGCGCGCCCTGTTGAAAGAGATCCAGGGACTGCATCAACAGTACCAACAGCATGGGGAAGAGGTGATCGGGCTGATCAATGCCGGCCAGGTCAAGGAGGCCAACAAACAGTCGGACTTCGCGTTGGGCGAGCTCGAGAACCAGATCTTCGCGCGGCTCGACAAGCTGAAGGAGATGAACATCAGCCAGATCGAACAGGACGGGAGACTGGCCGACGAGATCATCGCCACGGCCCGGCTCTTCGGTTGGGTGACGCCGCTGATCGCCGGCCTCTTGCTGGCGGGATTGTCGGCCCTGATCATTCGCAGCATCGTGCGTCCCCTGGGCCAGGCGGTGGCGGTCCTGGAGAAGATCGCCGCCGGAGATCTGCGTGATGACCTGGAACCCGGGTCCGATGATGAGACGGGCCAATTGCTGCGCGCCATGAACCGGATGATCACGAACCTGCGCGACTCCGTGGGCCGGATTGAACAAGGGTCCAACCAGGTGGCGGCGGGCTCTTCGCAGATCGCTGCGGCCAGCGAACAGTCCAAGAAGAATGCGCAGAACATGGCCGCCTCCAACGACCAGATCACCGCGACCATCCACGAGATGGCGGCCTCGATCCGTCAGGTGGCCGTGAATGCGCAGAGCCAGTCGACGGCCGCGACCCAGACCTCGTCGGCCATCACGGAGATGGTGGCCAACCTGCGCGGAATCGCCGAGAACACCAGGAAGCTGGCCTCGCTCACGACCTCCGCCAACGAGGCGGCGGCGACGGGACAGCGCACTCTGGAGGGTTCGCGCCAGAAACTGCTGCAGATCGGCACGACCGTCGAATCGGCCGGTCACACGATCAATCGGCTCGGAGAGCGCGCGGAGAGCATCGGCAAGATCATCGAGACCATCGACGACATCGCCGACCAGACCAACCTGCTGGCCCTCAACGCCGCCATTGAAGCGGCCCGCGCCGGCGAACACGGCCTGGGCTTCGCCGTCGTCGCGGACGAGGTCCGAAAACTGGCGGAGAGATCGGCGCGTTCGACCAGGGAGATCAGCGATCTGATCAATTCGATCCAACGCGAATCGCGGATCGCCGTCGAGCAGATGGAGCAGTCCAATCAGACTGTCAGAGACTACATCTCCGACGCTTCGGTCAAGGAAGCGCTCTCCAGCATTCTGGCCTCGGCTCAGCAGATCGTGCTCTCCACGCAGGAGATCGAGACCGCGACCAACGAACAGTCGGCCGGAGCCGAACAGGTGGCCAAAGCGGCGGAGGATATGGCGCGGTTGACCCACGAGATTCACGCCGCGACCGAAGAGCAATCGGTCGGCGCCACCGAAGTGGTGCGGGCCATGGAACAGTTGCGTGAGATCGTGCAGCAGTCGGTGCAGATGGCCTCCGCGCTTCAAGGCGCGGCCGAGCACCTCCGCCACCAGTCCGGCACGCTCAACGGCGTAGTCGGGCGTTTCCACACCGGCAGCCAACCACCGATCGCGCCGACGCCTCAGGGCTCCAACGGAATGCCGAGTCCGGGCCTGACCAGCCCCGGCGCTTTCCCGGCGCAGCCGATGTTGGCCACGGACCTGGTGAACTGAAACCGGGGAGATTGAGATTCAGAACCGCGCAACCCGCGGAAGACGCGAAATTATCCGGCTTTCGTGTCTTTCGTGTGTTCCGCGGTTTCGAATCGTTCTCAAGGATTGCTCAATGGACTCGATTAACCTGGGCGGGTTTGGAATCGGAGATTTGGAATTTGAAATCTCCGCATGAGAACGGAGCGGGCCGAACTGATCGCCGCGCCGCCGGCCGAACCATTGATCACACTTTAAAATCATGGAGGTAGATCATGTCCGAAGAATTGAGATCGCAATCAGAGACGACCAAAACCGAGGCTGCCGCCGAACCGGCCATCCGAGGCTCTCATCCTTACCGGACTCCGACCCTCAACCACTTCGGCACGCTGGTGGAGTTGGTCCAGCAGAACCCCGGCCCCGGCCTTGACGGCGGCGCAGACCCGGCCTCAACCGCCAGTTGAACTCGACAGAGGGGCATGAGCGCAATCTGTGGCCTGATCGACCTGGGCGGGATACCGATGGAGAGACGGGACTGGCAGGCGATGCTCGAGGCCCTCTCGCATCGCGGCCCGGATGGGAGTGCGATCTGGTCGGGGCAGGGAGCGATGCTCGGCCATCAGATGCTGCGCGTGACGCCCGACTCCTTCGACGACCTTCAACCCTGGTCCGACCCCGACACAGCGTCGATCATCACGGTCGACGCGCGGCTCGACAATCGTGAAGAGCTGAGCGAAGAGCTGGGCCTCTCATCCGCTCAGGCCCGAATCATTCCAGATAGCCGCCTGATTCTGCGCGCCTGGCAGGCCTGGGGAGAGTCGGCTCCGGAGCGATTGGTCGGCAGTTTCGCTTTTGCGATCTGGGATGATACCGCCCGCCGGCTCTTTTGTTGCCGGGATCATCTCGGCAACCGTTCGCTCTTCTATTTTTATGACGGGCGGCGGTTCATCTTCGCCAGCGAAGCTAAGGGCATTCTGGCGGTCCCCGGCCTCACCAGACGACTCAACACCGCGAGGCTGGTCGCCATGCTCTCGCTCGTGACGCGATTCGGGGATCATGAACAGACCTTCTACCAGGAGATCTACTCGCTCCCGGCCGGCACGTCGATGAGCGTGGACGCCGGCGGCCTGCATCGACGCACCTACTGGACGCCGGATGCCGAGACTGAGTGGCGATATTCGTCCGAGACGGAGGCGCTGGAGGCGTTTCGGGAGCTGATCGATCGAGTGATCCGAGCCCAGACGCGCAGCGCCTTTCCGGTCGGAGCCCTGCTCAGCGGCGGCCTCGATTCGTCCGCGGTGGTCAGCGTGGCGGCACGCTCGCTGGCGGCGGAAGGGCAACCGCTGACGACCTTTTCGGCGGTGCTGCCGGAAAATCATCCGTCCGGGATGATCGACGAGCGGGAGTTCATCGAGCAGTTCAGCGACTGGCAGAACCTCAGCCTCCGCTACATCAGCGATCCGCAGCGCGGTCCGTTCGACGATCTGGAGCGCCTCACCTGGCAGACCGAATCACCGTTCCTGACCTCTCGCCACTACCTGTACGCGGCCTTTGCCCAGGCCGCGCGCGAGAGCGGCATTCGGGTCCTGCTCAACGGCGATTGGGGAGAAGCGGGGCCCACCACGCACGCCTTCGGGTACTATGCCGAGCTATTGCTGCAATTGAAATGGGGACTGCTGGCCCGCGAACTGAGTCGCCGCAGCCGGATTCAGCGCACTCCGCTGACGCGGCTGGCGCGTTCGTTGGTGGTGGGGCCGATCGTGCGGCACGTCGTCCGACAATTCACCTCCCGGATCTCTTTGCCTTCGGCGGAAGTTCGACACGCCATGACTCCCGGGTTCGTGGCCCAGCATCTGCCGTCGCTGACGCTGTCGCGCGACGAGCCGCTCAAGGGCTACAACGTGCTGCGGCCGAATCATCGCCAGAACCAGCGGCGTTTTGCCTGGCTCATGTATCGCCGTCACGGCTCTCCGCAGGGGCTATTCGCGGGTTACGAACAGCTCGACATGCGTTATCCGTTCTCCGACCATCGCCTGTTGTCATTCTGCCGCGCCGCGCCGGGCCGGTTGAAGGTGCGGGACGGCTATACCCGCTACTTGATTCGCGCCGGACTGGACGGGATCCTGCCCCCGCGCATTCAATGGCGCATCTGTAAGCAGCCCTTCTCGCCCGACTATCATCGGCGATATGCCGCGCAACGCGCTCAGGCCCGGAGGATCCTGGCCGAAATCGCTCCCGGAGATCCGGTGCGGGCCATCGTGGACGTCGAGCGATTGCGGCGGTTGGTCGAGCGGGCCACCCCCGAGGAGGCCCTGCACGTCGTGCCTTCGGGCATCTACCTGCTCTTCTTTCTGCGCCAGTTCTCCGATTTTCGCCCATAGTTGACGATGACTGTTCGCCATCATTATCAGGTCTATCGATTACCCGGCATGAGACCCTTTTCGTGGGAGGTTCAGCAATGATCTCACCGGGCGCCGTCCCCGCCCCGATCTTCATCCGCGGCTTGATGGCGCGCTCGGGCAGCCATTTTCTGGGCAATCTGCTCTGTTTACATCCGGACTGTGCCAAGAGCGCGCTGGCCGAAGATGCGTTGACCACCCATGCCCACGTCCTGGCCGACTACGCCCAGAAGCTGCTGGACCATTGGGCGCATGCCACCAACGGGGATTCGCCCGCCGAAGCCGATGAGCTGTTCGAGTGTCTGGGCGGCGGGCTGATCGAGTTTCTGCATCGCACCCGGCGCCGATCCATGCAGGTCCGCGCCGAACGATTCAATCAACCGCCGGAGACCGGCGCGGAGGCCAAACGGCTGGTCACCAAATACCCCTGGGTGACTAATCTGGAACTCTTCTTCCGGCTCTTCCCACAGGCCCGCCTGCTGGTGCTGGTTCGCAACGGCCCGGACACCGTCGAATCGTTCGTCCGGAGTTTCGCGCCGACGCGCGAGTTCCCGGAGTACGAAAAGGCGATGCAGTACTGGGTCAAGGGCGCGCGAACCATCCTGCGGGTGCGCGACGAGGCCCGCTATCAGCGGCAGTGGATGATCATAAAATACGAAGACCTGCACCGGCAGACCGAACTGGAGATGCGGCGGATCCTGACCTTCCTTGAACTGGAGACTGGGCGTTATGCCTTCGATTCGCTATCGAACGTGCCGGTCGTCGGCTCCTCGGACTTCAAGCGCGGCTCGGGCTCGGTTCATTGGCTGCCGGTCTGCCGGACGGCCGATTTCGACCCGCTGAGTCGCGCCGGGAACTGGACGCCCGAACTGTATTCGCGTTTTTGCGAGATCGCGGGAGCCGAATCGGCGCAATTGGGCTATGCTACCGTGAGCGTCTAGGAACCTCCTACTTTGAGACGATTACAATCGATCGACGTTTTGCGCGGGCTGGCCTGCCTTGCGATCCTCTTCTTTCATATCCCACGCCCCGACCTCACCGCCCGCTCCTGGTGGCACGCGGTCCTATTCTTCCCGATCAGTTTCGGCCATCTCGGCGTGCCGTTGTTCCTGCTGATTTCCGGCTTCTGCATTCACGGCGGCGCGGCGCGAGAGCTGGCTGCCGGTCAACACTCATCGATCAGTTGGAGCGAATTCTGGCGACGCCGATTTTGGCGATTATACCCGCCCTACCTCGTCACGATCGGGCTGAGCCTGATCGTCGTTTACTTGCTGGTCCGGCTCGGCCAACAACCTGAATGGTACCGGTGCACCTCACTGTCGTGGGACCTCGTCACCCATCTGCTGATGATCCACAATCTTTCGGCCGACTATCGGACGGGGGTCGGCAATAGCCCTCTCTGGTCGCTGGGGCTCGAGGAGCAGTTGTATGCGCTCTACGCACTCTATCTTTTGCTGCGCAAACGCCTGCGGCCCGCCCGGGTGCTGCTGCTCGCCACCTGCGTTCTGTCAATGTGGTGGTTCCTGATTCCGTTCATCTGGACCCACCGGATCGGGCGGCTGCCGCTCGAGCTTGGCGGATGGGAGACCTGGCCGTTCGGATATTGGGGATTCTGGGTCGCCGGCGCCTTGGCAGCCGAAGCCCATGCGGGGGTCATCGAGCTGCCATCCTGGTGTTATCGCCGGCGCGCGATGTGGACCTGCTTCGCGATTGGAACCCTGACGAACGTCAAAACCCTCGGCCGTATCATCAATAGCCACTGGGGGCTGGCGACGCTGCCCGGAATCAGGCACGCGGTCGGCGATCATTCAATGCTATGGCTCAGCAACCCGGCGTTCTTCGTGGCCGGGTTTTTTATTCTCATGAACATCTGGGTTGATCGAGAAGCCCGGGGCGACTTCCGGTTCTCCGGTTCCAAGACGCTCGCCCGCATTGGAGTGATCTCTTATTCGCTCTACCTGACTCACCTGCCGGTGGTTCGGACCCTGGAACTGCTGCTGTCGCTCCCGAGGACCATCACCGGAACGCTGATCCGGTATCTCCTCTATACGCCTCTCTGCCTGCTGATCGCGCTGGCATTCTTCTGGACGATCGAACGGCATTTTCTGAGGTCGCGGCAAAAACCAGATCCGCATGGCCGGATGCGAGAGCAGGCTCACCTCGCCTCAAGACGCGAAAACAGGTCGCTTTAGCGGGTATAGCGGTTTGAATCTCAAATCTCATCCGCCCACGGCAGCAGCTTCTTTATGAGCTCCCGCGCGGGCGCGAAGTCCGGATCGAGTTCCAGGGCCTTCCGGCAGGCCGCGACCGCCTGCTCTTTCAAGCCCTGGCGCGAATAGACATCGCCGAGCGCCGCGTGAAATCGCGCGTCTCCCGGATGCAGTTCGATCGCCGCCTTGAGCAGCGCCAGCGCGTCATGGCCTCTCCCCTCGACATGCGACAGCGCCGAGCCTACGCCGTGCTCTGTCGAATGTCAACAGATTGAGAGCTCCCGGCCGAAAAGGATGAAGCCCTGGTCCCAGAGGCCGATCGGGTTCATCAGAGTTCGCTCATGACGGTCTGTTTCGCGCATGGAGTGGCCTTTCGCTTGAATCGACTCAATCAATGCTATAATCGATTCTCGATGGTTGCCTCGAGCCAATCACTATACATTGAAGGGATCTCGCGTCATGGATCTTCAACTAACCGGTAAAGTCGGCATTGTGACCGGCGCCAGCCGAGGAATCGGCCGCGCCATCGCGCAGACGCTGTCGGGCGAAGGCATGCGTCTGGTGCTGGTCGCGCGCTCGCGCGATCAGCTCGAAGAGTTGGCGGCGGCGCTGACGACCGAGAGCCTCGTCCAGGCGGCGGATCTGCGCGTCCCGGAGGTTCCGGGGGCCGTGATCGCCGCGACGCTGGAACGGTTCGGGCGACTCGATCTGCTGGTGAACAATGCCGGCGCCACCAAACGAGGCGATCTCTTCAGCCTCTCCGACGATGATTGGAGCGACGGTTTCGCGCTGAAGTTCTATGGCGCGATGCGGTGCAGCCGCGCGGCCTGGCCCCATCTGCAGGCCGTCGGAGGCAGCATCGTCAACATCGCGGGGATCGGCGGCCGCACGGCGAGCGCGGATTTCACGATCGGCGGCGCGGTCAACAGCGCCCTGCTCAATTTGACCAAAGCC
>DATEFT010000734.1:0-23885 GCA_035280505.1 Blastocatellia bacterium | reverse complement strand
TCGGTACTGGCCCGGCGGAATCTTGGTGTAATAGGCCACCCGCCGATCACCGGTCGCCTCCACCCAATCGGTGTCGAATCCCTCCAGCAGATAGCGAAACCGAACCCGCTCGGGCGCGGTGAAGCTCAGAGCCGTGTAGTGGAACTCGAATTTTCCCGAACCGGGGGAGAGACTGAGCTCCTGGTCGGCGGAGAACTCGCGGTTATCGACGACGATCCGCTCGATAAAGACCGGCGGCATCCAATTGTTGGTCTTCAACGTCCGAGGATCGATGCAGACCAGCCCGTCATAGGTGGCAAACCATATCTTTCCATCCGAAGATTTCCAGGCCGAAGGTTGACTGATGTTGTTACAGGTGTCGGTCGCCAGTCCGTCGGCGATGTTATAGACGGTGCTGGTCAACGAGGCCCGTCTCATCGCGGCCACCTCGTCGAGTTCGAACTTGGGCACGCTGAAGAGGCCTCGGGGCGTGGAGAACCACAACCGGCCGTGATCATCGTCGATCACGGCATTGAGTTCGTCGCTGTAGAGGCCCTGCTGACGAGTGAAGCTGGTGAACTTTCCATCCTTAAACCAATTGAGCCCTCCGCCCTCGGTGCAGATCCAGAGGCCGCCCCGCGCATCCGGAAGAAGCGCTTTGATGAGGTTGCTGGAGAGTCCTTCCCGGGTCGTATAGAGACTGAACCGGCCGTCCTTGAGGTGGTTGAGCCCCTTGTCGGTGCCGATCCACAATCCGCCCTGACCGTCAGCGACCAGCGTCAGGACGGTCTGGTCCGCCAATCCGTCCGAGGGCCGATAAGTAATAAATTTCCCCTTTTCAAACCGGCTGAGCCCGCCCCGCTCCGTGCCGACCCAGATCGTGCCTTGCGGATCCTGATAGAGCGCCCTGATCGAATTGCTGCCCAGCCCGTCCTCGATGGTGTAGGTGACGAACCGGCCGTTGATGAACCGGCTGAGCCCCTTGCTGAACGAACCGGCCCAAACTCCGCCCTGGCGATCGGCAATGACCGTCCACAAGATGTTGGTCGGCAGACCATCGTCCCGCGTGTAGGCGGACATCGATCGATGATGGAATCGGTTCAGTCCGCCTTCGGTGGCGATCCAGAGGGCCCCCTGCGGATCCTCGCTCCCGGCTCGAACCAGATTGCTCAACAACCCGTCCTTCACCGAATAGACGCTGAATTTGCCGTTGTTGAATCGATTGAGTCCGCTGGAGAAGGTGCCGACCCAGAGATTGCCCTCACGATCCTCGCAGAACGAGCGAACGTCGTCGCCGGAGAGCCCATCCTTGATCGAGTAGGTGACGAATCGCCCGTGCTCCAAGCGCTTCAGACCGCCGCCGGAGGTGCCGACCCAGAGGTTGGCATCGCGATCCTCGAAGATCGCCGTCACGAAGTTGCAGGTCAGGCCATCTGCTCGGGTATAGGCGGTGAGTTGCCCTTCGTGATATTTGTACAGGACCTCGCCGTCGGCTCCGATCCAGATCTGGCCCAGGCGATCTTCGTAGAGCGCCCAGATCACGGTCTCGGAGAGCCCGTACTCAGCCCCGAACGGCGTGAACTTGCCGTCCTTGAACCGGCTGATGCCCTTGCCGGCCGTGCCGACCCAGAGATAGCCCTCGCGATCTTCACAGATCGACCAGACGATGTCGTCGCTCAGGCCGTCTTTGGTGGTGAAGGAGGTGAATTTTCCGTCTTTAAGTCGATTGATCCCGAAACCGCGGGTCCCGATCCAGAGGGCTCCCGACCGGTCCTCGTAGATGACCCGGATCGAATTTCCGGAGAGGCCGTCATGAGTGGTATAGGCATGGAACTTTCCATCGCGGTAGGCGATCAATCCCTGACGGTTCGCGATCCAGAGGGTTCCCTGTCGATCTTCATACAGACAGAAGATGACGCTGTCCGCCAGTTCCTTGGTATTGCTCTTGTCGAAGACGGTGAACCGGATGCCGTCGAATCTCGCGAGGCCGGCCTGCGTCGCGACCCAGATGTATCCGTCCCGAGTCTGAACGATCCTGCGGATCGTATCCGACGGCAGGCCCTGTTTCATGCGCCAGACCTCATGGTTATATTGCCGGATCGCTTTTTCGCGATCCAATCCGAACCCGGATCCGACCCAAGATACGAGAAACAGGCCTGCCGCCATGACTCTGAGGACCGATACTATGCCTGGCCGCTCTTTCATATGGTCGGCAATCGATGGTCACCTTCAGAAGGAGAGTTTAACCCCCAACTGAATCTGCCGGGAGGTGGTCACGGTCGAGGTGATCCGTCCGGCATCGGGCGCGACGATCGCGGAGCCGTCCGTCCGCACGCCGGTGAAGGCGGTGCGCCCGGAAGGCGTCGCGAAATTGGGATGGTTGGGCGCGTTGAAACACTCCGCGCGAAACTGAAACGAGCGTTTCTCATCGACCTTGAAAGTTTTGACCAGGGACATGTCGATCGAGACCAGAGCGGGGCCGATCAACGTGTTCCGGCCGAGAGTTCCCTGCTGGTTGGCCGGCGGCAAGAGATAGGCATTGACGTCCCAGTACCGGTCGGGACCGCCGAGCACCGCATCTCCGGCGAATCTCGGATTGAGATCCGGGCGATCGCTCAGGCTGAACGCCGCGTTGTTGAGATTCCCCGAGCGATTGAAGCTGAGCCTGACCGTGAAGGGCTGGCCCGAGCGCAAGGAGCTGATATTGTTCAACTGCCATCCCTTGAACAGCACCGCGGCCACCCCGCGGCTCGACCGGGCGAAGGGCAGGTCCCAGGTCCAGTTGAACGTCAGGTTGTGGGTGGCATGAAAAGCCGACAAACCGCGGTCGCGCCCACGATCGTAGAAATCGACCCCGTATTGCGAGGTGTTGTCGTAGTCGTCCGAACTGCTGCCGCTGGCATCGTCGATCGAGCGCGAAAAGGTATATGAGGCCTGCGCCCGGATCCCCCCGGAGAGCCGCCTGGCGGCGGTCACCTGCAGCGAGTGATAGAAGGACTGGGCATCGGTCACCCGATCGAAGATGTTCGAGAAGTTGGGATTTCGACGGCCCAACTGCGGCTGATAGACCTTCACGCCGTTGACGATCCTCTCCGGAGCCACGTTCGCGTCGCCGACGCGAATCAGGTGATTGCCCCGCGACCCCACATAACCGACCATGAGATCCACCTGGCCCGGCAGCGACCGCTGGACGTTCAGGTTGTACTGCAGGACATACGGGCTCTGCGTGTCGAAGTTGATCGCATGCAACTGCGGGAGGATCGGCGGATTGTTGGCCAGCGCGTTGGGAAAGGGGGGCCTCTGGACCAGGCCGCGATTGATGAACGGCGGATTGGTGATTCCGGCCAGCCAGTAGTACTTGGGCAAGAACTGGTCGTAGAAGATTCCGAATCCGGCCCGGACTGAGGTCTTGCCGTCGCTGAACGGATCCCACGCCAATCCGATCCGGGGCGCGAAGTTCTTCAATGACGGATTCTCATGCCAGGGCGAACCGAGCGTCACGGCGCTGTCGGTGATCCGACGGAGATTTGAGATCTTGTTGCGGGTCTCCGTGGGCACGGTCACGAACTCGTACCTGAGACCCAGATTGAGGCTCAGGTTGGACCGGACTCGCACGTCGTCCTGGAGAAAGAAGGCCATGAAGGTTTGACGATAGTTCCGGGCCGCATCCCGCCCCGGCGCGATGAACTGCACCGACGACGGAACTCCGCTGAAGAAGGTCTGCCAGCTCGAGAAAGCGAGGACGTTGCCGGTCCTGGTCTTCTCGGCCCACCGGACGTACTGCCCCTGAACTCCGAGCCGCAGGGCATGCCGCCCCTTCGTGACGACCACGGTATCGGCCAATTGAAAGTTGTTGAACCAGTCGTTGCGCGGAATCCGAAATTCGCCGCCGATCTCCTGGCCGGCAATATTCACGAATCCGAAAGGCTCGCCGGGAATGAAACTCAGCGAATCCGGGATCTGGACGGTGCGCTGACCGCCCGATAATTGCACCGATCGGTTGAATCCGACCCGAACGATATTCAAGAGCCTCGGAGAGAAGAGATGCTGATGCTCCAGCGTCAGGTACTGATTGCGCGACCGATCTTCAATAAAGAAGATGGGGACCCGTCTGGTCGGCTGGCGGTCCACCGACCCGTTGTCGTAGGTATATCGGCCGAAGACGGTATCGCGCTCCGAGAATCGATGGTCGATCCGGACCTGCGCGAGATGTTCGTCGGTCGGTTGCTGCCGCGTGAAGAGGTATTCGCCGATCCCGTCGCCGAGCGATCGCCCATTCGGCAGGAACGGGAACAAGGCATCGAGATAGCCCCGAATCGTGGGGTTCACCACCCCTTGCCGGGCCGCCAGTTCCGGGACGCTGGTGACGCCGGTGACGCCCAGGCGTTCGACCAGCCCCTCGTAGGCGGCAAAGAAGAAGCTCCGATCCTTGACGAGCGGGCCGCCGAAGACTCCGCCGAATTGATGACGCCGGAAAGATGGTTTCTCCTGGTTCGGGTTGTCGAAGAAGTTCCGCGCGTCGAGCGCCGAGTTGCGGTGAAATTCGAAGGCCGAACCGTGCCAGGAGTTGGTTCCGGAGCGAGTGACGATATTGAAGACGCCCCCGGAGGCTCTCCCGAACTCCGACGAGTAGGAGTTGGTCAGCACCTGAAACTCCTGAATCGCGTCGACGCCCAGCAGCACCCCGGCCATCGAGCCGGGAGTCTTGTTGTAGGCGTTATTGATGTCGGTGCCGTCGAGCAGGAAGCTGTTCATCTCCGGCCGCGCCCCGTTGACCGTGATCTTCGGGGTATAGCCGCCGATCGTGCTGTTGATGGCCGGAGGAGCGCTCACTCCCGGCTGAAGCAGGGCCAATTGTGGAAAGGAGCGCCCGTTCAACGGCAGGTCGCGGATGTCGCGTTCATCGGTCAACCCGCTGATCTCGCCCGAGGTCAGATTGATATGCGGCACTTCGGCCGCCACCGAGATCGCGTCCTGAACGGGTCCGGTCGGCATGATCAATTTGATGACCAGGTCCGAACCGACCGCCAGCCGCAGGTTGTTTTGAGAAACGGTTTGAAATCCCGTGACGGAGGCCCTGACGTCGTAGTCGCCGGGCGGGAGTGAGGGGATCAGAAAATGGCCCTTTTCGTCGGTATAGCCGAGGCGAGAGATGCCGGTCGCCTGGTTGACGGCCTGGACCGCCACCTGAGCGATCACCGCGCCGCTAGTATCATAGATCGTTCCCTGAATGCTGCCTCCCACATTTTGGGCAGGTCCCGCATGTCCCATTGATGGCAGCAGGTTGATCCAAAGGGATAAGACGCCGATCAGCCAAAGTTGTCGGTTGTTCAAGATCTCGTACATCCTCTCTTTGCAGATGGAAGAGAACCGCGCAGGGCTCTCCTCCATCTATTCATCGGCGGCGTCAAACCAAAGCTTTAATGATGAACCCGGCGGGTCGAGGCGGCGGGTCGATTTGACCGGCTGCGGAGAGTGGCGTATATCTCAACCGATGATCAACCAAGACTACGCGCAAGATTTCGGCCCCTTCGAGGGCGCGGCCTGGCTCAACTGTTCTCATCAGGGCGCCCTGCCGCGAGTGGCGGCGGCTGCTGCTGAAGAAGCCATCGCCTGGAAACGCACGCCCTGGCAGTTGACGACCGAACGATTCGGGTCCGTCCCGCAACGGCTCAAGCAGGCTCTCGGCCGCCTGATCGAGGTTCCGGCGGATGAGATCATGCTGGGCAACAGCGCCTCCTACGGATTGCACCTATTGGCTAATGGAATTCCCTGGCGACCGGGCGATGAAGTGCTGCTGGCCCAGGGAGATTTCCCCTCGACCATTCTCCCCTGGCTCGCGCTGCGGGACCGCGGAGTCACGGTTCGTCTGCTGCAACCGGAGAATCGGTCTCTGCAGGCCTCGGATCTGCTCAAGAATCTGACGCCCGCCACCAGGTTGGTCTGCACGACCTGGGTCAACTCCTTCACCGGAATCGCAGTCGAGGCTCGAGAGCTCGGCGAGGTCTGCCGCGCCCATGGGGCGGCGCTGTTCCTCAATGTTTCACAAGGGCTCGGCGTCCGCCGGTTCAGCATTCCGTCCATTCCGGTCGACGCGATCACCAGCGTCGGTCATAAATATTTGTGCGGGCCCTACAGCACGGGGTTCTGTTGGATGAGGCCGGAACTGAGGGAAACATTGACCTACAACCAGGCCTACTGGCTGGCCATGCAGACGGCGGACGATCTGGCCCGGGAGCCGGCGGTTCCGGTCTGGCGTTCCGATCTCGGCGCCCGCCGCTACGATGTCTTCGGGACCGCCAACTTTTTCAACTTCAAACCCTGGACGGCGTCGATCGAGTATCTGCTCGGCCACGGAATCGAACAGATCGAGGCGTACGCGAACGGGCTCGTCTCCAGGTTGATCGAGGGGCTGGATCCGGAACAGTATGAACTGCTGAGCCCACGTTCCGGTCCCACTCGTTCGACCCTCGTCTACATTTCACATCGCGAGCCCGGGCGCAACCCCGAGATCTATGAACGACTCTGCCGGGAACGGGTCTTCGTGGCCCATCGAGCGGGAAAGCTGCGCCTCTCGCCCCATCTCTACAACACCGAGCAGGACATCGATCGGGCCCTCTCGATTCTGAATTCGGACCGAGACCACGCATAATCCTCTTCCAGGCATTCAGCGGTCGGTGCGGGGACCTTTGCCGAGAGGCCGCTTGAGCGAGGCGGTCGGTCGTTCCCGGAACTCCGCCGATTCGGGCGGCGCGCCGGGCGGAAGTTGATTGGTCGGGGGCGCCTCCCAGGGCGGCGTGCGTTGAGCGGACTCGGTGTTGGCCGAAGCCCCCGGCAGAGTATCGGCATAGATCAAGATCATGATGCCCCCGAACAGCAGGATTCCGGCGATCCCGGCCAGGATCAGCACCAGTTTGTTGAGACCGGTCCAGTTGGAGAGCAGCCCGATGCAGATCGGAATCAGGCAGCCCACCATCAGGGCGGACATCAGCACGATCGTGCCATGAACTCGTAATTTGGATTTCCGGATCTGCGAACGCTCAAGATCCATAAACTCCAGGGCGTCGAGGCGATCGGTCCCGGACTCGTAGTTGAGCAGGCTGGAGATGATCTGCAGATCGAATCCACAGGATCGGCAAAACTTCTGACCATCCGAGAGCGGCGCTGCACATTTAGGGCAATACATGCTCGCCTTTCTTGAACTGGGTTGGAAAATGTCGTCTCTCGAAGCTCGATTCGCGACCGCGAAAGACGCGAAAGCCGGATTTTTCGCGTCTTTCGCGTCATTCGCGGTTCATCATCGATTCAATTTCCGGAGTTCTTAACTTCGGGAATGACCGGCAAAATGATGGCGGACGGATGTTCGGCATCGTGATAGATCGTCTGCCGGGCCTTCTCGAGACGGGCCCCGCCCAAGGTCTTCTCGCCGGTGTTGAGATTGCGATTGAAACGCGGGAAGTTGCTGCTGGAGAGATAGACGCGGATTCGATGCCCGGCCTTGAAGACATTGCTCGTCGCCCACAGATCGATCGTGTATTTATAGATCTTTCCGGCTTCGATCGGCTCCGCCCTGGCGGTCGAATTGCGATAGCGGGCGCGGATGATGCCGTCGCCCAGATAACGCGCATAGCCCGATTGATCCACGTCGACGACCATCGCGGTGAAATCGGTGTCGGCGGTCGAGGTCGAGGCATAGATCTCCGCGGTGATGAAACCGGTCACTTCGAGATCCTGGGCGAGCGGCGGCGTCGAATAGACCAGCACGTCCGAACGCCCCTCGTTCGGACTCTGATCGAACGGGCCCGGCGGCAGCTCCGAGCCGCAACAGAGCCGTCCGCCGACGGTCGGCACCGGATTGGCCGGATCGTACTCGAAGACATCCGGTCTTTCGGACTTCGGCGTCGCCGTCGAGATCAGGCCGTCGCCGCTCACCGAGTTCGCGCCCCGCTCCGAGTGCAGGTAATACCTGGTGTACTGGGTGCGCGCCAGCGGGAACTCCTGCTCGTTGCGCCAGACGTTATCGCCCATCACGAAGATCTTGACCGGGCCGCCGGTGGCGAATTCGTTGGACTTCCCCTTGATCGCGTAGTCGTACCATTTCAGAATCGTCTCGTTCATATTCAAGACGGCCTGGGCGCCGAAGGTCACATCGCCGATCTTGCCTTCGGGCGAGGTGCCGGCGTGGGCCCACGGCCCCATCAACAGCCGCTGCCCGTCGCGCGCTTCGGGCGTCGGCGCCTGCTTCCGCAGATCCACGAAATTGCGAATCGAACCGCCGCTGAAGATGTCGTGCCATCCTCCCGAATGGAGCGCCTTGATATTCATCTTGCCGTAATGATCGGAGATCTTGATCGCGCGCCAGTATTCGTCGTTCGTCTCGTGCTCGATCCAGTCGCGAAAGTAGGGAGTGAGGTCGGCGAAACTGGGCAGATTCAGCAACTGATAATTCTCCGGCGGCAACTTCCCGACCCACTCCCGGGCGCGGGTCAAGGCCGCGGTCTTCCGCTGCAGAGTATCGAGGGCCAACCCGGAAGTCCATGAGCTGGTGAACCACTGCATGAGGGCGCCGCCTTCATAGGTCCACCCTTCGTAATATTCCGCCGCCGTGACATAGGGGAAGATCCCGACCAGGTGCGGCGGGTTCGAGGCCGCGGCCAGCATCTGGGTCGCGCCCACGTACGATCCGCCGTACATGCCGACGCGGCCGTCCGCATACGGCAGGCTCGCCGCCCATTCGATGGTATCGTAACCGTCATTCATCTCATTTTTGAAAGGATAGAACTCGCCGCCCGAATCGAACCGGCCCCGCGTGTCCTGTTGAATCACGACATAGCCGTGCGAGGCGAGGAAGGTCCCCGTCCCCGGATCTCGACGGTTGTAAGGCGTGCGGGTCATGAGCACCGGAAATTTGCCCTCGGCTTTGGGGCGATAGATATCGGCGGCCAGCATGACACCGTCGCGCATCTTCACCCGGACGCCCGTCTGGGTGATCACCGCATAGCTTTCCGTCGCCGGCCCGGCGGATTGCGCCAACGCCACCGAGGCGAAGAGCACGAGCAGAAACAACGGCGACCCGGAACCGAACCGTCGGTTAGGCAGCAAGCTGATCATAGTGCGACCTCTCGTGAAAATGGTTGTTCGTCGGACGTTCTCGCTGGCCCCAGCATAAACTATTTGCCGGGAGTAGAACATCTCTCCCGAAAACGATATGATGTCTCAGCCCCGAAACAGGGTTAATTGGTTCTGGTTTAGAGATAGGTGAATAAACATGCCGAATGCTCCCACGCATGACCTGATCACATACCTCGTGACGCCCTGTGCCTTCGCCGGCGCCGAGTACTACGGTTTCGATCACGCGACGGCATTGCTGACCGCGGGCTCCGTCCTCTTTGCCGGACTCATGTTCGGGCCCGATCTCGATACGCTCTCGACGCCCTACAACCGCTGGGGACCGCTCAAATTTCTGTGGTGGCCGTATCAAAAGGCGCTGCCGCATCGTTCGATCTTTTCCCACGGTCCCATGGCCCTGCTCGGAACGGTCTTCCGAATCCTCTATTTTCACATGATGGTGACCCTGATGGTCTTCGCGGCCATCAGCGGTTGGCGTCTGATTCACAGTGAGCCCGTCGATCTCGGAGGACAGGTGGTCCTGATCGCCGATTGGTTGGATACGCTCTACGGTTCAGCCACCAAGATTCAGTGGGCCGGCATCTTCGTCGGCCTCTGGGTTGGCGCGCTCTCACATACGGTGGCGGATTGCACCAGCACAGGTTGGAAACGTTGGAAGTGTTCGCGTGAAGGTAGACGGCGGAGAGCGTCGTGAGCGAGATCCGGAGACTAGGTCAAAAAGAAGTTCGGAAAGAGGGTCGATGATAACCAGGAGAGCCCCTCGCCAGTATCCCGCGTTTGCAATCTGTAACCCCAACATCCAGAGGTTATTCGCCTGGTCATCATCCGCCCTCTTTCCGAACTCTAGGCTGTGCCAAAGTGGTCCTTTAAAGCACGACCTCAGTGCGATTTGAGCGCGAGCCTTAATGAACATAGTCACCAATACATCCCCTATGAGGACGATGTCAGAGTACCAAGCGGCGGCTCGATCGTCGCCTATCTAAAGTTAGGCCGGCCGAAAAAAAGAGCCGGCCGGAGCCTATCTAAAGTTAGGCCCCGGCCGCTCAACGTCGATTCGATTCAATGGCGCCGGCTATTCGCCGACGAGTTGGAACTGGTTGGAGACCCGCTCTCGCAAGGGCAGCAGCGGCCCTTCGTCGGATCCGCGGTGAAAACTGCGGACGAGGCGATAGGTGCCGGGCACCTCTCTCACCTCAAATTTGGGAAAGTTATTATTGCCCGGGAGAAAGGCTTCCATCTGAAATCGGTCTTTATAGGTTTCGCCGGGCTTGATTCGCACGGGTTTTTCGCGACACAGCAGTTGCGGCCGCTCGTAAGCCAGGATCCATCGGCCTCTGACTCGCTTCTGCAGGATCGGTTCGGACGGCACCCGGCATTTGGACAAGTAGACGGTGTCGCCGGTCCGGTTGGTATAACTGGTCTTGATCGTGAGCTTGACTGAATTCCGCGTGTACTTGACCTCGTAGGTCTCCCGCTCGGTTCGGATGGGCGGGGCCACCTGAGCGGCACCTTCGGTCCGGATAAAACACACGAGCAGGCCTAATAAGAACAGGTATGAATATCGGCGCTTCTTCATAGTGCACGCATCTCCCGGTTTGATTCCAGTCGAATGAAGTTCAAAGATCGGGGCGCCGCAAACCGCCACCGCACCAGACCGTGCACCGGTCATCCGGCAATCCCGAGTTGAACTCCGAGTTGAATGAGGATCCGCATGGCGCCAGCTTAGCGCCGATGCCCCGAACTGTCTACCGCTGAAGCGCCCCCTCCCCGGACCCGGCTAATCGGCGGCCGCCGGCGGCTGCGAGTCTCTCTTCAATCTCTCTCTCAACTGCCGGGTCGCCACGGCATGACATCCGAGACAGAGCGTCCTGAGATTCTCCAGCCCGCACTCGCCTCCGCCCTCGACCACCGGGACGATATGATCGGCGGCCCAGGCGCTCAGTTGCGGCTTGAACCATGGGAACTGCTCGCGAAACACCTCGAGCGGGCCGTACCGATCCGGGTAACGCTCCAGAATTCGCGGGTAGTGCGAAATCTTCAGCCCGGCTTTCCGCAACAGGCGTTTGAAGGCGCGTTCGATCCGGTCGCAATCGACCCCGCACGCGGCGCAGAGGCCCCGATCACGATTGAAGACCTGCTCCCGCAGATAACCCGGATCGCTCCGGAGTCGATGTTGGTGAACGCAGTCATCGCCACAGAAACTCCGGCGCCCTTTCGGAACCTCGGCCTCGCACCACCGGCACCGCGCCCGGCCGTTCGGCCCTTTGGGGAGTTGCTGATGGTCGATCCATCCGGAACTCGATGAAATTCGCCTGGTACTCATGGAAGTCTAGAGAAGTCTAGAAAAGTCGGGGAAGTTTAGAGGCCGACCAACTCGCTTCGCGGGATCAGGAAAGAATAGGGATCCCGACTTCTCCAGACTTCTCTTGATTCGCGCTCCGCGCTTTTTCGCCGGAGCGTTTTGTTTTAAACTTCAATCTGCACTGTCAAAAACTAGCATCATCTTATACGCAACCGCCGGTTCTTAACCAGTGTCGATGGAGCTATAAGATATGAACCAAATCCGCATCGTTTCCCTGCCAGCCTGGAGTCTGGCCCTTCTGATCGGGGTCGGCGGCGTCACGTCCTGCCGATCGGACCGGCCGCCGAATGGCACGCCGACGGCCGAACAGGCGACCACGCCCGGTCTGCCGCTGACCGCCTTAAGGCGTGATTTCAAAGATTCGCTCCCGATTCCGGTCGGGGAGAAGCTCGAATACGAGGTGAAACTTTCGCGCTTTCCCGTCTATACCTCGCTCGGAATCGTGACCTTCGAGTACCTGGGGCCGACCGGCGATCCCCGGACTGAACCGATGATCAAAGGTCTGAACGTGGAGTTCAACCCGCCGCCCGAAGATCGATTTCTGCATCTGCGGGCCGTGGTCGTCTCCAAAGGGTTCCTGGTCAAACTGTTCGGCGCCGATCTCAAATATCGCTACGAGACGCTGGCCGATCTTCGCGACTTCTCGGCGCATCTCGACCTGACCGAGATCGAAGAGGGCAAAGACCACAGCGTGCAATCGATCATCTACGATCGTCAACAGCAACAGGTCAAATATCTGTTCACCGATCTGGCGAAGTCCGAAGCGCCGCCGCGCGCCAAACTGCTGCCGCACCAGGACGGAATGATGAGCCTGCTCTCGGCCTTCTACTTCACGCGACTGCAGGACTACAAATCCGGCCACCTGCTCCGCTTTCCCGTCAGCACCAAAGAGACCAACTATCAATTCGAAATCGTAGTCGGCGGTCATCAGACCCTCAAGACCCCCTGCGGAAAGATCAAGGCGGTCAAACTCGAACCGAAACTTTTCGGCCCCGGACGGTTACTCAACAAAAAGGGCGAGATGACGATGTGGGTGACGGAGAACCGAAGGCATGTGCCGCTGCAGATCGTGGCCAAATCGGGGGGCGCGACCATCACGGTGAGACTGACCAACTACCGCGATCGCGAGAAGAGTTGCCAGATCGACGATCCCCGGCCGGAGGAGACGTCGACTCAAAACCGCGAGCCGTAGGTTTGGAGACCGATTTTGTCTGCAGAATATTTACGGCATGCCGGAGGTGGGAGTCGCGGCCGCGAACCATAACTCGAAATGTTTGGCCCGGATCTTAGTGGAGTTCTCACCGCCGCTGACATATTTGACCACCACGTCGTTGAGCCCGGCCGGCTTCAGCACCTGCGCCGCCTCTTCGGCATTGGACAGATCCTCTTTCCGAAAGTACCGCAGTTCGGTTCTCGACAACCGGCGAAGGCCGACGTTCTCGATGTAGGAGACGACGAAATTGGCGTCGATCAATCGCTTCTGCGCCTCTTTGGCCTGAGGCCGCTGCGACTCGTTCTGGATGCTGATGTAGACGCGCGGGGGCAAGGGGTCCTCGTATGAGGCGGAGCCCTCCGCCGTCCGTTGGATCTGCTGGAGGAGGCTCGCCACTTCCGATCGAACCGCGACCTGCTGGGGCGGATAAGAATTGAGGGCCGCGTTGATCTTCTCGGCCTGACGCTGGATCTCCTCGAACTTCTGCTCCTTCTCCTTGATCTCCTGAGCCTTGTCGGTCACCAGGGCGCGGGCGGCGTCGGCCTCCTGCTTCTCCGCGCTCAGTTGCGCCACCTCCTCCGCCTGCCGGGTGTTCATGAGCCAGAAGAAGACGCCGCCGGTGAGGAGCAGGATTATCGCCATCCCGGCAGTGATCAGGTGGCCGCGACGACCGGCTCGCGCCGCGGCGCGTTTCGCTTCATACCGCGCCCGCCAATCCAGAATCGCGGGCGCGAGGGCGTCGTGAAAGATCTCGTAACCGTCCTCCTCGCCGTGCCCGGTCTGAATCATGATCGGCCGGAGGATCCTGGACTCTCTGGTCAGGGTCGACAGCACCGGTTCCAGCATCTCTTTCGGCAGCCCCGTATATTCGTGATTGGAGAGAGTCTTGACGGCGTGGGCGATCTTGGTTCCGACCGGCGTCACCAGGTAGGGAAAGACCGCCGCCGCGATCGCCTGATCCTTGCCCGGTAACTTATCCATGACCGCATCCAGATGCTCGCGGACGATTCGGTCTGCGCCCCCTAACTCTCTCAGGGTCTGCAGCCGCAGGACCGGCGAGTTGACCTTCTGCTCGGCCTGCCAGATCCGCTTCATGACCAGTTGCAGATAGGGAGCTTCGATCTCGAGTTGCTGACGGTCGGGCATCAACGCCCCCTGGCCGGTGCCGCCGAGTTTCCACTTCAAGCCGTTGACCTCCTGCAGCACGCCCTCCACCAGTCCCGGCTCGATCAGATAGTTCGGCCGGCCGGTCGATCGCTCGCTCTTGAGCAGTTCGCTGTAAGCCTGCACCGGTCCGCGAATCGCCTCGCGGGCCCCGTCTTCGCGCAGGTGGGTGATCTGCAGCCTGGTATCGAACAACTGCGACATGCTGCCCTTGAAATAGTCCAGGCGGGAGAGCGCGTCTTCTCGCAGCGACAACAGAAAATGGACCGGGAGGTCGCGCCGGTTGACGGCCTTCGGGAACTCGCCGGCGAAAGTCTCGGCCCCGCCCTCCGCCGGACGGTACAGAAAGTACTCTTCGAATTGGTCGAGGATGATCAGGATCTCCAGTCCGTACCGCTCGGTCCAGGCGGCCAGCGTCCGCGCCAGGTCGCGCGACTGCGGCACCGGCTCGAAGAGCCCCTTCGGCAGCGCGCGCTCGATCTCATCCCCGACCCGCACCATCAGTTCGGCCAGCGGATCGTTGATCCAGTCTTTAAAATAGACCGCGACAAAGTCAGGCATGGCATCCGGCGCCTCCACCGGCAGCGCCCGTTGCCGGAGCCGCGGCAGAACGCCGGCGCGCAGAACGGAACTCTTGCCGACGCCGCTCGGACCATAGAACAGGGTGAGACGCGCGGCGTGGAGATTGGCGATAATCACTTCGCAATCCGTGTCGCGACCGAAGAAGAGCGGCGCCTGGGTCTCCTCGTATGGCACCAACCCGACATAAGGCGAATCGAACTGCGAACCGTTGGGGCGGGAGGCAAGATCGGTTTCGTGCATGGTCTCTCTTAGACTTCGGAAATTTGTTGGAGCCGCTCGCCGAGACCGGCCAGATAGTTCGGCAGATCGGCGACGACCCGTTCAACACGGCAAGCTTCCCAATATTGTTGTTCCAGATCGGACTGCGGCTCCGCTCCCGGCTCGCCCTGAAAGACCGCCCACGAACGGCGGCGCGGTCCCTGTTCGCCCCAGATGCGGAAGAGCAGCGCCCGCATATTCCACTCCTGCAGGCTGCAACCCAGAAAGAGATGGCTGCTCCAGCGCAGCTTGTTCATGACGGCTGCCGGCAAGAGCGTCGAAAACTCCTTGCGGGTCAGGTAATCGAAATAGTGATCCTCGGTGATGGCGAAGTTGAATTGGCGCTCGGCATCCCGAAAGTCGAGGGAGCCGGGAAGTTTGAGGATGATCGGATCGACATCCTTCGGATCCGCGAAGCCGGGATAGTCGGCCCCGTCCTCGATGACCACGGCCTGTTGCCGCAGCGGCGGCTCGCCGGGCGGCCCCTGCACGAATTTGCAGTGCAGAAATTTCCCCGGCTCTCCGCTCTTGGCCTGGTAGGAGACGACGTGAAACGCGGGCAGGGCCGCGCTGAAAGCCCTCTCCAGCAGGCCGTCGAGATTGTTGGTGACCACCATGAACCGTTGGCGCGTGGGGTCGTCCTTTTTGCGCGGATAGCCTTTTTCGGCCAGCAGCCGTGGGATCTGCGCGAAGAGCCGATGCAGCGAGGTCGGCGCATAGTTGCCGCCGAAGACGTCGGCCAGCGCGTCGTAGAGTTCGGCGGCGCCGAACTCTTTATTGATCATCACGTACTGCGCGACCCGCACCAGTTCCGGCATGTCCTCTTCCGGATAGCGAAATCGTTTCGCCAGGTACTCCGTCAATTCCCGGTCTCCGGGCAGCACCTGCCCGGGAGCCCAGAGAGCCATCGGTTGACGCCCGAAGAGATTGACATCCAGTCCGAGGAAAGGCACCAGTTGCCCCTCCAGCAATCCCTTCAAGACGGCCTGATAATGGGCTTCCAGCGGATTCGCGGGAGTCGCCGCGACCGGTTTGACCGGCGCGGTGACGGAGACCGAGCCCGCCGTGGACGGGCCGGAGGCGGTCCGGAGATAGCCGTTGCGAGTGCGCATGTAGAGCACCGGCGTCGCCCATTCCACCTCGCTGATGTCGCGGCGGATCGCGATGCGGGCGCGGGTCAGGGCCGCATCGATCGGTTGTCCCCGGGCCAGATCGGAGTAGAAGGCGCGGGCAAAGGCGATGGCGGCCCGGTCGGTGATCTTGTACTGCATGGCCACCACCGCGGGGATCAGCCCGGTCTGAAAGAGACACGGCGCCAGCCCCCGGTAGGAATCGGCCTCCGAAACGCGCGCCCCCTCACAGGCATTGATGACCGCCAGGCGCAGATCGTAGGCCCGCAGCGACAACCCCAGGATCTCGCCGGTGACGGGATGGCTCCGCCCCTGCTCGTCCTCGAAGAGCAATCCGCCTTCGCGCTTCGCCGAGTTGAAATCGCCATGGCCGATGAAGTGGAAGACATGATAGGGCTGTTGCGCATCCGCCGCCTGCTGCAGGCGATTCTCCAGCGCCTGCAGGCTCGCCGACGTCAGCAGGTCGAGCTTCACCTGCCCGGCCCGGGTCAGGTCGGCCAGCGCCTCCTGCAGTTGCTCCCACTCGAGGTCCACCTGAAGGTGAGCGGCATCGTTGGGCTTGGAGACCAGCACCAGAACCCGCAGGGGCTCGGTCACGAGCAGGTCATCGATCTCCTCCGCCAGATCCAGGTAACGAACCACCGAAGTCAGCGGGCGACTGTCGTAGGCGTAGAACATGTTCAAGCCGCGGTAGTAGAGATACTCCCAGGGCAGACAGGCCAGTTCCGGAACGGTCGTCAGGTTGAGCCGGATCCGCAGCAGCGCCCGCTTGTCCTGCGCGCGGCTGCGGCTCGCCATCAGACAGTCCCGCACCTCGCCTTTGAACACGGCGTTGAACAGTTGCTGGCCGTAGGCTTGAGCCGCCCCCAGGTCCCTGGGACCCGACAACGAGCGCGCGGCGGGCGTCGCCCCGCTCAGGTGCCGATCGGCGTCGCCGTTGGCGGCCTCGGCCGCCGGAGTGCCGGAGAAATCGAATCGCAATTCGTCGCGAGAGAAATCGGCATGCCCGTCCCCCTGGGCGGACTCGGTCACTCGCACCCGGTAGCTCCGGCCGTCACCGATCCCCTCGATCAACATCGTAAAATCTTCATAAATGAGGTTAGACACAGTCATCTCCTCTCAGTACGTTGGAAACTAAATTTCTTGAAATGTCGATTCGAAACCGCAAAAGACGCGAAATACACGAAAGCCGGATCATTCGCGTCTTTCGTGTGTTTCGCGGTTTGAACCTCAAATTCCAAAGAACTTACTTTCCAGGGGGCCTGGCCAATTCGCCCGACAGATCCGGCGAGGCCGCTCAATCCAGGGCTTCGGCCAGGGCTTTCAATCCGGCCTCGGTGCTGAAATAGCTCAGATGGTCGCAGGCAACTTCAAAGTGGCGGCTGGGCGGCGTCCGCCCGGCGGGCACGGACCGGGCACTGTCGACGCTGACCGCGATGTCGTTCGGCGCGCCGAAAAAGGCCAGCGCGGTTCCGCCATGCAGCAATCGTTGCGAGGTCAGCCGATTGAGCAATCGCCGGAATCGGCTCTGCTGCTCATCGTCGGGCCCGGGGATGATCGACGTATTGCCGACGATGGTCGCATACCGCACGCCGGGGTCGGGACTGGCCGCCAGGTTCCGGATAAATTCCGACTGCGGACCCATCTGGTCGAGCGTGACGTCGATCTTCTCCAACCCGGTGACCAGACTGGCCAGGATCTTCGTGGGCCAGACCACTGACGACAACCCATTGAGTCCGAGGCCGAGCGCCGTCAACGCCAGGTCCTCGATCTTGGACCACGGAGAGCCGGCGTTGGGCGTGCCGAGCATCACCAGTTGCTGGACCACCTGATTCCCGCCCTCGCGTTCGATGAACCAGCGCGAGATCAGGCCGCCCATCGAATGGGAGACCACGTGAAAGGTCTTGCCGTGGTGCGGCCCCAACCCGGCCTCCGCCAGCCGCTGTTTGAGCAGTTGCGCGGTCGCCTCGATGGTGGTCTGCAGGTTTTCATAATCGAAGGAGAGGATCAAGTCGTAGCGGTCGGCCAGGAGCGGGATCGGCGGATCGACCATCAACCGGTGGCGGGCGCTGGCGGCCATTCCGCGAGTGTCGCCGATGATGCCGTGAATGTAGAGCAGGATCCGCCCGGCGGCGGCCACCCGCTCGCGAACCCGGTTCTGATCCAGGTCATAGCCGACGCCGCCCTGTCCGTCGGCCTGGGCGATCGCCAGCAACGGATATCTGAATTCCCGGCCCAGTTTTTCGTTGATCACCTTCTCGAAGAAGATCCGGATCGAACCCGTCAGGCGGCGCGAATCGACCAGCGGCGACGGCAACCGTTCAATCGCCACTTCGACCGAGTCGCCGGTGCGGCGAGCGCGGCCCAGGGGCAGAAAGAACTCGCCGTCATAACCGACCGGCAGCACCTGCTCGTCCACATCGAGCAGACTCGGGTCCAACCGCAGCACCAGGGGCTGTTCGGGTGTCACGCCGGCGATGGTGGCCGGGTCCACGCCGGTCAGTTCGAGCACGCTCAGCCCCGCCTCGCCGCTGCGGCCGGCCGAGAGCTGGAGCGGCCGCACTACCGCGGGATCGTCACGCAGCAACCGGGGCAGTTTGGGCATGACCCACTGGCCGCCCGGCTCCGCCGCCCGGCTCAATTCGTGGCCGGCCTTCAGTTCCTGGCTCGCCTGCGCCATGGTCCCGAGGCAGACCTGGGCCTTGAGGGTCGGATGCCCGGCCAGTTTCACCATGGGCCAGAGCACGGTCTCGCCGTCGGCCGGCACCGGGACGCTCTCCAGCGGGCGGACCGTCGTGATGCTGATCTCTTTGGTCATCCAGTCGGCGAGACGATCGCGTTGCGGACTTCCGCTCAAACCGCGGGTCGTTCGCTGCACGAGCCGTTCGAGGGTATTGCGCGGCATGGTCACGCCCCGCGTCCTGGCGGCTTTGGCGGAGACGTCCAGCTCTCCCTGGTCGAGCAACGTCGCGTCATATTCGTCGGTGCTGACGATCAGTTTTAAGAGGTCTTTGATCTCGGTGATCCCCTGGTACCACAACTCATTGGGGATGCTGGCATAGATCGGCTCACCGTTCAGCGCAGAGGTCTCGGCGCCCGGATCGAGCCAGACGCCGCCGCCCGGCAGAAGGCTCGAGGAGATCTCATAGGTCTCGGTCAAATCCAGCAGGGAGTAATAGAGTCTCCGGTTGCTACGGTTCGTGATCTTGATCTTGAACTGCGGCTGTTCCCATTGGCCCCGGCTGTACAGATAGGTGAGGCGCAGTTCGTCGTCCCGCCCACCGCTCCCCGCGGCTTCCGGAGCCAGTTCGATCTTCAGTTCGATCTCGTCCGGCCGGATTCGGCCCGTGGGGTTGGAGAGTTCGGCGACCCGCAACCAGCGCGCGATGTGTTCCAATCGTTCGATCGCCTGCCGCGCTCCCGCCGCGTCCGCCCGGCGGATGTCCACGACCAGCGGACGATCATCGGCGGCCCGCATAATCCGGTAGCCTTGATCTCCGGCGATCAGTTTCAGCTCGGCGCCTTCCGAGATCTCCCGGATGTGCAACGACGGCCCGCCTCCGGACCCGGCCTGGGCCAGCGCCGTGCGAGCCAGCGTGGCGGCGGGCCCCTCGCCGACGATCTGAATGCCGCGGGGCGTCAATGGCGTCGACGCGACCAGCGCCCTGTAGGTCAGATCCTGATCGGGCTGCCGATCGCCCTTTCCGAGTCGAATGTCGATTCGGCTGCGCCCCGGCTGGACCTCGACCACTCGCGCTTCGCCGATCGAGCTCTCCAGTTCCAGGAGTTGCTCCGCAGGGGTCTCGACAGGAAAGAGCGCCAGCAAGGTCGTTTCGTCTCCGGCGGGCGGTTCGATCCCATGCATCGCGCCGCCGTCGATGACCCATCCGGCCTGCTGATCGAAGCCGGCCGTAAAGTAGGGCGGATGCGGCCGAATGGCGCCGCCCAGAAAGGGCTGATCCAGTTCCCGCGCGGTCGGGGCTTCGATCAGCGGCGACTGGCGGGCAACTCGGGTTCGCACCAACGCCTCGACCCGTTTGTGTAGATCGCGGTAGGTCAGGGTCGATTCCGAACGCTGCAGCGTGTTGGTCAGAAAATATGAGAAGGTGCCCCGCGTCAGGCCGTCGGCCACGGTCTCTCGCGCCTCTTCATTATCGCGGCAGGCCGACATCACGATGTGCCGTCCCTGCGGCAGTTTCACCCATCCCGACGCCGCCCCGGCCGGGTCCCGCGAATCCGCCCGCGCCGCCAATTCGACCGCCTCTCCGGGCGTGACCAGGAAGCTGCTCAGCGGGCGCTCGCGCAGATCTGTCGGTATTCGACGGATGGCTCCGGAGTCGGCGGACATGGCGGAGCGAGTGCCGGACCCGGAATGGCAGGAGTCGAGGACGACCAGGACATGCGCGCCGTCGCTCGCGACCGCGGCAATCAGCTTCGCCAGCTCTTTATCGGCCAGATCGAAATTGCCGGGCAGGCGGCTGTCATAGCAGACGAGCGTCTCGTCGAGACGGTCGGGCTCGAGATGCCGGAACTCCCGCGGCGTCAGCTCCTGCGAACCATGGCCGCTGTAGTAGAAGAGCACGGCATCCTCCGGTCCGGCCTGGCGCAGGTGCGAAAAACCGTCGATCACCGCTTGCCGCGTCGCCTCGCTATTCTTCAAGACCCGGTAGTCGAGCCGCTGGTCGCCGATCCTCGACTGCAGCAACTGCTCGATGGCGGTGATGTCGTTGACGCAACCACGCAGCGGCGGCACAGGCTCGGGATAGTCATCAATCCCAACCAGCAGGGCATATATTGTGCGACTCATTAGAATTTCTCCCATTCATAGTCGGAGGAAGACGCCAGAGAGAATACGAAACCAAGGGAAGATGTGAAGTTTCCGTTGGTTTCGTATTCTCTCTTTGGCATCGGTTACAGACCCTCTCAGAAAGATCAAGGCAGTCAGTAATTATGAGCGACGTTAAGGCTGAGTCACCGGCCTTCGGCCTCGTTCGCGCCACCGATCGATGTGATGTTAAGCGCCATCTGTTCCTCTGTGGTAAGCGGCTGATGCAGACAGGTCAAGCGGGACAGTGACTCCGTCGCCTGGTCAAAAAAGCACTAAAGGCTGTGACCATTAGGCGTCCGTCACAGGTTTACCATAATCAACTTACTCTCGGCAATCCCTTTTTGAATTGAATCAGTACCGCGATCCAGATCTCGGTGGACCAGGCCTCTAGACTTCCTTATTCCGCGCCGCCGCGATCAGTTGCCCGAGTGCGATCCCGCCGTCGTTGGGAGGAATCCGCTGGTGCCAGTAGGGTCGAAAGCCGGCCTTTTGTAGACCTCCGACGGCACGCTCGGTGAGGTACTTGTTTTGAAAACATCCGCCGGTCAGCGCCACCTTCGGTTCGTTCACTCGGCGCGCGACTGCGACCAGGCCGTCGACCAGGGCGTTGTGGAACCGGGCGGAGATGAGGCCGGCGGGGACCGCGGAACGGACATCCGCGATCAACTCCCGCATCAGGGGTTCCCAATCGACGACGATCGCGCCTCCGCCCTCGCTCAGCCTCACGGAGTAGCTCTCATCCGTCTCGATGCCGTCGAGCGCGAACTCCAGCTCCATGGCCCCCTGCCCTTCGTATCGCGTGATCTGGCGTAGCCCCGCGATCGAAGAGACGGCATCAAAGACGCGCCCCGCGCTCGAAGTGACCGGAGAGTTGAGCCCCTTCCGCAGCACCTGGCGCAAGAGATCCAGTTCCCGCGAGGTGAACGAAACGATCGGAGCCAGATCTTTCATGGCGAACAGCTCTTCGCCGAAGATTTCGAAGAGCAGGCCCAGGGCCGCGCGGCGCGGCTCGCGAACGGCCTTCTCGCCGCCGGGCAGGCGAAACGTGCGGAAATGCGCCGCCCTCGTCGACGAATCGTCCGTCACCAATAGAAATTCGCCGCCCCAGATCGTCCCGTCCGGTCCGTACCCCGTGCCGTCCCAGACCACGCCGAGCGCGGGAGAGACGATCTCATTCTCCGCCAGGCAGGCCATGACGTGGGCGAAGTGGTGTTGAATGCTGTGGGTCGGCAGCGGGCTCCTTCTCGCAAACTGAGTCGAGAGGTAGTCCGGATGCGCATCGCAGGCGATCGACGAGGGCTCGACGGCATAGAGCTCCTGGAAATGGCGAATCACCTGCTGAAAAGCCGCGAACGCCTCCGGGGTCGTCAGGTCGCCAATGTGCTGGCTGACGAAGATCTCGGAGCCGACCGCGACGGCCACCGTATTCTTCAGATGCCCGCCGGCAGCCAGCATCGACGGCAGCGCGCGGTCGAGATGGATCGGCAGCGGCGCGAACCCGCGGGCTCGGCGCATGATCAATTCGCGCCCCAGGATCACCCGCGCAATCGAATCATCGACGTGCCGGGCGATCGGGCGATTGTGGACCAGGAAGAAGTCGGCGATTCCGCCCAGGCGATCCAGGGCCTGCCTTTCATCGAAACAGATCGGCTCGTCGGAGAGATTGCCGCTGGTCGCCACGATCGGCACCTGCAGTTCGCCCAGGAGCAACTGATGCAGCGGCGTGTAGGGCAGCATGGCTCCCACGTAAGGATTATGGGGCGCGATCGAATCGGAGAGCGTCGATCGGCGTTTGAGCAAGACGATCGGCGACTCGGGCGAGAGCAACAGCCGCGCCTCGATCTCCGAGACCTCGCAATCGGCCTCGACGGCCGCCAACGATGGAAACATCAGGGCGAAGGGCTTCTCTTCCCGGTGCTTGCGGCGGCGCAATCCGCGAATCGCCTCTTCGTTGCGGGCATCGACGACCAGATGAAGTCCGCCCACCCCCTTCACGGCCACGATCTCTCCGCGGCGAATAGAATCGACGGCCGCCAGCAGCGCCTCATGGCGGGCGGCGAGCACCGCTCCGGCGCGATCCCAGAACTCCAGATGCGGACCGCAGTTCGGACAGGCGTTGGGCTGGGCATGAAAACGGCGGTCCAGCGGGTCCTCATATTCCGCCGCGCATGCCCCGCACATCGCGAACTTCTTCATGGTGGTGTTGGCGCGGTCATAAGGCAGCGATTCGACGATCGAGAAACGCGGGCCGCAGTTGGTGCAGTTGGTGAAGGGATACCGGTAACGGCGGTTATGCGGGTCGGAGATCTCGCGCAGGCAATCGGCGCAGACCGCGATGTCGGGCAGAACCACGACGGTCTTCTCGCCCTCCTGATCGCTCTTCCTGATCTCGAAGCCGCGGTAACCCTTCGGGTCCAGAAACGACGACTCCAGGCTCTGGATGAACGATCGCGGCGGTCGCTCCGGTTCGAGCCGCAGCAGAAAGCTTTCGAGCCGCGGCGGCGCGCCCTCAACCTCGATGAAGACTCCCTGCGCGGAGTTGTTGACCCAGCCGGCGAGGCCGAGTTCCGCGGCCAACCGATAGACGAACGGCCGAAAGCCGACGCCCTGGACGGCGCCGCGAATGATCACCCGCAACCGCGCGATCTCGCGGTCGTCCTCTTCCGCTCGCAATACCGAATCGATGCTCATCGAAATTGTTAAACCGCGAAACACGCGGAATACGCGAAATCAACCAGAGGCGGAGAAGCCGGCGGCCAAGCCGTTCGCGGATTTCGCGTGTTTCGCGGTTGATCCTGAAAAACCTTAAGACCAAATAGCCAAGGGCATGACGGCGGCCAAGCATAACACAACGGCGGGTCTTTTGGAGGGATCGAGAAAAAGGCTGAGGCCTTGGAATCCCGGGGGTGCGCGAAACGCACGGCCGCAGTGAACACAGTTAAGGTCCACCCGAACGCGCGTTTCGCGCACGCAACTCAAAAGACGAATCCGACTCTCGCCTGAAGAGTTCGCGGCGCCACGAAATGGGTGCCGCTGAAGGTCGAGAGGAAGTTATAGATCGCATCCTGGTTGGTCAGGTTGATCGCCGACAACCGCAACGTGACGCGCATCCGTTCATTGCGGAACAGGTTGTCGGTCCCGAGGCTCAGGTCGAAGAGGTGGCGCGGCGCAACCCGCGGCGGATTGTGATCGTCATCCGCCGTCCCGTCCGCCGGAATCCGCACTCGCAGGGCGCCCCGG
>DATEFT010000733.1:0-6909 GCA_035280505.1 Blastocatellia bacterium | reverse complement strand
CGGACGCAACATCCTCAGCGGGCCCAACTTCTTGCAGGCGGACCTGGGACTGCACAAGTCGTTCCCGGTCTTCCGCGAAGGGACCAGGCTGGAGTTCCGAATGGAAGCGTTCAATCTCTTCAACCGCACCAATTTCCAGGCGCCGGACGGCAATCTTTCAAACGCCACTTTCGGCACCATCACCACCGCTTTCCCGGCGCGGCAGATCCAGTTGGCTCTGAAGCTGTCCTTCTAGGACATTTTTTCAAACCGCGAAACACGCGAACCGCACGAAACGATCCAGGTTTCGCGTGTTTCGCGTGTTTCGCGTGTTCCGCGGTTTACTTGTAAAATGCGGACCAGGCGAATTCCATGAACCTATACCTGGAGGCGATGCTATGCGATTCCGCGCGTTCTTCCGCTCTTCCCTGCTGACGGGGACCCTGCTGGTCATTCCGGGCTTCACGGCCGCAGCCCAGACGTTGATCGAAAAGACCTTCGGCGCGAAGGCCGAAGCCGAAGGAGTGCTGGAACTGAAGGCCTCGGCGCCCGGCGCCACCTGGCTCGAAAAGGAGCGAGAGGCGGCCACCGCCACGATCTATGTCGACGATCGTTACCAGCAGGACGTCATCCTCTTTGCGGGCGGGCAGAGTTTCACCTATCGGGTGCTGATCGGGCGTTTGTCGGCGGGAGAGCACCGCCTGCGGGTCGAGTACAACCGGCAGCAATCGGCGGCCCAGGCTCCGGTCATCAAGGTCGAAGACGCCAAGGTCAGCCTGATCGATCGGACTCATCCCGAATTTCAGGCTCTCGCTTTCGCGCCGATCCTCTATGCTCGCCCCAACACCATCGGCCGTTTCAGCGACGTCCCGTTGCTGGCCTACTACGAGACCCTGCGCGACGGCGCGACCACGACGCTCCGCTACACGATCATCTTCAGCAACGAAGACGGCGGCACCCAGACCACCGCCCTCATGGCGCGCTGGGGGCGCACGACCGACATCGAATGGGTGATCGAGACCCGGTTCGATCTCCAGGGCCGGCCCCTCAAATCTTCGTTTCAGGGAGTCAGCCACGAAACGAAGGTCTTCCAGGGCCGACGCGAAGCCGATCACCCGCTGCTGATCGTCGCGTCCGACAACAACAATTTCGCCGACGACCGGCAATCGGAGATGAGATTTGCGCTGCGCCCGATCGGCGTGGACCTCAACCAGGCCTCGCGCGAAGAGGTCATGGACCGGAATCCATGGACCTATCTGGTGGCGGCCGAAGAGATGATTCGCGAGGGAAAGATCACCGGAGAACGAACCCTGGGCCGGCGGATCGCCGATCCGCGGTCCTACCTCTATCTGGATGCCTGCTCCAAACAGGAGAACGGCGCGGCGCTGAGCTTCGCCGTGAAATTGAAGGGCGATCCGAAATGGTATACCTCGGATCTCGGGATCGGTTACTACAAGATCGACCGGAGCGGCTATTTTCGCACCACCATCCGCCTCCCGCTCGGCGCCACGCCCGCCAAGGTCGAACGGATCGCGGCCCGCTGCGATTTAACGGACAATCCCAGGTCTGACGAAGAGATCGGCAAGGCCCAAGCGGCGCAGTGCGAATTGCGTTCGGTCAACAAGGTCTTCCTGCTGGACGAGCGATTCCAGCCCGGTCCGGCTCTGCCGATCAAGACCGCCCCGATCAAACTGCCCTTCGGCGAGATGGTGATCCTCTCCGGCGAATGCTCACCTCAACACTGAGGTTGATCTTGAAAATGGCGGTCGTGCCGAGCGTTAGTCATGCTTCGAGCGGGTCGGCCGAAGAATGCTCCAGGCCAGATATCCGCCCAGCACGGCGGCGAACAGGAATCCGACGGCGAACATGCGGCCCGCCCACCTCTCCCACCCGGGCGGACGATAGACCGAAAGTAAGACGGACAAGCCAACGATAAAAGCGGCGGCGATGACTCCCAGTACGATGCGGTTGGCCAGTTGCTCCAGGCGATCGATCAGTGGCACAAAAGAGTCCCTCTTCATGCCGACCTCGAAGCCGCCGCGCTCGATCTCGCTCAGCAGGCGCCGCAACTGCCTGGGAACCTCGATCCCCAAGCGCGCCAGGTCCAGGCTCGACTGTCCCAGTTTCCGGGCCAGCCGGGCGGGCGAGAAGAGCCGCAGCATCAACCGTTCGGTGTAGGGCTCGATCACCGACGTCAGGTGAAAGTTCGGGTCGAGATGGGTGCCGATCCCTTCGGTGATGATGATCGTTTTAACGAGCAGCGCGAGGTTCGGCGGGAGGTGCAGCCGGTGCCGGCGAATGATGGCGAAAGCGTCGTACAGCAGCGGCGCGAGCGGGACCTTACCCAACGGCAATCCGTAAAAGGGTTTGATCATGCGTTCAAAATCGCGCTTCAACTCGACCCGGTTGACTCGTTGCTTGGTGACGTCCAGTTCCAGGACCGATTCGACGAACCGGTCATAGTCCTGTTTGGACATGGCCAGAATCAGATTGGCCAGATAGTCCTGGGTCTTCTCGTCGACCGTGCCGACCATGCCGAAATCGATCAAGCCGAAGCGGCCGTCCGGCTCGATGAAGAAGTTGCCCGGATGCGGATCCGCGTGAAAGAATCCGTGCTCGAAGACCATCTTCAGAATCACGCGCGCGCCCTGCTCCGCCAGGGTGGTGCGATCGATTTCGCAGCGGTCGAGCATCGCGGTATCGCTGGCCTTGATGCCGCGAATCCGTTCGATGGTCAGGATGCGCGAAGTCGTCGTCTCCCAATAGACCCGCGGGATATGAACGCTGAGATCGTCGGCGAAATGGGCCGCGAACTTCTCCGCGTTCTGCCCTTCGCGGATGTAATCGAGTTCGCCGCGCAGCGAGAGCGAGAACTCCTGCACGAGCCCCAGCAGGTCGTAGCGTTTGACGAACTCCCAACGCCGGCTGGCGGCGGCCGCCAGATTGTGCAGGATCTCCAGGTCTTCCTCGACCTGTTCGACCACTCCCGGCCGCCGGACCTTGATCACCACCTCGCTGCCGTCGGGCAACACCGCCGCGTGCGCTTGACCGATGGAGGCGGCGGCCAGCGGCTCCGATTCGAACTCGGCGAAAAGCTCCGCGATCGAACGGCCGAACTCCGATTCGATGGTCTCCCGCGCCAGGTCCGAAGGGATCGCCGGCGCCTCATCCTGCAACCTCGCAAACTCGCTGATATATTCCGGCGGCAACAGGTCCGAACGGGTCGAGAGTAACTGTCCCAGTTTGATGAAGGTGGTTCCCAGCTCTTCCATGGCGAGGCGGATGTGTTGCGGAGGAGTGAGGGTCGAGCCGCCGATGACCTCGCCGAGCAGCTCTTGATGGAACGTCAGAAAGCGTTCCATGCCCAGGACTGCGAGCAGATAACCGAAGCCGTGTTTGGTGAGCGTCTCGGCGATCTGCCGATAACGGCGAAGATGGTTATCTTTAGCCACTGCCAGAAATGCCATTCAGCCTTTCGTCTGCTGTTCCGGCACCGGGTCGCCGACCAGGCTGTCGTAGTACCATTTGAACGCCATCTTGGCCAGCTTCCACATCTTACCCCATTGAATCTCGCGGTCCTCGCCGTAGATCAGCTTCCGAATCAGGAGGTCGCGGAAATAACGCCCCTCGCGTTTGAGCATGAACTCCTTGGCGTAGGGTTTGGCGACATCGAAGAAGCTAAAGTTCGGATCCATGACGATCCCGATGCCTTCGAGCGTCATGATCGCGCGCATGACGTAGGTGAAATGCGCCGGAATCCGGAAGGGATATTCGTAGACCACGTCGGCCAGTTCATAGGTCAGCTCCTTGAACCGCACCTCGCCCAGCTTCAGGTTGAGGTAATCGGTGAAGAGTTTCTCGACGACCGGCCGGATCTGATTCGGGTCGATGGTCGGCGCCAGAAAATTGAGATTGATCAGATCCTGGGTCAGCCCCCTGACGTCGCGTTCGAGAATGTGGATGAACGCGTCGATCATCATACTCTGGAGCTGGGGCGTGATGCGCCCGACCATGCCGAAGTCGAAGAAGGCCAGGCGCCCGTCGGCCATGACCCGCAGATTTCCCGGATGCGGATCGGCATGGAAGTAGCCGTCTTCGAGCAACTGTTTGAGATAGGTCCGGGCGATCAGTTTGACCACGGCGGGCGGATGGACTCCCCGGTCGGTGAGCGTCTGCAGATCCAGAACCTTGGCGCCCTCGATAAACTCCATGGTCAGAACCCGGGGCGTGACATGCGACCAGTGAATCTTCGGGACGTAGACCTCGCGCCACCGGCGGAAGTTCTCGCGGAAAGTCTCCGCGTTGCGGCCCTCCTGAACGTAGTCCATCTCCTCGAAGATGACCTCCGCGAATTCGCCGAGCGTGCCCTCCCAATCGATCCCGCGAATCAGGCGCGGGAAGCGGGTCATGAACCGGGCGATCCGCCGCAGAACCGCGAGATCTAAATTGATCCGATCGGCGAGGTTGGGCCGCTGAATCTTGACCGCGACGATTTCTCCGGAATGGAGGCGCGCCCGATAGACCTGGCCGAGCGAGGCCGCCGCGATCGGCGCCGATTCGATCTCCGCGTAGAGTTCGTCGAGGGGCCGCCCCAACTCCCGCTCGACGATCTGCATGGCCTCTTCGTGCGGAAAGGACGGGACGCTGTCCTGCAGCTTGCTCAGCTCTTTAACATAGGGCAACGGCAACAGGTCGGCGCGGGTCGAGATCGCCTGCCCGATCTTGATGAAGGTCGGCCCCAACCTGAGCAACCGGCGGCTCAACCATTCCGCCTGCCACTGGAGGTGCTTCTCCTCCGATTCGTCCTTGCCGCCGATGAACCAGCCGCGATGGTAGATGTAGACGAAGAGGTGATAGAGCACAAAGGTGCTGATGATCTGAAACGCGCGCAGCCAGCCGTGAAGGCCATGTCCTCGAATCTCTTCGTCGGGATTGTATCGCGCGATCTTGGCCGGCGCCGCGCCGGTGATCAACGGCGTGGATTCGAGCGGCCCCAGCGCTTCACCATTCCGTCCGAGCTCTTTTTGCAGATCCTGTTTCGTTGAAACCATCATTATTCCCAAACTTATGACGCCGGATTCCCAAACTTTGACGCCGGGCAGTCAACCGCCCACCTCCGTGCCCACATGATATACGCCTCAAACAAAACTCAAGTTGCGACGGACATAATTAGAGCCAAAATAACGAATTGCCCGGTCGCGGTCGAAGGCGATCTGGGCGCGCAATTGATCGACGCCGGAGAACTTCTGCTCCCCTCGCAGCCGGTGAAGCATCCGAACACGAATCGTCTTGCCGTACAAGTCCCGATCGAAGTCGATCAGGTGCGTCTCGACCTTCGATTCCGATTCGCCGCCGAAGGTCGGACGTTTTCCGATATTGGTGACGCTGCGGTACCAGACGCCGTCCACCAGCGCCAGCGTGACGTAGACGCCGTCGGCCGGCAGGACGCGATTCTGGATCTCGAGGTTGGCCGTCGGGAACAGCAGTTGGCGGCCCACGCCATGCCCGCGAATGACCGAGCCCTCGATCCCGTAGGCCCGCCCGAGCATCCGGCGGGCCAGATTGACGCGGCCCACCTTGAGCAGCCGTCGAATCATGGTCGAGCTGATGCGATGGCCCCGCAATTGGACCTCGGGAACTTCGGCCGCGATGAACTCCAGTTGTTGCGCCAACCGCTGCAGCAGTTCGATGTTGCCGCGGCGTTGATGACCGAAGGCGAACCCCTTGCCGAGATAGACTTCGCGCGCCCGCAGCGCCTCGACGATATACCGGCGGACGAACTCCTCCGCCGAACGCGCCGCCAGTTCCAGGTTGAAATCCAGGACGACCACCTGTTGAATGCCCAGGAGCCGCAGCCCCTCCATCTTCTGATTGAAGGTCTGAAGCAACGGCGGCGCCGTATCCGGTTTGAGAACCTGCCGGGGATGGGGATCAAAAGTGATCAACGAAGGAACCGCATCAATCAGCAGCGCGCGCTCGACGACCGTATGCACGATCTCCTGGTGACCGAGATGCAGCCCGTCAAAGACCCCCAGGGTCAGCACGGATGGTCGGCGAATAGCGGCGCCATCGATACCGTGAATAATTTCCATTTTGAGCTATCAGTTCTCCGCGAACAGCTAGCCGTGGATAGCTAGCACAATTCGATCTTCAATCCATCATAGGCCAGTTCGACACCGTCAGGCAGGGATCGACTGGCCTCCGCAAATTTGATCTCATGGCCCATATGCGTGAGCAGGGCTGTCCGAGGCCGC
Source organism: Blastocatellia bacterium (assembly GCA_035280505.1). Lineage (GTDB taxonomy): Bacteria > Acidobacteriota > Blastocatellia > RBC074 > RBC074 > JAKEHZ01. The sequence continues at coordinate 676 of DATEFT010000733.1, read as the reverse complement.
AACTCGGAGATGTATGCCAACGTTTTTTCAACGTGCAGGTGTGTCGGATGTGGCTGGTAACGCAGGCAATCGATGATCAACAGATCCAGCCCGCGCATCCGGGCGAGAGTCTCATCCGGGATCAGATTGCAATCGGTGACAAAAGCGACCTCCTTGCGGCCGTTGCTGAAACGAAACCCGGTCACCTCGCTCTTGCCATGAATGACCGGCAACGGAGAGACCGCCAACTCGCCAAGTTCGAAATCGCCCTCGATGGTCCGAGGAGTAACCTGCGGGAGACCGCCGCCGACGTGCTCGCTCTTAAAGATGTACGAAAAGACCTGCCGCAATTGGCGCCAGGTGTGCTCGCTCGCGTGAACCGGAATCGGCCCCTGCCGGTAATTGAGCGGCCGAATGTCGTCCAAGCCGAAGACATGATCGGCGTGACAATGCGTGATCAACACGGCGTCGAGCCGCGTGATCCGCTCCCGCAGCGCCTGCTGGCGAAAATCGGCGGAGAGATCGACGACCAATCGATACTCGCCCTCTTCAATCATCAACCCGGTCCGCAGGCGCCGGTCACGAGGATCGTCCGAGACGCAAGTGGCGCATTCACACCCGATCACCGGCACGCCGACGGAAGTTCCAGTTCCCAGAAAAGTAACTCTCATCAATTTCTAAGTCTAGAGAAGTCTAG
>DATEFT010000732.1:0-2831 GCA_035280505.1 Blastocatellia bacterium | reverse complement strand
AGGAGGGCGTCAACGCCCAATACCTGCACCCCTATCGGATCTTCGGGCGGCCGGCGTTACTGACGTTAGGCAGCAACTTTCACGACAATCAGATCAAGGTCGGGCTCTATCCCCGCCTCGGGCGCACCCCGATCGACAGTCCGCCGGCGCTCAACCTGACGACGAAGGCCAACGTGCATGTGACGAACGCGGCCGGATATGTCCAGCAGAGTATCGATCTGCTGCGCGGGCGTTTACATCTCGACGGCGGGTTGCGTTACGACCATTTCCGTTTTGACGTGAGGGACCGGATCGCGCCCGCGGCTTCGGGCACCCAGGGAGATTCCAGCTTCCAACCGAAGGCCAATGTCGCCTACACGCCCACTCATCGTTGGCCGATGACGCTCTACTTCAACTATGGGCGCGGCATCTCGAGCCAGGACGCTCGAGGCGTTATTCAACGGCCGGACCGCCCTCGAATCTCCACGACCGATTTTTATCAGGTCGGGACTTCGCACCACACGAATCGGGTCTCGGTCAGCACCGATCTCTTCCTGATCGATCGCTCGAACGAACAGGTCTATATCCCCGACGATGGAAGCTTCGAATTCAAGGGGCCGAGCCGGGCCTACGGCTATGAGGTCAAGACCTCGATCAAGCTGACTCGGAACCTGAGCTTCAACAGCGGGATCACGCGGGTGCTGAACGCCTTCTACCGGGACTACTTCTTTGAAGAGGACGACCCCGCTCCGGGAGAGAGGAAGTTCATCGATAGCGCCCCGCACGTCGTGGTCAACGCCGCCCTGACGGTGGCCGACTGGAAGGGGTTCAGCGGATCCCTGCGCTATCGCCATATCGGCAATTATCGTCTCGACCCGGTCGACCCCGGAATCCGCGCTTCCGGGCTGGACGTGCTCGACCTGAGCATCAACAAACGGGTGCGCCGCTGGATGGACTTCAACGTCTCGATCGACAACCTGACCGACAAACGTTACTACGAGACGCAAAACTACTTTGAGTCGAGGCTCCGGCCCGGCCTCGATCCGCTCCCGCGGATTCACGCCACGCCGGGCTACCCGATCACGGTCACGGCCGGAGTGACCTTCCGCCTCTTCGGGAAGTGAAGGGGCTTACTGGAGAAGATCGTTCTGATGCACATCCCTGACGGTTATCTCAGTCTTTCGACGTGCGCCGCGCTCTATGCCGCGGCCACGCCGTTCTGGTATCTGGCGCTGCAGCGCGTCAAGCGCCTGTTACATACCCGGTTGGTTCCCATGATCTCGCTGTTCGCCGCGTTCTCCTTTGTGATCATGATGTTCAATCTGCCGCTGCCGGGTGGGACGACCGGTCATGCCGCCGGGATCGGCATTGCGGCGATCGTGCTCGGTCCGTGGGCCGCCATGCTGGCCCTCTCGATCGCGCTCGTGATCCAGACTCTCTTCTTCGGTGACGGCGGAATCACCGCCATCGGCGCCAACAGTTTCAATCTCGCGGTGGTCGGTTCCCTGATCGCTTACTGGATCTATCGCGCCGTAGCGGGGCGCGCGGCCATCGCTTCCTACCGGCGCGTGATCGCCGCCGGTCTGGCCGGTTACGGCGCCATCAACGTGGCGGCGCTCTTGACCGCGATCGAATTCGGCATCCAGCCCTGGCTCTTCAAAGACGCCAGCGGAGTCCCGCTCTATGCTCCATATCCTTTGAGTATCGCGATTCCGGCGATGATGATCGGCCATCTGACGATTGCCGGCCTGGCCGAGTTGATCGTCTCGGCCGGGGTCGTGGCCTGGCTCCAGCGCAGCGATCCTTCGCTCCTGAAACTGACCGCTCCGCACACCGTCGAGGACGACGACCCGGCGCCTGAAACCACCGAACGAGGGGCCTGGCGCGTGACGCGTCCTCTCTGGATCGGCCTCGCCGCGCTGATGATTCTGACGCCGCTCGGACTACTGGCGACCGGCGCCGCCTGGGGTGAATGGGGGCCGCAGGATTTCACGGACCCGCAGGTCCGGAAGGAGATCAAGTCCGCCTCGGGCGATCAGGAACCGCCCGCCGAAACGCCTCACGGACTGGCTCGTCTCTCCTCCGTCTGGACGGCGCCCATGCCGGACTATGCCCCGCCATTGATGCGCAGCGAGAGCTTCGGATACATCATGTCGGCGATGGTCGGGGTCGGCCTGATCATCCTGACCTCGTTGCTGATCGGTTGGATTATTCGACGCGACACGGAATGAATCGATCTATCTGCCGGGCACACCAAGAGCTGGATCGTGGCGGCGGATCGGTACCGCGAACGGCCGGCTCTGATTGATTCGGAGAGGTTCGCTCGCGGTACTGATTCAATCGGCAGTTTAGTTAAGGCTGATTGGCTTTAACCTTTGAAATGGTGCCGGTGCCCGTGCTCGCCGTCCAGACATTGGTTCCGTCAAAGACCACGCCGAACGGGCCCCGATCGACGCCGATGGTATTGACCACGGTGTTGCCCTTTGGCTCCACCTTCGAGACGGTGTTGCTGCCGTTGTTGGCCACCCAGATATAGGTCCCTCCATACGTCACGCCCGCCGGTCCGTCTCCCACCGCCACCTGCTCGATGACGGCCCCGTCGGTTGCCAGCTTCATCAGGTTCTTGCCGAAAAAGTTGGCGACCCAGAGGTGCGCTCCATCGAAAGCGATGCCGAATGGGCCCTGGCCGACCGGATATGAGCCGATCGCGATGCCGTCGCTGGCCCGCAATTCCGTCACGGTGTTGCTGAAATTGTTGGTCACCCAAATATTGGTTCCGTCAAAAGCGATAGCCATGGGGCGCGTGCCGACCGCGAAGGTCCCGAGGTTGAGGCCGTCGCTGGCGCGGAGCT
>DATEFT010000731.1:0-3197 GCA_035280505.1 Blastocatellia bacterium | reverse complement strand
TCTGATCTTAGATAAAAGAGAAGGTAAGAAGATTGCGCGTCATCAGACGGTCAGCGCCAATCGTCCCCGTTGTCCTCGCACTACCACAGACAACGCCTTTGTGTAATGTCGGCTCTGTTATTTGGGAAATCGGATTGAACGTTAGCTCTCGTAGACAGCTTGTAGCCTGGACACAGGCTTCTTCTGCTATCGAATTCGGGAGAGTGTTTCCGTTTTTCCGAAGGACGCATCCGAAGGAAACAAAAGCGTAAAGACCTGGGGCTTGAGCCCGGAGTGCAATGAGGGTCGGATTCAAGGCCGCTGGAGCGAGTTCCTCACAGCTCGTTGCAGGGAATTGAGGGTGGGCCTTTAAACCTCGGATCCCGCCGATCGTCTCGATCGGGGATCGGGTGCTGAAAGGCGTGATCTGGATCCATTGCCGCCGCCGCATCGCGAGCTCCATTCTAGGTCTCTATTCATCAAATTTTATAGTCTCGATAGTTTTATCCCCCAGGCATGGTTCACTCGGGAGGCTGATCCTTCCTGAGTAAAGGTTCCTGGTAACCTGCGAGCAATCGTCATCCTGTCGTGTCCCTGGTGAGGATTGTTTCGGCTCGGCGAGAGTCACTTGTGTCTTCGGTGGCCCAGGCATGCCGGATTAGAGCGGCGTCCCCCTAAGGTCCGGAGAGATAACAGGCAGTGAGTGCTGACCGAACGAAAAGATCTTCATTTGATCGAGGAGTCCATCAACTATTGCTCGGGCCCGCGGGCCCGGGCAAACGGGAGGAACAATGAAATTGTTACGGACCTTAGCGGTGAGTCGACGCTACACCTTCATCCTGGTCGGCGCCGTCGCGCTGGCGCTGGGAGTCGGCGTCTCAATCTCCACCAACAAGTCGCAAGCCCAGACCGCCTTCAATTACGGCGAGGCCCTGCAGAAGGCCATCATCTTCTATGAGGCCCAACAGTCGGGCAGGTTGCCGGACTGGAACCGCGTCGATTGGCGCGGCGACTCCGGATTGACTGACGGATCGGACGTGGGTAAAGACCTGACCGGCGGCTGGTACGATGCCGGCGACCACGTCAAGTTCGGGCTGCCCGCCGCCTCGGCGGTGACCAGACTGGCCTGGGGCGTGGTCGAGTATCGCCAGGCTTTTGCCAACAGCGGGCAATTGGTTCATATCATGAACAACCTGCGATACATCAACGACTATTTCATCAAGGCCCATACCGCCCCCACCGAGTTCTACGGTCAGGTCGGCAATGGCGGGACCGATCACGCGCGGTGGGCGGCTCCGGAGACCATGAACATGTCGCGCCCGTCCTATAAGATCACGGCGAGCTGCCCCGGTTCGGATCTGGCCGCCGGAACGGCGGCGGCGATGGCTCTCTCATCGGTCGTCTTTCGCGCGACCGACCCGGACTATGCCGATACGCTGCTGACCCATGCCAGGCAGCTCTACGATTTCGCCGATCGATTCCGCGGAACCTACGATGCCTGCATCACCGACGCCGGAGGGTACTACCGATCCTTCAGCGGCTACAATGACGAGCTGGTCATCGGCGCGGCCGCGCTCTATCGCGCGACCAACGACGCCACCTATCTGACCAAGGCCGAGACCTACTATGCCAATCTGGGCACCGAGCCGCAGACCACGATCCACTCCTACAAATGGGGGGATGGCTGGGACGACGCGAGCATGGCCTGCTACGTGATGCTGGCGAACCTGACCGGCAAGCAGATCTACCACGACGATGCCCAGCGCTGGCTCAACTGGTGGAGCGGCGGCGGCGGCCGGGTCACTCCGGGCGGCATGATGTTCGTCGACGTCTGGGGCTCCTGCCGATACGCGGCCAACACGGCCTTCCTGGCCCTGGTCTACAGCGACCATCTGAACGACGCGGCTCTGAAGCAGCGTTATCATGACTTCGCGGTCAGGCAGATCAACTATATTCTGGGGGCCAACCCGATGAACCGCAGTTATGTGGTCGGGTTCGGAACCAATCCTCCGCGCAACGTTCACCATCGGGCCGCGCACGGTTCGTGGGCCGATAACATCAACGAGCCGGCCCTGAGCCGCCACATTCTCTACGGCGCGCTGGTGGGCGGACCGGATGCGAGTGACAACTTTGCGGAATCGCGCCAGAACTTCCAGACGGGAGAGGTGGCGGTCGATTACAACGGAGGATTCGTCGGCGCGCTGGCGCGGATGTATCAGGAGTTCGGCGGGACGCCGATTCCGAACTTCCGGCCCAACAATACGCCGGATATGGTCGAATACTCCGTGCAGGCCAGCGTCAATGCCACCGGGAACAACTTCACCGAGATCCGGGCCTTCGTGCTCAATCAATCGGCCTTCCCGGCGCGCGTCACCGATCGGCTCTCGTTCCGTTACTACTTCACCCTGGAGCCGGGTGTGACGCCGGCGATGCTGACCGTCAATACCAACTTCAACCAGGGGGCGACGGTCTCCGCTCCGACACAGTTCTCGGGATCGACCTACTATGTGACGGTCAATTTCGCCGGCACCCAGATCGCTCCCCGCGGCCAGTCCGACTACCGCAAAGAGGTGCAGTTCCGGATCGCCAGCTCCGGCGCCTGGGACCCGGCCAATGACTGGTCCTATGCGACTGTGAGCAAGACTCCGGGAGGAACGCCGATCTTGGCGACCAACATCCCGCTCTACGACGCCGGCACCAGAGTCTTCGGCTCGGAACCGAACGGCACACCAGTGCCGACGCCGACACCAACTCCGACTCCGGGGCCGACGCCGACGCCAACTCCAACACCGACGCCGACTCCGACCCCGACCCCAGGGCCGACCCCGACACCGACACCTACGCCAACGCCGGCCCCGGGGTCGGGATGTTCCATCACCTACGAGGTGGTCAATCAATGGGGGACTGGTTTCATCGGCAACGTGGTGGTGCGCAACACCGGCACGACGCCGATCACGGGTTGGACCGCGTCCTGGACCTTCAGCGGCAACCAGCAGATCAGCAACCTGTGGAATGGGACGTTGACCTCGACCGGGGCGAACATCAGCGTGCGCAATATGCCCTACAACGGGAACATCGCGCCGAATGGGACGACCAACTTCGGATTCCAGGCCGGTTTCAGCGGGACCAACTCCGCTCCGACCGCCCTGCGCTGCACCGTCCCATAACTCTTTAGTCCGTAGCAGCAGCACAGCTCGCGCGAGCGCCGCAGGGCCCAC
>DATEFT010000730.1:0-2939 GCA_035280505.1 Blastocatellia bacterium | reverse complement strand
GTGAAACTGGGGTGGAGCGCCACCGTGTTGCTGTAGTTGAAATTGCTGTACCGCCCGAGCGCGGCATACTCGACGTTGTCGCCGCTGCTGTAGAACTCGTAGCGCCCGAAACCGGGAGTCTGGGGAATCTGCGAGACCAGGGCGGCCGGAAAACCGAGCGAGGTCAGGTCGAAGCCGAGGTTGGCGTCGCCCCTGGATCCCTCGACGAAACGCCCGAACGAGGCGCGAATGTTGAAGATGAAGTTGGGCGTGAAGGTCGCCACGTGATCGACCACGAAGGCGTCGTTGACCCGTTTCAACGGATGTTGCCCGTCCTGCCCCGGCGCATTGAAGATGCCGTTGACGTTGCGAATCTCGGTCCGGTCGTTCCGCGCGTATCGCACGAACATGTGGTGCTTCTCGTTGAACTGCCGGTCGATCTTGATCGCGAGGTTGTAGAAATCGTCCACCGCCAGGTTCGGCGAGACGAAGAGGTTGTTCCGCGAGTATCCCGCCGTCGGATCGTTCCGGTTCGGTTGCAGGTAGTACCTCAGGATGTTCTGCGCGACCGGATTGAGCAACGAGGTCGGGATCATGTTGCACGCCTGGCCGTCGCCCTGCAGCCCCGTCACCGCATCGACCGGGAGCGGTTGGCCCGCCGCATTGCACTTGAACGGATCGCGGAGATATCTCAAATTACCCGGGCCCTCCGGATTGCTCGCATTGAAAGTGGGATTGGGTCTGGTTGAGCCGCCGTTGTAGATCTGGATCACCTTGCCCGCGCTGTCCCTGAGGCTGCTGAAATTTCCGTTCAGCATCTCCGGAGCCGGGACCGAGAGGGTCAGCGGTTGCGGGACGCCTTCGCGGTAACCCTCGTAGTTGACCATGAAGAAGGTCTTGTCCTTGCCGTTGTAGACCTTGGGAATCCGGACCGGCCCTTCCAGCATGAAACCGTACTGGTCGAGGTAGTGAGCGGCTTTGTCGGCTCCTTTGGCTTTCAGCCGAAAATCGGTGGCGTCGAGCCAGCCGCGGCGCATGAATTCGTAGACCGAACCATGAAGCGTGTTGGTTCCGCTCTTGAGGTTGACGTTGATGATGCCGCCGGTCGTCTTGCCGTACTGGGCATCATACGTGTTGGTCATGATCTTGAAGTCCTGGACCGAATCGACCGGCGGGACGTAGGCGATGTTGTTGCCGCCCGCCTGCGCATTGTTCGGTGCTCCGTCGAGCAGGAACTCGTTGCCGCGCGACTGGCTGCCGTTGATCGTCCACTCGGCGATCGCGCCGTTGTCGAACGGCCGCTGCCAGATCGAGGCGCCGTTGAAGTTGACGCCCGCCGTCAGCACGCCGAGCATGAACGGATTGCGCGCATTGAGCGGCAGCTCGACCACTTGCTGGCGGTCGATGACGCCGCCGCGGTCCGCCGTCGCCGATTCGAGCAGTTGCGCCTCGCCCTGGACGGTGATCTGCTCGCTGATATTTCCGGTCTCGAGCGCGAAATCGAGGGTCGCCACCTGGCTGATCACCAGCTCGATCTGGTCGCGAGTCGATTTCTTGAAGCCGGAGGCTTCGATCGTCACGGAGTAGGGTCCGGGCCGCAGGAAGGGCACCTTGTAGTTGCCCTCGCCGTCGGTGGTGATGGTTGTGACTTCGTTGGTGCCGAGGTTCTTGACTTGCACTTGCGCATTCGGAATCCCCGCCTTCGAAGCATCGGTGACGCGCCCGGTGATCGTGGCGCGAAAATCCTGTGCGAAGGCGGTAGTACATGAAAGCGCTATACTGACGGCAAGCAAGAGGAGAAGATGGATTGTTCTAATCAAGATGATCCCCTTTCAGCTCTGAGCGCCGGTGGCGCCGATGAATTGACTGATCAGCCGCGAACTCGGAGTCAGGCCGTCCGGACTCCTGGCGGCGGGTCTGAAGTAGTGGTTTTTCCAGACAAAGCACCCAGCAGCAAGCCAAAAGGTAGTTACGGAATAAGACCGCTATGAAGCGTTATGAAGGAGGACAGGTCCGAAAACCATCATCCGGCCGTTACCGTCTGGCCCGATCTTCTCTCTGTTTCTCTGTTCTGTCCTTTGTATTTTTGATCTTGTTACGTGACCCCGAGTGTCGCCTGAAGAAACAACACTCCACCGTGACCGGCACCGACCAACCTGAGTCTTGGCTGATGATTATGAATTCCAGAAATTGCCCGAATTATGTAGCCTAATGATCGGATCGTCAAGTTGATTTTTGAGAGCGCTTGCAATTCGACCGATCGGACGGCCTGGGAGGTGTGGTCAGTTATCCTGCAGCTTCTCCGCGATGGCGAACTCGCGTTTGGCCTCTTCGGCGCGGCCCAGTTGTTGGTAGGTTTGGGCCAGCAGGTAATGGGCGGATTTGTTGCCTGGGTCCATCTGGGTCGCGCGGCGCAGGATGCCCTCGGCGTTGCCGTAGTCCTTCTTTTTGAGGTAGACCTTGCCGAGCACGATGAAGGGGCCGCTGAAGTACGGATTGAGCCAGATCGCCTTCTGCAGATGGGGAATGGCCTCTTCCCATTTGAGCAGCCGGGCGTAGGCATCTCCCAGGCGCCAGTAGGCATTGGCGAAGGCCGGATTGAGCTCGATCTCCTTGAGCATCTCGGCGATACCTTCATCGAGGCGCGCGTGAAAGATGGCCAGTTCGCCGAGCAGGAAGTGCGCTTGAGGGAGGTGAGGATCGAGTTCGATCGCCCGGCGCGCCTCCTGCTCGGCGAAGTCTTCGAACTGGTAGCGCTGCATCATCTGGGCCGTCAGCAAGCGGGCTCCGGCCGAATCGGGGGCCAGGCGGAAGAGGCGCGCGAAGGCTTCGCGGGACCTCTCCGGTTGCCGGGTCTGCAGATAGCTCATGCCCAGCGTGTAGTTGATCTCGGTATTTTCCGGCTGCCAGGTTCGGACCTTCTCCAGATACGGGATTCCGTCCTTGATCTGACCGAGCAG
>DATEFT010000729.1:0-3907 GCA_035280505.1 Blastocatellia bacterium | reverse complement strand
CATGATCGTCAACCGGCGAGAGGAACAACTCAGCTCCAGCGGACATGAACGCGCACCGCGCGCCGGTATAATGAGGATGTTCCATCAGCACGCGGTCTCCAGGATTCAATAGAACTCGGCTGATCAAATCCAATGCCTGTTGCGTTCCGTTGACAATCACAATTCTCTCCGGGCTCGCGTCAACCCCACGCAGGCGTCGGAGGCGAGTGGCGATGGCCTCTCTGATCTCCCAGCGGCCCTGCGGCGGGCCGTAATCGAGATCCCGCAGGCTGGCATGACGGACGCGCGAGCCGAGCAGCCTGCACCAAAGCGCATATGGCAGATCGCCAAACGCCGCACGACCGGGCCGAAAATCGTAACGCATGTGCGTCGGCGTTAGCTCCCAGGTGAAGGTTGGCAATCCCAAGCTCCTGGCTCCTGCTCGGGCGGTTTTTAGGATTCTCTCCCCCGCGATCGCGAGTCGCGCGCCAGCGCTCCGGGACGGGCGTCTCTGCAAGCCAGGCGGCGCCGAGGGCCGCAAAGCAAGGCGCTCCGGTGGTAGAACAGGCGCCACAACTGTTCCTGCGGCTCCCAGGCGTGTCTCAAGATACCCTTCCGCAAGCAGTTGCTCGTAAGCCGATACTGCGGTGTTTCGCGATACTTTCAGAAGGTCCGCAAGGGCGCGGGTTGAAGGAACCCGTTCGCCAGGCGCCAGGACCCCGCTCAGGATTTCGTTACGAAAGGCGCGATAGATCTGCTGATGAAGCGGTCCGGTTCCGTCGAGTTGCAACATAATGGACCCATTCGACCATAAAAAGCTTAGTACGAAAAGCTCCATGAACCCGTCAGCGAATGGCCCTAATCAAATAACAAAAAATGGATCTTGAGCGTACCTAGGAATTCGTTGAAAGATGATCGTGCGCCGTGATCTCGGGGGACCCAGCGAGTGCGTTACTTGCCCAAGGGCGCCCTGCGGGCGGCCGGGGCCCTGACTGCTGCCGCAGCGCCGGCGCGCACGGCTATGGTTAAGGCATTGATGGAGCGGCGTGAGCCAGTTGTCTGGCGATGCGTCAAGACTGGCGCCGGACGTGATCTCGTGGGGCGCGGGGAGGCGCCGAAAATGCTCGGAATGAAGTGGTTCGTCGCATTACTCTGGTTGAGCATTGTGGTCCGTGCGGCCGAGCCGGATTGGCCGCAGTTCCGCGGGCCGGATCTGAATCCGGTCGGGCTGAGCAAGGCGCTTCCCGACCGCTGGTCGAAGACTGAGAACGTCGAGTGGGTCGCGACGATTCCGGGGCGCGGGTGGTCGTCGCCGATCGTCACGGGCGGCAAGGTCTTCGTGACGACCGCAGTGACGGAAGGCAAGTCGAAACCGCCTCAGATCGGCACCACATACGGCAATGACTATAGCGCCGAGCTGAAAAAGAAAGGCCTCAAGGACGAAGAGGTGGAAGCCAAAGTGATAGAGCGCGATATCGAGTTGCCGAATGAAGTCATGCTGCACTACTGGCTCTATTGCCTGGATCTGAAGTCCGGCGCGGTCGACTGGAAGTATGAGCTCTACGGCGGGCATCCTCCGGGCGGACGCCATCGCAAGGCTAGCTTTACCTCCGAGACACCAATCACCGACGGCCAGGCAGTTTACGTATACGTCGGGAACCTCGGGCTGTGGGCGTTTGACCTGAAGGGCAAGCTGCTGTGGAGCGAGAAGCTGGAAGCATATCCCACCTACGGGGAATGTGGAACCGGGGGATCGCCGGCGCTGGCCGGGGACCAGCTCATCATTCTCAACGACAACGAGAAACAGCCCTTCATCGCTTCCCATGACAAGCGAACGGGCAAGCGGTTGTGGCGGACGGATCGGAGTGTGGGGAATCATGTGCGAAAAACGAGCTGGAGTACGCCATTCGTTTGGAGAAACGCGCTCCGCACGGAGATCGTCGCGGTTGGTCCGGGAACTGCCTTGAGCTATGACCTCGGAGGAAAAGAACTGTGGCGCCTGTCGGGAATGTCCTCCATCGCAATACCGAGCCCCTTTGCCTACGATGGATGGCTGTATGTGAACGGCGGGTCCAAGGGCACGATGTTCGCGATAAAGCCGGGCGCATCGGGCGACATTTCGTTGAAGGACGCCGCGGTGCGGTCCAACGAGTATATCGCCTGGTCCGATACGAAAGGCGGAAGCTACCTCCCCACGCCGGTCGCGTACGACGGCGGTCTATACGTACTCAACGAAGTGGGCATCCTGACCAGATTCGACGCGAAGACGGGCAACCAGAGTTACAAGAGCCGGCTGGCGAGCGATGGCGGCAGCGGGGCATTCACCTCGTCGCCGTGGGCGTACAACGGCAAGATCTTTTGCCTGGACGAGGAAGGCGCGACGTACGTCGTGAAAGCCGGCGCAACGTTCGAGGCGCTACACGTCAATTCGCAGGACGAAATGGCGCTGGCCACGCCGGCGATCGCCGGAGACCGGCTGCTGCTCCGAACCGAGACCAAGCTCTATTCGATTCGCGGGAAATAGATTCGCCGGCTGCGGTCATGGCAACGATTCGTTATTATGCCGAACTCGGCATAAACACGTTTATGCCGAGTGCCTGTCCATCGCCAAAAGTCCGAATCTGCAGAAAACATTGGATTTCCCGGCTGGCTCCCAATATAGTCGGCGAGGTAATGAGTGGTTTAATTGCCTGTATCTCGGCGTTCTTCTCCGCCTTCAGTCGGCATCGTGACCTGGCTCTGGAGAATCTCGCTCTCAGACAACAACTGGCCATCTTCAAACGCCGCCACCCTCGCCCGAGTCTCCGTCCGACGGATCGCCTCTTCTGGGTCTGGCTCTCAAAAATCTGGACCGGTTGGCGGGAGGCTCTGATTGTCGTCAAACCTGAGACTGTTATCGCCTGGCATCGCCAGGCTTTCCGTTTCTATTGGAGATGGTTGTCGCGGCGAAAAAGCATCGGTCGGCCAAGGGGCTCGGCAGAGGTCCGAAACGTTGATCAAACAGATGACGCAGGCCAATCCGCTGTGGGGAGCGCCTCGCATCCACGGTGAGTTGCTCAAACTCGGGATCGACATCTCGGAACGATCTGTTTCGCGACTAATGCCCAAAGTCAGGAACCCTCCCTCACAAACCTGGCGCACGTTTCTCGACAACCACTTCCGGGAGTTAGTCTCGATTGATTTCCTGACCGTCCCGACGGCGACCTTTCGTGTGCTGTATGTGTTAGTTGTATTAGCGCATGATCGCAGGCGCGTCGTTCACTTCAATGTGACCAAGCATCCGACGGCCGCTTGGACCGCGCCGCAGATGATAGAAGCCTTTCCTGAGGAGACGGCGCCTCGCTTCCTACTCAGAGATCGGGATCAGATTTACGGCGAAGAGTTCCGTAGGCGAGTGGCGGGAATGAGAATTGAGGAAGTGATGACAGCCCCACATAGTCCGTGGCAATCTCCTTATGTGGAAAGGCTGATCGGCTCAATCCGGCGTGAATGTCTGGACCATGTAATCGTTCTCGGCGAAAACCATCTGCGTCGAATTATGAGAAGTTACATCGCTTACTATCACCGTTCCAGAACACATTTATCTTTGTGTAAGGATGCGCCGGAGCCGAGAGCGAAGCAGCCGCCGGATTTGGGAGCGGTAATCGAGATCGCGGAAGTCGGCGGACTACATCACCGCTACGAGCGGCGAGCAGCTTGATGAAGTTGTTGAAAATACAGGCCAGACGGAGTTTTGGCGAAGCACAGGGTGGCTTTGGACGAAGACAGACTGATCAAAGCTGGACGCTCGGCCAAAGAGGTTCATGCCGCCGCCAACGCCGCCGGCGTTCCTCACGCCCTTATCGTTCTAGTTGAGCCCCCGGACACGCCGCCATATGCCAGTCCCATTATGCGTGAACTGACACTGGATGCCAAATGCGTGAGAAGT
>DATEFT010000728.1:0-6076 GCA_035280505.1 Blastocatellia bacterium | reverse complement strand
GGGATCAACCCGTACTGGGAGAAAGCTATTCAAGGAGCGATCATCCTGGCGGCGCTGGTTTCGGATCTCGCGCTGGGAAGGATGAACCGAAATGCAAGACTCAATCCAGTTGGCTAAACCGGCGATCCAGACCGAGACCTCGTGGCGCGAACGGCTCTTCCCGAATCACGAGTGGGCGCTGCTGTTGGTGCTGCTCACCGAATGCTCGATCTTCAGTCTTACCGGCGACAACTTTCTGACGACGGCGAACGGCTTCGAGGTGACGCGGCTGGGCGTCGAGATCGGACTGCTGGCCCTGGCCATCACCCCGATCATCATCACCGGCGGAATCGATCTCTCGGTCGGTTCCATGATGGGGTTGTCGGCCGTGGTGCTGGGCGCGCTGTGGCGCGATGCTCATCTGCCCATGCCCCTGGCGGTGGCGATCACGCTGTTGACCGGGGTCCTGGGCGGGGGCCTCAATGCCTGGTTTATCACCCGGTTGAATCTGCCGCCCCTGATCGTGACGCTCGGCACCTACTCGCTCTTCCGCGGAATGGCCGAGGGGTTGACGAGCGGGATCGAGAACTACTACGGTTTCTCGCCGCAGTTCCTGTTCCTTGGCCAGGGCTATGCCGGCGGCGTGATCCCAACGCAGCTCTTCATCCTGGTCGTCGCGATCGCCGGAGTCTGGTGGTGGCTGCATCGCACGATCTATGGACGCAGCCTCTATGCCATCGGCTTCTCCATGGAAGGCGCCCGCTATGCCGGCATCCCGGTGATCAGGCGCATCGCCCTGATCTATATGCTGTCGGGGCTGGCGGCGAGTCTGGCCGCGGTGATCTATGTGGCGCACCTGGGGCAGGCCAAATCAGATGCCGGAACCGGTTATGAGTTGATGGCGATTGCCGCCGTCGTCCTGGGCGGGGCCTCGATCTTCGGCGGACGGGGGACGGTCCTGGGCACGGTCCTGGGGTTGTTCGCCATCGTCATTCTGCAGAACGGACTGCGGCTGAGCGCGCAGCCTGCCGAACTGGCGGGCATTCTGACCGGAGGGCTGCTGTTGATCACCATCGCCCTCGATCGCTTTTCGACCTGGCGGCGCCGGCTGCAACAAACGAATCAGGTCTCGAGCCTTTCAGGTTCGGGATCTCCAGAGGAGCTCGAAGTGAAGAATTCGCAGGTAGCTATTTTGAGCGTCGTGATTTTGGCGGCGGCCTCGATCGTCGCGATCAGCAACTGGACGCTGGTGCGTTCATTGCGGCAGGACCTGGCGACGGCGCCGCGGCACGGAGCGTCCCCCGCTTCGGCGTCCGGCAAGATTCAGGTGGCGATGATGCCGAAGGCCAAGGGCGACCCCTATTTCATCAGTTGTAGACAGGGGGCGGAAGAGGCCGCCAAGGAACTGGGCGTCGAACTGTTGTGGGACGGCCCGACCGACCTGGATCCGGCGAAACAGAACGAGGTGGTCGAGGCCTGGATCACCCGGGGTGTGGATGTGATCGCCGTCAGCGTCGAGAACCAGGCGGCCATCTCGACCGTGCTGCGGAAGGCCCGCGAGCGCGGCATTCACGTCATCACCTGGGATGCCGATGCGGAGAAGGACGCCCGGGATTTCCTGATCAATCAGGCCACGCCGCAGGGCATCGGCTACACCCTGACCGATGAAGCCGCCCGCATTCTCAACAGCAAGGGCGAATTCGCCATCATCACCGCTTCGTCGAGCGCGGCCAATCAGAACGAATGGATCAAGCACATCAAGGCGCGGCTGGCCGAGAAGTATCCGAATCTGAAACTGGTGGCGATTCAACCGAGCGACGGCGACCGGGATCGCGCCTTTGCCGAGACCCAGACCGTGCTCAAGGTCTATCCGAACGTGAAGCTGATCATGGCCATCGCCGCCCCGGCGGTGCCGGGCGCCGCCGAGGCGGTGAAGCAATCGGGCCGGACCGAGGTCAAGGTTACGGGCCTGTCGCTGCCCAATATGTGCAAACCGTACGTGCACGCCGGGGTGATCGAGAGCATCGTCCTGTGGAACACCGTGGATCTGGGTTACCTGACCGTCTATACCTCAAAAGCCCTCAGCGCCAATGCCGTGAAGCGCGGCGACCAGACGATCGAGGCCGGGCGGCTCGGCAAGATCGAAGTCAGTGGCGATGAAGTGCGATTGGGCGCCCCCTTCATCTTCAACAAGAGCAATATCGACCGCTTTAACTTTTAGAGTGAGAGAAAACACAGAGGAGCAACAGAAATATGATGCGCAGACTATCGATGGTGGCTGTGATCTTCGTCTCCGGGATGTTGGTCGGTTCGATTGCGATTGGGCAGCAATCTTCATTGAAGAAATGGCAGAAAGGGAAGGGCTGGGGTTGGGTCTGGGGGCCGGACGATGAGGTCGGAGCCCTCAATGAGATGACCGACGCCTCGCGCCTGGCGGCGTTACGGCTCGCCGATCGCGGCAAGGTCTACGATCTCGGCGTGCTCTATGACCGGAACTCCTACAAGTGGCCCGGCCACAGTCCCGGCGAGATCATCGCCTTTCGCACCCCGGAGGGAGTCAAACGCCAGAAGGACCTGCCGGCGATCGTGAACAACAATGCGAGCAAGACGGCCTGGCACAGCGCGGCCCTCTTCATCAACGACAACGTGGCGACTCAGATCGACGGCCTGGGGCACGCGACGGAGGGCGATGACGACCACTGGTACAACGGCTTCAAGGAGAAGGATTGGGGCGGCAACTGGGGACCGCGCAAAGCGGATGCCTCAACCATCCCCCCGATCATTGCGCGGGGCGTCTTGATCGATGTCGCGGGTTCCAAGGCGATGGAGGCGCTGCCCGGCAACTACCTGATCACCGTGGCCGATCTGGAAGAGGCCCTGCGCAAGCAGCAGACCAGGCTGCAGCCCGGCGACGTCGTGCTGATCCGCACCGGCACTCTGCGGTATTGGGGCGAGACGGGAGCCGATCATCCGAAGATCGCCAGGCATGACTCGGCCGGGATCAGCGTGGAGACCGCGAAATGGCTGGTTGAACAGCAGGGAGCCCTGATGCTCGGCAGCGATACCAGCGGCCTGGAGTACAACCCCACCGACGAAGAGGCCCAGGCTTATCGCGACAAGTACCGGTCCTTTATGCCGGTTCACAACTATCTGTTGATCGAACAGGGCATTCACATCGGCGAGTTTCACTACCTGGAGGACCTGGCGCGTGAACGAGTCTATGAGTTCACCTACCTCGCCTGTACCAACAAGATCAAAGGCAGCGCGGCCGGATTCACCCTGAGACCGATCGCGATCCGCTAACCGTTTTTTACCAGCCGCGAAACACGCGGACCACGCGAAATCGATGATCTTTCGCGCGTTCCGCGTGTTTCGCGGTTTCCGGGCCCTATTCGACGTTGGCCTTGAGCTGATGGTAGCGCCGGATCAGCGCATTGGTGGAACTGTCATGCCGGAGTTGGCCTGGTTTCTTCAGTTCGGGGATGATCCGCTTGGCCAGCACCTTGCCCAGTTCGACGCCCCATTGATCGAAGGGGTTGATGTTCCAGACGGCACCCTGGGTGAAGACGTTGTGTTCGTAGAGCGCCACCAGTTTTCCGAGCAGCCCCGGGGTCAGTTGATCCGCCAGGATCGTGTTCGACGGGCGGTTGCCCTCGAAGGTCCGGTGCGGTGCCAGCCAGTCCGGCACGCCCTCCGCTTTGACCTCCTCGATCGTTTTGCCGAAGGCCAGCGCCTCGCTCTGCGCGAAGAGGTTCGACATGAGTTGATCGTGATGGTCGCCGATCGAGTTGAGCGATCGGCAGAAACCGATGAACTCGCAGGGAATCAGCCTGGTCCCCTGATGAATCAGTTGATAGAAAGAGTGCTGGCCGTTGGTTCCGGGTTCGCCCCAGTAGATGGGGCCGGTCTGATAGTCGACGCGCGAGCCATCGAGGGTGGTGCTCTTACCGTTGGACTCCATGGTCAACTGCTGCAGATAGGCCGGAAAACGCTTGAGGTACTGATCGTAGGGGAGCACCGCGACGGTCTGGGCGTCGAAGAAGCAGCCATACCAGACGGTGAGCAGCCCCATCAGCACCGGCAGGTTTCGGTCGAAGGGCGCGGTGCGGAAATGTTCGTCCATCTCATGAAAACCGGCCAGCATGGCGCGGAAGTTCTCCGGCCCGATCGCCAGCATGGTCGAGAGGCCGATGGCCGAATCCATCGAGTAGCGGCCGCCGACCCAATCCCAGAAACCGAACATGTTGGCGGTGTCGATCCCGAACTTCGCCACCTCTTCGGCATTGGTCGAGACGGCGACGAAGTGTTTGGCGATCGCCGACTCGTCGCCGAGCGTCCCCAGGAACCAGGCCCGCGCGGTGTGCGCATTGGTCATGGTCTCGAGCGTGGTGAAGGTCTTGGACGCGACGATGAAGAGCGTCTCCTCGGCGTTGAGGTCCAGCGTCGCCTCTTTGAAGTCCGTGGCGTCCACGTTGGAGATGAATCGGAACGTCAGATTGCGGTCGCTGTAGTAACGGAGCGCTTCATACGCCATGACCGGTCCCAGGTCGGAGCCGCCGATCCCGATGTTCACGATATTCCGGATCCGCTTGCCGGTGGCGCCGGTCCACCGGCCGCTGCGGATCTGCTCGGCGAAGCTCGCCATGCGGTCCAGCACGGCGTGGACTTCGGGCACGACGTTGACTCCATCGACCAGGATCTGCTGAGTCCCGGGGGCGCGTAAGGCGGTGTGCAACACGGCGCGGCCTTCGGTCGCGTTGATCTTCTGGCCGCCGAACATGGCATCGATCTGCCGGCGCAGACCGCGTGCTTCGGCCAGTTGGACCAGTAACCGGATCGTCTCGTCGGTGATCCGGTTCTTTGAGTAGTCCAGGTAGATTCCGGCCGCCTCCAGCGCGAGCCGCTCGCCGCGTTGCGGATCCTCCGCGAACAGTTGGCGGAGATGCAGACCCTGAATCTTTTGTTGATGCGCCCGGAGTTCCTTCCAGATCGGGTGATTGGTCAGGGCTGTTCCATTTGCTTTCGTCGTCATGTTCGTAGTCATCTGAGTTGTTCCTATCGTGATTGATTATCGATGCCGTTCCTCATAAGTCTGATTGTCATCAGTCTGAATCTGGCCAATTGTAGCCTATTTTCGCGAGCCGCAGCCGTCGTCGAGCGAACGCCATTAAATCTCCGCCCGCCACTCGGCTAGCCGTTCTTTCACCGATGCCGCCTCAGGCGATTCGATCTGTTCGTAGATCACCAGCCACCCGATTTGGAAGAGTTCTTTTTCTTCTTCATTCATCTGACCCTGAGGATGACGGGCTTTTTCGCGGGGCTCAATCTCAGATGCCCGCGCGCATCTGACGCGGTCTGGCGGTGGCTTCAATCTCACACTTGCGGATGTGTCATGGCCTCCGGGCAGACCAGGGCGTCGAACTCTTCGCCCGTCAAATATCCTAGTCGAATCCCGGCCTCCCTCAAACTGGTATTTTCTACATGTGCCAGATGGGCGATCCGGGCCGCGCGATCATAGCCGATTTTAGGGGTGAGGGCCGTCACCAGCATGAGCGAATTCCGGACGTTCTCGTCGATTCGCTCGCGATTGAGCGCGATGCCCTTGATCAGGTGTTCGACAAATCCCCGGCAGGCATCGTGCAGCAGCGTGATCGAATGGAGAAAATTATAGATGATCACCGGTTTGAAGACGTTCAGTTCGAAATTCCCCTGCGATCCGGCGAAAGCGATCGCCGCGTGGTTTCCGTGAATCTGAACCGCGATCATGGTCATGGCCTCGCATTGGGTCGGATTGACCTTGCCGGGCATGATTGAAGAGCCGGGTTCGTTCTCGGGAATCTGCAATTCGCCCAGCCCGCCGCGCGGACCCGAGGCCAGCCAGCGGATGTCGTTGGCGATCTTCATCAGCGATCCGGCCAGCGTGTTGATCGCCGCATGGGCGAAGACCAGCTCGTCATGGGCCGAGAGCGCGGCGAATTTGTTCGGGTGAGAACGGAACGGCAATCCCGTCAACTCCGCGATCCTGGCCGCCGTCAGTTCGGCGAATCGAGGAGGCGCATTGAGCCCGGTGCCGACCGCCGTGCCGCCGATCGCGAGA
>DATEFT010000727.1:0-12528 GCA_035280505.1 Blastocatellia bacterium | reverse complement strand
GACTTCCAGCACCAGGCCACTCTCGGACGGCGGCTGGGGATCGTCTGGGGCCTCGGTTACCGATTGGTGGCCGACCAGACCAACAGCAACAGCGGAACTCCGGTGCAATTGTCTCCGAAAGGGCGCACCGTCCAGATCTTCAGCGCCTTTCTGCAGGCCGATTTGATGCTGGTCAGGGATCGGCTGAGGCTGACGCTCGGCTCCAAGGTCGAGCATAACGACTATACCGGCTACGAGGTCCAGCCCAGCGCCCGGTTGCTCTGGACGCCGAACCCGCGCCAAACGGTCTGGGCGGCGGTCTCGCGAGCCACCAGCACGCCGACGCGCCTGTCTCGAGATCAGCAGGCCAATGCCGGGGCGATTATTCTCCCCAACGGCCAGACGGTCTTCTCCGTCCTCTTCGGAAACCGGGAGAGCAAATCCGAAGAGTTCCGCTCCTATGAAGTCGGCTATCGCATGCAGCCCGCCAAAAAACTCTCGCTCGATATCGCGACCTTCTACACTCGCTATCATCGCGGCGTGTCGTTCGATACCGGCCTTCCCTTCTTCAGGGCCGAGCCGGTTCCCGCCCTGGTCTTCCCGCTGTTCTTCGGCAACCAGATCCGCGGCGAGATCTATGGAGCCGAGGTCTCCGCCAACGTGGATCTCGCCACTCATTGGAGAATCAGTGGCTCATACTCCTACCTGGGCCTGCAGTTGAAGCACCTCTTGGGGATCCAGGACTTCACCACGGAGTTTTTGGAAGGCAATAACTCCAAACATCAGTTCCAGATTCATTCTTATCTCAAGTTACCCGGCCGCCTCGAACTGGATAACTCCCTCTATCACTCCTCCGAACAAACCGACCGGCAAGTTCCCGGTAATACCCGGCTCGATCTGCGGCTCGGCTGGAAGGTGAGAGAGAAGCTGGAGTTGAGCCTGGGATTGCAAAACTTGCTCGATGCCCGTCACCCGGAGTTCAACGGCCTTGACGGCCTCGTCATCACCAGCCAGGTCAAACGCAGCATCTACGGGAAGGCGACCTGGAAGTTTTAGTCTAGAAAAGTCTAGAGAAGTCGGAAGACGGTTCCGGTTGCCCCCGACTTTTCTAGACTTTTCTAGACTTCTCTAGACTACTATCGAACTGAGCGCCTCGAGGATCAGGCCCTCCTCCTCGCTTTCAACCGTTCGCAAGTCGATCAAGACCCGGTCCCGCTCGGTCCGCGTGATAATCGGAATCGTCTGATGACGTAACCGGTCGTGAAGCGAAGAGGCCGAGAGGCCCCGGGCTCTGATGGCGATGAGCACGGTCGGGAGCGTCACGTGCGGCGCGGAGCCGGCCCCGATCATGGACTCGCCCTCCTCAAGCGCGATCTCCAGCGCTCCATCAGTGGCGGTCATCATCCGCTCTTTCAGTCGCATCGCCCGCACGCGGAGGCCATCGGCGGTCGCCGCCATGGCCCGGATGACCGGCACTTCGGATTCGGCCCTTCCCTGCTCGTAGAGCCTGAGCGTGGCTTCAATCGCGGCATAAGTCGTTTTATCGACCCGCAGCGCACGCATGAGCGGGTTCTTCCGCACACGGTCGATCAGGGCGGCCGAGCCCGCGACGATGCCGGCCTGCGGCCCGCCCAGCATCTTGTCTCCGCTGAAAGAGACGATCGAGATGCCGGCCCGGAGCGATTCCGCAACCACCGGTTCATCGGTGACGCCGTATCTATTCAGATCTATCAGGCAGCCCGATCCCAGATCTTCAAAAGTCGGAATCCCGGCGCGGCGGCCGAGATCGGCGATCTCCTGGACTGAAGGCCGGCCGGTAAATCCCAGGATTCGGTAGTTCGACGGATGAACGCGCAGGAGCAGACGCGTATTTTCATTGATCGCCTGCTCATAATCGCCGATGTACGTGCGGTTGGTCGTTCCGACTTCACGCAACCGCGCGCCGCTTCTCTCCATCACGTCGGGAATCCGGAAGCTGCCGCCGATTTCGACCAGTTCGCCGCGTGAGACGATGACCTCGCCGCCCGTCGCCAGGGTGTTGAGGATCAGCAGCACCGCCGCCGCATTATTATTGACGACGAGGGCAGCTTCGCTCCCGGCCAGACGGGCCAGCAGTTGTTGGCAGTGATGCTCGCGGCTTCCGCGCTCGCCGCGATCCAGATCGTATTCGAGGTTGGAGTAATGCGACCCGACCTCCGCCATGGCCTCGACTGCCGCCCGGGCGAGAGGTGCGCGGCCCAGGTTCGTATGAATAATCACGCCCGTGGCGTTCACCACACGGCGCAATGAAGGCCGCGAGACGGGCAATTCGGATAAGGAGAATATACTGGACATTCGTTTTACCGTTCCAATTCTGACTTGATCTCAGCGCAAGGGCCTCCCCGGTAACTCTCTCTGAAAAACTCGGGAATGAGCGCGCCATCGATGGCTCACCCAATCGGTCGCCAGGACCAGCAAGTAGACGAGAATGATCAGAGTCGCCAGGTTAGAATAGAACCCAAGTTGAACATCATTATAGATGATCTGCCCCAGCCCACCGCCGCCGACCAGCCCCAGGATCGTCGAAACCCGCAGATTCATCTCCCAGCGCAGAATGGTATAGCTGATCAAGGTCGGACGCGCCTGCGGCCAGACGGCATAGAGCAGCAGTTGCAACGGCCGCCCCCCGATCGCGCGCATGGCCTCGATGGGCCGCACCGGCGTCTCTTCAATGATCTCGGCGTAGAGTTTTCCCAGGACGCCGCCGGTATGCAACCCGATCGCGAGCGTGCCCGCAAACGGTCCCAGACCGACCGCCAGGATACAGATCAAGACCCAGACCAGTTCGGGGATCGACCGCAGCGCGTTGAGAACGAGCCGCGTGGAAGCGTAGACGCTCCATCGGAAAGCCTGCTCGATCCAGATGCGCCGGCCGGCCGCTTCGCGCTCGCTCAAAATGAAGGTCGAAGTCGCCGGCAGCGCCAGCGCGGCTCCGGTGACGATTCCCATGAGGGTGCCGATGACCGAGATCGCGACGGTCTGGACCAGGGGCCGCAGCAACGAACGCAAGAACTCGATCTCAAAATTGGGCGGAAACATCCTGGCCACGAAGCCGCCGATTCGCGTCAGCATCTCGGCGTCGCCCAACCTGCCACTCAAAAAGCCGGTCGCCTCGAGATTGGCCGCGGCCCCGAACAGCGCCGTCAACATGAAAAGTTGCTTTCCGAATCCGAACCGCCGCCGGGCGCCGACACTCAGAGAAGACCGGCGCGAGCCGGTGGCCCCGTTAGGCTGCAACCGCCGCCGCAGCATTCGGCTTCCGCTCTCGGTGACCGCGACCATCACGAGCAGCGCCACGATCAGGGTCAGGACCTGACCGTATTCGAAGAGGCGCATCGAAAGATTGATCTGATAGCCGATGCCGCCGGCCCCGATGAACCCCAGGACCGCCGCGGCCCGCACGCAGCACTCGAATGAGAAGAGCGTATAAGCGAGGACGTTCGAGGAGGCCTGCGGCCAGATGGCCCGGAGAAAGACCTGGGTGCGAGTGGCGCCGGCCGCCTGTAGCGCCTCGAGAGAACCGGGATCCACGTCCTCGAAGAGATGCCCGTAGACTCGCCCCAGCACTCCGGTATAACTGACCGCGAGCGCCAGAGTCCCGGCCAGCGGCCCCAGTCCGACGGCGACGACGAACAGCAGCGCCCAGACCAGATCCGGCACCGCGCGCAGAAATCCCAGGACCACCCGCACCAAGCGGCTGAAACTCGATTGCCCGAAGCGCCACCACCCCGGCGGCTCGCCGGCCAACAAGACGCCGCTCTCCCAGAGCACCGGGGTCGCCCAAAAACCCAGGAGCAGTCCCAGCACCGCCGAGATGGAGGTGCTCACCACGGCAATGGCCATGGTCTGACCGGCCGCCAGCGCCACGATCCTCAGAAACCGCAGTGAGAGGTCCGGCGGAAAGAGATGACTGACGAAAGTCCCGACGGCAGCGAGAGCCGCCGGATCCCAAAGCGAGGAAGGATGAATCTCGGCCACCCGCCAGCAAACGAGCAGGCCGCCGAGTAAAATGGCCATCGTGACCAGCCACCAGAGCCGGCTCTTAGGCCGCGAGACAAATGATTCGTAGCTAGCGTCCATCACTCTTCAAAGCAGTTTCCGGACCGGTGCCGGCCATCAATCGATCCTTTGAACGGCGATCTCATCCAGCAGCTCGGCCCAGGCTCTCCGTTCGCGGGCCGGCTCGAAAAGCCCCCGCACCTGCTCCCCCCCTGACCTGAGAAGCTCTAAAAAGTTCGGATCCGTTTCAGCCCGAATCAGGCACTGCGCCAGCTCGGGCGTGTCGCCCACGCTGAAATATCCGGGGTAGTCCGCGCCGAGAATTCCAACCGTGCCGGGGATGCGGGAAGCCACGACGGGCACCGAGGCCACGATCGCTTCCGAAAGCACGTTCGCGCCGCCTTCCGAACGAGACGAGAGGATGCAGAGCCGGCTCCGCGCCAGAATGCGGCGAGTGCCCGATCGCGATTGTTCATCCAACCAGAGATAACGGGGATTGATCTGCATCTCGGCTCGCGCCTCTGCCGCCATCTCATCGCTCATCGCTCCGCCGACCTGCAGCACTCGAATCCTCGATGAAGGAGGAAGCAACCGCGACGCCAGGGCGGCGCGAAACGGATCTTTCACCGGCCGCAGATGACCGATCACGCAGACATCGAAGCTCGGCCGAGAGGAGTCCGCGCCGGAAATGGGGCCCGGCTCAATTCGGTCCGCCCGATCACGCCCGTCGGCGACGGATTGATAAATGACGCGAACTCGATCATGAAATCGCGCCGGGATCTCTTCCATCCCCAGTGGCTGCAGAATGACGATGCGACTCGCAATTTCGAGCGACAGCAGCGCCTCGGCATGATCTTGAAGATCGCCGTAGAGGTCCGTCCCGGTCAGAGCGACGATGATCGGAGTTTGAGCCAGTTCCCGCCGAAAGCGGACGATCGAGGAACGGCTGCGGCGGGCGTGCAAAGCCACGAGCAGGTCGTAGCGGCCCCGCTCATAGGTCTGGGAGACCACGACTCGATGTCCCAGTTCTTTGAGGATTCCGGCCCAGCGCAGAGCGGTGACACGGTTACCGTGTCTGGATTTGGGCGGCGCCGGAGTAATGATTGCGATCCTCATTGCTCGGACGAAAGCGCGCAAGTGCGGAAACCGGCCCACACATCGCGGCGGTGCGGCCGGTAGAAGTTGCGATAATTATTGCGGATCAGGCGTGACCGGGTGGCCCAGCAGCCGCCACGTAACACCCGATGGTCGCCGAACCAGGGCGCCGAATACTCCCGGTAAGGGCCCGCGGCGAAACCCGGGAAGGGCTCAAACACGCCGGCGGTCCACTCCCAGGTATTGCCGATCATCTGCCTGCACCCGAAGGCGCTCTCGCTCGCCGGCAAGGCCTGTACTTCGAGACAGCCCCCGCGCTGCCAGTCCAGATTCGCGCGCTCGGGCGTGGGGGGCTCATCGCCCCATGGATAGACTCTCTTCCGCTCGGCGAGGCGGGCTCCGTCTCGCGTCGGTTCGCCCGCAGCCGCGACCTCCCATTCGGCCTCGGTCGGCAAACGGCGCCCGGCCCAGCGGCAATATGCCGAAGCCTCATACCAATTGACGTGCAGCACGGGAAGCTCGTCTTCAAGCGGGACCAGTCGATCGAAGTGACGGCGCTCCCAGCGGCCCGCCGAGAGCGGCCGCCAGTAGACCGGATGTTCAGCCTCGACCTCATGGCGCCATCGCCATCCGTCCGGATCCCAGTATTCGGCCCGCCGGTAGCCGTCATCGAGCACGAACTCCAGGAATTCCGCATTGGTGACGGCGGTCCGCGAGATCGCAAATGGTTTCACGTCGATCGGGTGGACCCACATCTCATTGTCGAAGATAAATGGCGCACCCGGAGCGCTGCCGAGCAGGAAGCGTCCACCCGGAATTTCGGCGTCTCCCAAAGCTTCGGCGTTCCCGGCGCGCCCGCCCGCCTCAGGCCGATCCTGAACGGCGCTGAAATGCGGCCTCGGATAGTTCAAGGTCTGCCTGGTATAGGTAATCGCCTCCGCATGCATGTCTTCGTGAAAGAGCGCGAGTTGGAGGAAGTAATCGTCACCGTATCCATTGACGTCGCCCGCGGCCGCGGTCCGGGTCTGCTCAAGCACGCGGTCGAGGACGGTCTGCATGTAGCCGATCGTTTCGGCCTTGGATGGAAGCGGCAGATCCCAGCGGGTATCGTGCGCGACGCGAGCCGAATCATAGAGTTGATCGCCATGACCGAGCGTCGGACTCAGACCGCGGAGATGACGCAGGAGCCAGTACTCCTGAAACCAGGCGATGTGCGCGATCTCCCAGCGTAAGGGGTTAACGATCGCCAGGCGCGGACCGATCATCTGCTCGTCATTCAGATCCGCGATCAGTTCGAGCGTCCGCGTCCGGGCTTCCATCAAGGCTTGGATAAGTCGAGCGATAGGACCTCCACACTTCGTACCGGTCATGATAGTCGTCCTATCGGAACTATACGGTGACGGCTCGAGGAAGTCTAGAAAAGTCTAGAAAAGTCCCAGCGCTCTGATAGGCGCCGGACGCGTCCTGCCATCGAATGAGAGGCTCGTAGAGAGTGCCGATCTTGTAGAGAGATTGAAAGTCACTGGAGTCCCGATCGACCTTGCGCTCCAGTGAGGCGATCTCTCGAAGTTTTCTGGCCTCATTCGCCTCCCCATCCTGAGACGGTCGCGCGGAGATCAGGTTGACGGTGCCGAGAACGGTCCCGGCAATGAAAAACATGGAGAGAACGATCTTCTTCGGCTGAGTCATGGCGATCACCTCTTTCAGGCTGGTCATCAAATGAGCAGCCAGCGCCCGGCCTAATCGGAGATGGATTGATAGGCCAGCGCGCGAAACTCCGTTCCGTATCCCAGGCCGGTGTGCGGCAAGATCTGGACCATGAAGATGCCGATCATCTCTTCCTGCGGGTCGATCCAGAACCGCGTGCCCGCCGCCCCGGCCCAATTGTATTCGCCGGGCGAGCCCAGCGCGCCGGCTTCACCCGGAGTCTTACAAACCGCAAAGCCGAGGCCGAACCCATAGCCCGGAATGGCGGAGGGGATGCTTCCCAGGTTGTCGCTACTCATCAGTTGGACGGTCTTCCGGCTGAGCAATCGCCGGCCATCGGACTGCCCCTGGTTGAGCAGCATCTGGCAAAAGCGCCAATAATCATAGGCGGTCGAGACCAACCCGCCGCCGCCCGACAGCATCGTGGGGGGTTCCAGGTAGGAAGGAGCCGCCTCGGGAAATTTCTCGACGCATTCCTGGACGGTGGCGCAAATCGTCGCGGGCTGGAGCTTGCCGTCCTTGGTCGGACTATAGAGTTTGGCCAACCGGTCCTTCTTGGCGGCCGGCACATAGAACCCGGTATCCCGCATGTTCAATGGATTGAAGATCCGCTCCTGCAAAAATTGATCGAACGATTTGCCGGACACGACTTCCACCAAACGTCCGAGGACGTCCACCGACACACTGTAATGCCATCGCGTGCCGGGTTCGTAGACCAGGGGGATCCGGGTCAGGTGCGTGACGAATTCCGACAGATTCAGATCGCTCAGAATTTTGGCCTTCCGATACTCCTGATCGACCAGCGTCTCGCTGAAAAAACCGTACGTCAATCCGGCCGTGTGCCGCAGCAGGTCGCGGATCATGATCGGGCGCTTGGCCGGCGCCGTTTTGAGCACCGGATTGCCGGTCTGCGGATCTTTCTCTTCGATTCCGATCTGCATCTTGCCGAATTCAGGAAGATATTTGGCGACCGGATCGTTCAACTGAAACTTGCCCTCCTCGTAGAGCATCATCACCGCCACACTGGTCACCGGCTTGGTCATGGAGTAGATGCGATGAATCGTATCGAGTTGCATCGGCTTGCCGGCCTCGCTGTCGGCCATCCCGAAGGCTTCCTGATAAGCGATCTTTCCCCGCCGGGCGATCAGGCAGATCGCCCCCGGAATCTGTCTCTCCGCGACGTGACGATTCATGACCGAGCGGATGTATGAGAGGCGCTGGCCGGAGAGGCCGACCTTCTCGGGCGAGACCACCGGCGGATTACCGTCGGTCTTGGATTTGGAGACCGGGACCAGGATCTGATTGAAAGAGAGCAGCAGCAGCACGATCGGGAGAAAAAGCGGCAGACGTCTCATAATTCCTCCGGAGGAATCGCGGCAGAGAGCCAGCCCACCGGCTGAAGCAACTGCGACGACACCTCGATCTTCGATCTTTTGGCCTATGCGATACAGCAAGATGGGTGCGACAACCACCCGATGATAGACGCTCGGATTCACGAATTCAATCGCACCGGCCCAACCTCGGCCCAACCTCGGCCCAACCTCGGGTTGAAGAGTCATCGCCCTCTGTGCCACCATAGATCGCCCGCGAAAACCGTGAAGACCACGCGGTTCAGGCGGCGCAATCACAAGCATTCTCTTATTTACCATTGACTATCAGATCGGCGACGGCAACAGCCTCTACGTACCGATGCTTCAGCAGCAATCGCAGATCAACCCATGAGGAGGAAGCCTAAACCATATGAATCGCAGAGACTTTGTTAAAACCACCGCGCTGGGCGCCGCATCCATGACCATCCCGCGGCAGAAGCCGGCGGAGGACTCCGAACTGCAACCGATCTGGGCGCAGATCGATAAACAACATGATGAGACCGTGAAGCGGCTACAGCACTGGATCCGACAGCCTTCGATCGCCGCCGAGAACCGCGGCATGACGGAAGGCTGTGAGTTGACCATGCAAATGCTGCGCGAGGCCGGGTTCGCCCAGGTGACTAAAATCCCGACCGACGGACAGCCCGGAATCTTTGCCGTGCTGGACGCGGGCGCTCCGCAGACGTTGGGCCTGTACTTTATGTATGACGTGAAGCAGGTCGATCCCGCCGAGTGGTCGTCACCGCCGTTTGAAGCGGCGCTGGTGGACAAGCCGGGCCTCGGCAAGGTGCTCATGGGCCGGGGCGCCGTCAATCAAAAGGGCCCGGAAGCGACCTTCCTGGCCGCGCTCCATGCCATCCGCGGCGCGGGCAAGAAGCTGCCGGTCAATCTGGTGTTTGTGGCCGAAGGCGAGGAAGAGATCGGTTCGCCGCATTTTCCGCAGGTCATCGGGCGGCCTGAAGTGCTCTCGGCCTTGAAGCGCTGCAGCGGCGTGTTCATGCCGTTTCCGTCACAGGATCCCGTCGGCGAAGTCACGATCAATCTGGGCGCGAAGGGCGTGGTTGAACTGGAGCTGGTGGCGAGCGGCGAGCGCTGGGGGCGCGGCCCGAAGCGTGACACTCATTCCAGCAACAAGGCGCGGGTGGATAGTCCGGCCTGGCATCTGGTGCAGGCGCTCAACACGCTCGTCGCGGCCGACGGAAACACGCCCGCGATCGAACATTTCGCCGACCGGGCGCGTCCGCTCTCGAATGCGGAGAAGAAGATGATCGCCGTGGCGGCGGGCAGGATCGATGAAGCGGCCACGAAGAAACAGCTCGGCGTAGACCGCTGGATTCGAGATGTAAGTTGGCGCGAATCGCTCGAACTGTTGGTCTCACAACCGACGGTCAATATTGAAGGGCTGGTCGGCGGCTATACCGGGCCGGGAGGTAAAACCATTCTGCCTCATAAAGCGGTCGCGAAGCTGGACCTGCGGCTGGTGCCGGACATGACGGCGGCCGAAGCGCTCTCGGCGCTTAAAGCTCACCTGGCGAAACGCGGCTTTGGCGACATTGAAGTGAAGATGACCGGCGGATACGACCCGACCAGCACGGCTGCGGACTCGGCGCTGGTGCGAGCCCAGGCGGCGGTCTACCGGCGGGCGGGGATCGATCCCGTCATGATGCCACGGCTGGCCGGCTCATGGCCCGGATACGTCTTCACCGCCGATCCGCTGCGGTTGCCGGCAGGCCATTTCGGCCTGGGTCACGGCGGCGGGGCGCATGCGCCGGATGAATACTACGTCATTGAATCGGCCAATCCCAAGGTCCGGGGGATTGACGGCGCAACCCGTTCGTATGTTGAGTATCTCTACGAGCTGGGCCGTCAAGCCTGACCTTCCACTTCGAACCTGCGCCGCCGCACCTGCGGGCGATATTCAAACCGCGAAAGGCGCGAAAGACGCGAAAAGTATTTGATTTCGCGTCTTTCGCTTCTTTCGCGGTTTGTAAACCAATTTTGTGAGCAAAATACTCAGTCGGACCTTCCCCGCAACAGAGCTTTGAGGGAAGTCTTGCCGTCAATGATGTCCGAGACTCTCCACCCTTGATCGGTCTGCCGCAGCCGATAGATCAGGGTCTTCGGCCCCAGGTTGTTGAACGTCACTTTATATGAAGGATTCGGCGATGAGCCCGTTTTGCTGATTTTGAGATTCATCTTCGGATGGTCATCATAATCTTGACCTCCCAGGAGCGGTTGAGGACCTTCTGACCGCTACGCTGAAACGTTAAAACCCGGGGCAGGCGGCCAAGCCGCAGGCCCCGGGCAGGTCTTAACTAACGACGCTCTTACCTCGATTGAGTCTGAACAGCGACATCCAGGAAGCTCAGTGAACTTTGGCTGTTGTTCAGCGTAGCGCAGAGGGCGCCGATGGTCTGTGTCTGGCCGACCGGCGTATTGACATTGTATTGGGCCAGGGCGATCGAGCAGATCCGATTGGCCGCAATCAGCACCGCGGTATTGTTTCCATTTTGATCGGTGAAACAATCGAGATCGTCCGTAGTCCTCAGATCGATCACATGGTCGCCCCGATTGTTGTCATTGATCCGGCCGACCGTCTGCAGTTGCCCTCCACCCGTAGCGGAACTGCCGTTGGTTTTGGTGGCGATGGTCACCAGGTTATTGGTGCCGGCATCGATCGCGAAGAAGATGGTGGTGGCGGCTCCGGGGAAGTTGTTGGTGTAGGTGCCGCCCACGATCGTGGGATTGACGCCCTGGTTGGGATCGCCCTGGGCATAGGCCAGGGTGGTCTGGACAACCCCGTTATTCAGAACCCCACCGTTGCTGGTAATGGCATAGTTCGTATCTCCGGAACCCTGAAGCCTGATCGCATCGACCACCGGATTGAAGTCCAGCAGCGACTGAACGCCTTCATTGAACGGAGGCACATTCGTGAACGGCCGGCTGACCAGCGTCGCCACGGTACTGCCGCCGTTCAGGTTGTTGAACACATAAAGCCCGCCCCGATCAGTAATCCCGTAGAGCAGGTTATTGCTGGGACGAAAATCGATGTTGGTCATCTGCTCCTGACCGTTGAGCCCCGTGATGCTCCCCAGAACGGTAAAACCCGTTTGGCCCGGCCGCAGAATTGCCAACTGGTTCGCGGTGGTCAGGGCGTAGATATTCGCCCGTGGCAAGGTAGCCCCCTGAGCCGCTGCCGTCACCGCCGCCAATGACGTAGCCGCCGCTCCGGCGGTACGCATACTCACCAATCCGAACACCAATGAAATAACACCCGTCATCATGATGGCCGAGATAGTAGAAAGTTTCTTCATGCTTTTAGACTTCATAAAACTACTCCTAAGGTTTTCCTTTCATAGCACGACCAGCCGAGGCGGCTGGCCACACCTCTGGTACTCTTCTAGATTGAATCGAGAAGCTACTCCGGATACACGGATCACGGTTAGCTGGGGACGAGACCAGGGACAACGTAGCTGTAGGTGAGGAGGAAGTTAGGCGATCCTTATTATTATTTTACTTCAGTTCGCTCTAGTAAGGTCGGATATGCCCATCTATTGTTTTTATGTTTCAATGATACGTGTCAGTAGGGAGATACTCTTTGCAGTGCGTTGGGAGATACGGCGCCTATTCGCGGTTGGATCTGGCATTTGACAAAAGTTGAGACAAATTATTTACCAACAGCCGTCGCCTATTCACTCCTCTCCGGGTATCTCAAGAGATATCGGAAGTTATGGCGTGCCAAATCCGGAATTCGACCTAAGATAAAACAAAATGGAGATTTTCAAGGATTTTGACTAAAACCAAAACAAAAGCTGCTCGGGACTCTCAACGCTTCTCCGAAGCGGGCGCGAGCATCGGTCCGGCGGCCGACGGATCATCTGTCATCCTTGAAGTCAGTACCGACCGGCGTCCCCGGAATAGAAGCAGAATGGGGATGCCCGGCTTCAAATGGCTGAACACTCGGTTTGTTGGCAGATGAGATCTCCACGGAAATTATGCTCTTTGGAATTTGAAATTCAAACCGCAAAAGACGGGAAAGATCGATGATTTAGCATCTTTCCCGTCTTTCGCGGTTCCGAATCGAAGCTTCAAGAAATTTATGTTCCAATAAAGAGATGACGCAGGCCGGCCTCAAAACCCGCCTGCGTCAAGCTGGCTCCGCTTCGGCGGTCATCCGGCGGCGATGGCTAAATTCCGGGGCGACCGGCAAGGTTGATCACCAAAAAGATCAGGCTGGCGAGCACCACCAGGACCAGCCCGCCGATGACGATGGAGATGGCGAGCAGTCTGTTCGTCTTTCGCGATTGCGTCACCGACTCCGCCCACCGTTGATTCACGG
>DATEFT010000726.1:0-7814 GCA_035280505.1 Blastocatellia bacterium | reverse complement strand
CGCGCGCCCCACGGTCCTGGCCGAGGCCGACCGATTCCGCATGTGGTTCTGTTTCCGGGGAGGCGAAGATTTCCGTGACGGGGCTCACAGCTATCGAATCGGCTATGCCGAATCGAAGGATGGCAGGGCCTGGCAACGGTTGGACGAACTGGCGGGGATCTCCATTTCGGAAGAGGGATGGGACTCCAAGATGCTGGCTTATCCGAGCGTCGTGCGCGGCCATGGGCGGACCTATCTCTTTTACAATGGCAACGGGTTCGGACTGAGCGGCATCGGGTGCGCAATGGCGCAAGATGATTGAGCGGTCGAGGTGATGGGATGGCGAAGAGGCATTTGTCACAACCGGCATTTCCCGAAAAGCTGCATGTCGGCCGGCCGGGCGCACTGGCGGCCGAGCATCGTGCCCGGTTGATGGAGCGCATCAACGGAGCCCTCGATCGACGGTGGCTCTCGAATCATGGCCCGCTGGTCCATGAATTCGAACAGGCGGTGGCCCGGATCGCCGGCGCTCGCCACGCAATCGCCACCTGCAACGCGACCCAGGGACTGCAGATCGCCGCGAAAGCCTGCGGCCTGACCGGCGAGGTGATCGTGCCGGCCTTCACCTTCATAGCCACGGCTCATGCTTTGAGTTGGATCGGGCTCACTCCGGTCTTCGCCGACGTCAATCCGGAGACCCATAGTTTAGATCCGGACGGCCTCGAACGGCTGATCACCACTCGGACCAGCGCGATCGTGGCGGTCCATCTCTGGGGAATCCCCTGTCAGGTCGAGCGCCTTCAAGAGATCGCCCGCCGCCACGAGCTGCCGATCATCTATGACGCGGCACACGCCTTCGGCTGTTCAGATCGCGGCCGGATGATCGGAGGCAACGGCCGGGCCGAGGTCTTCAGCTTTCACGCGACCAAATTCGTCAATTCCGGCGAGGGCGGCGCGATCACGACCGACGACGACGATCTCGCACAGCGACTCCAGCGCATGGTCAGTTTCGGCTTCACGGAACTGGATCGGGTCAGCGATCTGGGAACCAACGCCAAGATGAGCGAAGTCGCGGCGGCCCTGGGATTGACGTCGATCGAGATGATGGAGGAGATCGCCGCGACCAACCGGACCAATTACGAGATCTATCGCCGGGGATTGGCCGAGCTCCCGGGCCTGCGTCTGCTGCCGTATGACACCCGCGAGTCGCACAACCACCAGTACGCGGTGGTCGAGATCAAGGCCGATCAGGCCGGACTCTCGCGGGACCAACTGCTGGAGAGCCTCTGGTCCGAGGGCGTCCTGGCCCGCCGCTACTTCTATCCGGGTTGTCACCGCTCCGAACCTTACCGCTCACAACTATCCGGCCGCGAGCCCCGGCTCCCGGTGACTGAACGACTCTCGGCCGAAGTCCTGGTCTTGCCGGCAGGAGCCGCCGTCGAGCCCTCCGAGGTCTCACGAGTCTGCGAAATTATTCAAAGAAGTCTAGAGAAGTCGGAAGAAGTTTGGAAAAGTCTGAATCGGGATCGGTTTTGACTTCTCCAGACTTCTCTAGACTTCTGCTGAGAAGAAATTCGGCCGCTTCGCGAACTCCCGCCTCTTGTCCGAAGAGGACCTGATTGCGAGCGAGGATCTCGCGTTTGATCGCGGCGCGCCGGTCCGGTTGCGTCGCGATCTCGACCGCCAGGCGGACGTACTCCGCCTCATCTCCGGCGATGCAGTCCGCCAGACCCATCCGTCGATAGAGTCCGGCGGTGGCCCGCTGGCGGAGCAGTTCCCCGGGCAAAGTGATGACCGGCGTGCCGACCGCGAGCGATTCCAGCGAGGTCGTGCCGCCGCCGAAATGGAGCGTGTCCAGCACGACATCGGTCAGGCGCAGGAGGGTCAGGAACTCGGGCAGCGGTTGATAGGACAGATAGCGCAGGCGCGGCAGCACATCCGGAATGGTCCGGGCGAAACGCTCCTGCAGAAGCTGCCAGAGATCGGTTTGACGATTGAGCACGAAGACCACCTCGCCCCCAGTGTCGCTCCGGAGAATCTCCGCAAAGAGACGATCCATCTCCGGATGCAGTTTGAACGGCGTCATCGGACACAGATAGATTCGGCGATCGTCCGAGAGTCCGAAATCGGCCCGTCCCAGATTCAACACGGGGGTGGAGGCGGCGGCCGGAAAGTAGCAGACCGGGCGCTCCGAGAGCAGGACGACTTCTTCCCGATAGTGTTCCCGGGCCCGCGGCCCCTCATCCACGGTGGAAGAGATGAAGTAGTCGACCGCCGGGACGCCGCTGGTCACCGGATGCCCGCCACTCGTGCATTGAAGGTGAGCCAATCGCGCGAAGGAGAGAAAATAGGTCCAGGGATCGAGCCCCAGATCCGTATAGAAAAGGATATCGAGCCTCTCGGCGGCGACCCGCTCGCGGGCGGCGGCCAGGTTCGAGGGCAATCCCACCAGCTTGTCGTCCGTCCCCAGCACATACTCGAAGACGGCGCCCGGCTGATCGGCATACAGGATGACGACCTGGAAACGCTCGCGCGGCCAGCGCGAGATGAACCCCGCCATCACGCGGTCGACGATATGGTTCCTCCGCCCCAGATAGGCCGAGAGAAATCCGATCTTGATCCGCTCCGATGAAGATTGGGGGGCGGGCCGAGGTTCGGCGCAGTGCGGCGCGACGAAACCGAGCGAGGGGCAGGCTTTGAGCAGCAGGTCGGCGATCCGGCTCAGCAACGCCACATCATTCAGACCTTGATAGGCCAGAAAGAAAGGGATGAGGCTGATCTCGTAGTTGGGATCGTCGACCCGCAGATCTTCCGCCATCAATTGATCGATCTCCGCCGTCAACCGGTCTCGCCGCTCGCGGATCTCGTCCATGGATTGATAGACGCCGGGCAGCAGCAACGCCCCACGAATCTTTAAGGCGTCACTCGGCTTGAGCGCATGGGCCCGTTCGACGCAGTCGCGCGCGTGGTCGCCCAGCCCCAGTTCATAATAGACACTGCCCAGGTTGAAATATCCCGTGATCATCTCCGGGGCGAGTTGCAGCGTGCGTTCAAAGGCCGCTCTCGCCTCCGCCAGCGCGCTGCGTCCCTTGAAATGCAGCCCGAGATCGTGCCAGGCGATCGCCATTCCGGGCGAGCGCTTGAGCACCAGCGTCAGCGCGGCCAGCGCCTCATCCGATCGCCCCATGGCGGCGAGCGCGCGAGCCAGGTTGTAATGAGCCGCGTCGAAGTCGGGACGGATCTCGATGGCCCTCGCCAGATGAAAGGCCGCCTCTTCGAACCGCCCCACCCGGGCCAGCAGTTTCCCGAGATTGTTGTGCATCTCCGGTGTTTGCGGCTCATGTTCGACCGCCAGCCGGTAACAGGATTCGGCCTCCGCCAGTTGGCCGCGCGTCTCGAAGAGGTCGCCGAGATTGAGATAGGCGGAAGCGCAGCCGGGATCCAATCGCAACGCCGCGCGATAAGCGGCCTCGGCCGCTTCCAACCGGTCGAGGGCCCCGGAGATGACTCCCAGCGTATTATGGAAGAGGGCGGTCCGGGGAGCCTGTTTGATGGCCCGCTGGACATCCTTGAGGCCGGCGGCGTGGTTCCCCTGGCGATGGGCGACCAGTCCACGCAGGTGCAGCGACTCCGGATCAGTTGGATTGATCTTCAGTAATAGATCACATTTCTCCAGAGCCTGGCCCAATT
Organism: Blastocatellia bacterium; assembly: GCA_035280505.1. Lineage (GTDB taxonomy): Bacteria > Acidobacteriota > Blastocatellia > RBC074 > RBC074 > JAKEHZ01. The sequence continues at coordinate 4,145 of DATEFT010000726.1, read as the reverse complement.
CGCCGACTTCGAAGGATTCGCGGGCCGAACGCCAGATGGCCAACGGGTCTCGTCGATCGGGAGCTATGGCCGCCGGCGCCTGGAGCGCCGCGCAGCATTTCTTATACTTCTTCCCGCTGCCGCAAGAGCATAGCTCGTTGCGTCCAGGGAGCGATGGTTTGGGGAGCTGGGCGGGCTGGTGGAGGGCTGGCTTTGATTTCATCGGTTTTCAGTTTTCAGCTTTCAGTTTTCAGTTTCCAGTTGGTCAGGGAGAGTTTTTCATGCCACTTAAGGCTTGACCTCAGACTACCCGCCGGGCCCCAACCCTGCAACTGAAAACTGAAAACTTTTCTTTAAAGAACGGCTCAAGGTTCTGCGCGGGTGGTCCGATAAGAGAGATAACGCGGGGCGCAGGATGCGTTCCGGATGTGACGCGACGCGCAGGATGCATTCCATCAATCCACCTTTATCACGCCTAGGTACGGAAGCCGCGGCTCTCGTTCACGGAGGAACATCATGCCATTTTCATTACTGAATAACCTTGGTTCGCTGTCGTCACAATCGAGATTGGAATCGACGGGGGCCAGACTAAATTCGACCATCCAGAAGCTATCTTCGGGTTTGCGCATCAACAGCTCCGGTGACGACGCGGCGGGATTGGCGATCGCCAACAAGTTCCGCAGCGACATCACGGTCCTGAACCAGGGTGTGCGAAATGCCAACGACGGCATCTCGGCCCTGCAGATCGTCGACGGTGGTCTTAACACGATCTCGAACCTGCTCGACCGGGCCTCCACGCTGGCGGCGCAGTCGGCCTCCGACACCTTCTCCGGCAACCGCGACACGCTGCAGGCCGAGTTTAGTAAGGTGGTCGGTGAAATCACGCGGCAATCGCAAAACATCGGGCTGACCAGCGGCGGTTCGAACAACAAAGCGCTGACCACCATCATCGGCGGCGGCAGCGATTCGTTCGCGACGGTCGGGGGCAATAACGGGGTCCAGGTCGACCTCTCCGGGTCGGCGAACCAGGTGGACGCCACGGCCCTCGGGATCAACTCGCTGAACATCGGCAACGGCACCGGGAGCGTCACCGGCAATCAGGCGATCACGACTCTCGCCGCGAACGAGACCATCACGTTTCAGACGGTCGGATCCAGCGGCCAGTTGACCTCGACCAGCGTTGCGCTCTCCGCCGGAGCCACGGGGTCGAACGTCATCGACGCCATCAATAACAATTCGACGCTCAAAGCGGCGGGGGTCACGGCCTCGCTCGACAGCTCCAACAAGCTGGTGCTCTCTTCGTCCAGCTTATTTACCGTCTCGTCAAGCCTGGCTGATGGCGCCAATCAGACCGGCATCGGCGGAGCCGGCGCCGCCGCCAACGACGTGGCGATCAGTGGGGCGGCCAACAAGACCACGCTGACGGTTGCCAGCGCCACCGCGGCCGGGTCGCAATCGCTCAGTTTCGGAGGCAGCGAAATCGGATACACCGGCTCCTCCTACAACGTGAGCTTCACCACTTCATCGACGGCGGCCACCGGCGCGGCCAACGCGGCGGCGGCGGTCAACAACGACCTGACTCTTCGTTCCAAGGGCGTCTTCGCGATCGTGGACAAGGCGGCCGGTAACAGCGTCTCCTTCATCTCGGCGAAGGGTTTCAACCTGGGCGTCAGCAACGACGCCACGGCGGGCGCCAACAACAACCTGACTGCTCAAAACCCGACGGCGGCCACGGCCGGAACCACGACCGGCGGCGCGACCGGCGCGAAGTCGGCCTTGGATGCGATCAAGACCGCCGTCGCGACGCTGGGCAAGGTCCAGGGCACGGTCGGTGCGGGTCAAAACCGGCTCCTCCAGGCGGTGGATCTGGCGACTTCGCAAATCAACAACTTCCAGGCAGCCGAGTCGCGGATTCGCGATGCGGACGTCTCGGCCGAAGCCTCGCAGCTCTCCCGCTTGAGCGTGTTGCAACAAGCGGGCGTGGCGGCGCTGGCCCAGGCCAATCAGACAACGCAGGCTGTGCTCTCCTTACTTCGATAATCTAGGGTAACCTAGAGAAGTGACGCGCGGACGCGGGGGCCCTGCAACACGGTGATAGTTCGAGGTCTTCTTTATGTCACTGCGTGCAGGGCCATCGCGTCCGCCGTGTCGCCTTCTCCAGTCGCTGTCTAGATGTGGAGGCGATGATGCAGATCGATCCGATTACCAGCAGCTCCACGATTGCCCTCACTCCCGCGATCGGATCGCGTGGTCAGGCGAATACCGACCAGACCTTTCAGACCGGCCAGACCGGCCAGACCGGCCAGACTGGTCAGACCGGCGGACAGCTCAAGAGCGAGCCGGCCCCGGCCATCGAGGAGAACGAGATCACCTTCTCGCTCTCCTTCCCGAGAAAGAGTGGGCCCGAGGGAGGAGGCCCGGCCAGCGCATTCGAGGAGGCCGTCAAGGTGGCCAACATCTCCCTCAATTTCAGCCGGGATGAAGAGACCGGCGCCATCGTCACCAAGCTGGTCGATCAGACCTCCGGAGAGACCGTCCAACAGATCCCGAACGAGGCAGCCCTCCACCTCGCGGCGGCGATCGGCAAACTGCAGGGGCAGCTCCTCGACACGAAAGCATAAAGGCAGGGGGAACAAGTCATGGCGGGAGTAAGTCTTAGCGGAAGCAATATCGATTTCAGCCAGTTGACCGACGCGATCGTCGCCGACCGGTCGCGCCCGCTGACGCAACTGCAGAGCAAGAGCTCGGAATACACCAAACGCAACGATGCGCTGAAACAGTTCAATTCCAAACTGGCCGCGCTGACGTCGGCGGCCAACACCCTGACCAACCGCGATCTGGGAACAGGCCGGTTCGCGCTCTCTTCGGCCACGAGCGTGGCAACCGTCTCCAACACCGACGCGGCCTCGACCGGCACCATCAACCTGAACGTCTCCCGGCTGGCCACGAATCTGACCCAGGCCTCGCGCACTTACGCCGCCACCACCACGCCGGTCCTGGCCGGCGGAGCCACGACGGCCACCTTCGAGTTGCGCAAAGGCGGGGCCACCACCGGCACGCCCATCACCATCGATTCGAACAACAATACGCTGGCCGGCTTGCGCGACGCCATCAATGGCGCCAATACCGGCATCACGGCCAGCATTGTGGATACGGACGGAACCGGTACTCAGAACAAGCTGGTGCTCAATTCGACGGCGACCGGCTCCGCGGGACGCGTCGAGCTGGTCGAGACCACCGCCACCGGCACCGGCACCGACCTGAACCTGGCCTCGCTCAACCCTCCGGGCGCCACCACCGATTTCTCGACGCTGGATGCCTCCTTCAGCATCAACGGCCTCGCGCTCACCCGCTCGACCAACAGCGTCTCGGATGCCGTCAACGGCGTCACGTTCAACCTCAAAGGCTCCGGCTCGTCTTCAGTCTCCGTCACGGCCCGAAGCTCCGATATCGGAGACAAAGTCGCGACCTTCGTCAACGCCTACAATGATGTTCAGGATTTCATCCTCAGCCAGTACACCAAAGATGCCCAGGGGCGTCCGACCGGAGTGCTCGCGGGAGATCCGACCGTGCGCGCCGCACAGCAACAGTTGCGAGACGCGCTCGCCACCAGTTCCTCCAATGGCGGATCCTTCAAGGCTTTGACCGATATTGGAATCGGCCGCGACCAGAACGGGAAGTTGACGCTCGATTCGACGGTCCTCAGCGACAAACTCACCAACTCTTTCAGCGATGTGCAGGCGCTGCTGGTGGGCAAGACCTCGAGCGATACCGGGATCGCCAATACCATCTACAACAGTTATAACAAACTGAGCGATAGCGCCACCGGCAACATCCAAACAGCCATTACGGGCTATCAGGACTCGATCAAGAGAATGAATCAGTCAATCAGCGATCAGTTGGGGCGGCTCACGACGCTGCGCACATCGCTCAACCGGCAGTTTGCCGCCGTCGACTCCGCGATCAGCCAGTTGAACGGCCAGGGGACCACGCTGACCAGCGTCATCGACTCGTTGAAACCGCGCAATAGTTAAAAGAAGTCTGGAGAAGTCAGCGGAGATTCAGAGAGTAGCAAATGGCATGACCGGTAAGAAGTCTAGAGAAATCGGGAGATGGTCCTTCCCGGCTTTTCCAGACTTTTCCAGACTTTTCCAGACTTCTTAAGA
>DATEFT010000725.1:0-3010 GCA_035280505.1 Blastocatellia bacterium | reverse complement strand
TAGAAAAGTCTAGAAAAGTCTAGAAAAGTCAGGGAAGCTTGGAGACCGGCCAGCTCGCGAAGTGAGCGCCGGCTTCGTGGGCTCATGAAAGAACAGAGATTCCAGCCTTTCTAGACTTTTCTAGACTTTTCTAGACTTTTCTAGACTTCTTTTTATTCTCGGCGGAGCGCGATCATGGGATCGACTCTGGTGGCGCGCCGCGCCGGGATGTAGGAGGCCAGGAGCGCCACCAGGGTCAGGAGCGCCACGACCGTGGCGAACGTGACGGGATCGGTGACGCTGACCTGGAAGAGCAGGCGAGACATGAGCCTGGTCAGCCCGAAGGCACCGGCGAGGCCGAGGCCCACGCCGAGGGCCGTCATCTTCGCCCCCTGGCCCAGCACCAGCTTGAGCACATCGGGAGCGCGCGCGCCCAGCGCCATGCGGACCCCGATCTCCTGCGTGCGTTGCGAGACGGAGTAGGCCATGACGCCGTAGATGCCCCCCGCCGCCAGCAACAGCGCCAGGACCGAGAAGGTCGTCATGAGCATCGAGAGGAAGCGCGGTCTGACCAGCGACCTGTCCACCGCGTCGGACATGGTCTTCAGATCGTAGACGGGAATGCTCGGGTCCAGTTCTCTGATCGTGGCCCGCACGGCCGGAGCGATGGCGGCCGGGTCGCCCGTGGTTCGGAGGACGAAGTTCATGACGGTGTTGGATCCGATCACCGGCGAGGCCTGGTGGGTTGAGAGGTAGAGTTCGGGGCCGGCGGGCTGGTCGACGCCGATGTTCCGGGTGTTTTCGACGACTCCGACGATGGTGAACCAGGTCTTCTGATCGAAGGCCGGGTTGAGGCGCCGGCCGATGGGGCTCTCCTTCCAGAACCGCCGGGCCAGGGCCTGGTTGACGACCACCACCCGCTGGGCATTCTCGGCGCGATCCGAGAGTTCGAAGGTGCGGCCCTCGATGGTGCGGATCCCCATGGTTTTGAAGTAGTCCTCGCCGACGATGTTCCAGTAGTCCACGTTCTGCGCGGGTCCGTCGGGCGTCGGCTGGTATCCCTCGATCTGGGTGTCGTTGGCGTTGACCGGGCGGAGCGGGGGCAGGCCGTCGGCCGGCGCGGCGGAGATGACGCCGGGCAGGGCGGCCAGCTTCTCCTGCAGCGTGGTGGTGAAGCGCCGGCGATCCGGATTCTGGTAGGCGTTGGCCGGCGTCTCCAGGCTGAAGGCCAGGACTCCGTTCGGATTGAAGCCCAGCTCGACGTGGCGCAGCTTCCAGAACGCGCGGACCATGAGACCGGAGCCCACGACCAGCACCACGGCGAGGGCGATCTCGGTGACCACCAGGACCTGGCGCAGAAGCTGGCTGGTCGCTCCTTTGGTTCTCTGGCCCGCGCCGTGCAGCCAGACGGCCAGGTTCTGTTCCCGCAGTTGAATCATCGGGGCGAGCGCGAAGATGAGGACCGACAGGAACGAGATGCCCAGCGTGAAGGCCAGGACCGGCAGGTCGATTCCGATCTCGCCCGTCCGCGGGACGCTGTCGGGGGCGGCGGCCATCAGCATCTTCAACCCCAGTTGAGCCAGCAGCACACCGCCACCCGCGCCGAACAGGACCAGGATCATCCCTTCCGTGAAGAATTGGCGGAGCAGGCGCCCGCGCCCGGCGCCGAGCGCCAATCGCACGGCGAATTCGCGATGGCGCGTCTCGGCTCGCGCCAACAAGAGGCTGGCGACGTTGGCGCAGGCGATCAGCAACACGAAGGCGACCGCGCCCAGCAGGACCAGCACGGCCGGTCGCGCCGTCCCGACTACGTCTTCGTGGAGCGGAACCATCAGGACCGGATGCGTCTGCGGGTTGAGCAGATGCCGGGAGCGGTTTTCGCTCTTCCACCCGGCGGCCAACATCTCGATCTCGGATCTGGCCTGCGTGAGGCTGACCCCCGGTTTGAGCTGACCGATCAGCGAGAGATAGTGGCTGCCGCGGCTGCCCGGATTGGCCGGATCGAATTGAAATGGTGCCCACACCTCCACCGGATCGTTGCTGCCCGGCGGAAAAGTGTAGCCCGCCGGCATGACCCCGACGATGGTGTAGGGTTGCTGGTCGATCTGGACCGACCTCCCCAGGATCTCGGGCTCTCCGCCGAAGGCTCGCTGCCAGAGCCCGTGCGAGATCAGCGCGGCGCGTGCGCCTCCGGCGCGGTCCTCTTCCGCGGTGAAGTTCCGTCCTCGCGCCGGCTGAACTCCGAGCGCGTCGATCAACCCCCGGGTCACCTGCGAGGCCGTCACGCGGATCGCGTCGCCTTTCGCGGTCGTCACGTTCGCCCCGCCCACCGCCCAGGCGCCGATCGCTTCCCACGACTGCGCCTCCCGCTGGAGATCCATGAACTCCGGCGGCGAAATCCAGAATTTGCGCAGACTCATCCCCGGAAACTCGCTGTAGACGCGTACCAATCGTTCCGGGGCGCGGTAGGGCAGCGGTTGCAGGAGCACCGCATTGACGACGCTGAAGATGGCCGTATTCGCGCCGATTCCGAGCGCCAGGGTGATCACCGCCATCAAGCTGAAGCCGGGAACCTTCAATAACATCCGCGCGCCGTAGCGCAGGTCCTGCCATAGCGTATGCATCTTTCAACCTCCTGTCGGTTCGATCTTTAGATTTTAAGTTCTTAATGATGTAGTTTGTGCCATTTTTTTTTTTTTTTTAAATGGCTACATCCTGCTATCGGGAATTTTTTGATGTCGATCGAAGTACGATCGCGAGGGGCAATTTTCCCGTAAGTTAGCGGAAAACAATCGCGCGGATCTGAGCGGAAGCACAAAAGGGCCGGACAACCTGGCATTTTTGCCCAGAGCTTCGAGCTTCGATGAGGGATTATTTAGCTATGAGGGTGGGAGAAAAGGTGCAAATTTATTTTTGCTTAGCATGCTTCGAGCCGGAATGGCATGATTTAAATCAACTTTGAGCTTGCAATTAGTAGTCAGGATACCTATAATGCGGCCGTTTTAAGGTTGTCGGCTTATTGTTATCAAGT
>DATEFT010000724.1:0-4809 GCA_035280505.1 Blastocatellia bacterium | reverse complement strand
GGCCTTGAAACGGGCGGGGATCGACGGAGTGCTGGTGACGGATCTGATTCCGGAAGAGGCGGCGAGTTTCACGGCCGGGTTGCGCCGGGCCGAACTGGACAGCGTCTTTCTGGTGGCGCCGACCTCGACCGATGAGCGGATTCGGTTGATCGCCGAATCTTCGAGCGGCTTTATCTATGTGGTGGCGCGCACCGGGGTGACCGGCGTCCGCGAAACCATCTCGACGGAGGTCCGCTCGCTCGTCGAGCGCGTGCGGCGAGCTTCGTCGCTGCCGGTCGCCGTGGGATTCGGGATCTCGACGCCCGCGCACATGCGCGAAGTGTGGAGTTATGCCGATGCGGCGGTGGTCGGAAGTCGCCTGGTCTTGGAGATCGAGAACCATCAGGATTCGCCGCTCCTGGTTGAACAAGTCTCGAAGCTCGCCCGCGAGCTGAAAGAATCGGAATGAGTGAACGGGAGTTATGGGTAACGAGAACTGCGGCGAAAAGACGATGGATGACTGGCGGCAACGGATCGACGAGATCGATCTACAACTGGTCCGCCTCTTCAACGAGCGGACGAAGTGCGCGATCGAGATCGGTCATATCAAGAAGCGTCAGGGACTGGAGATCTATTCGCCGCGACGCGAGGCGCAGGTCATCGCCAATGTGACCGCCGCCAATGAAGGGCCGCTCGATGCCGAGGCGATTCGGCGATTGTTCGAACGAGTGATCGACGAAGCCCGTCGAATCGAGCGGATCGAGGCCGAGAAGAGTGAAGGATCCTGAGCTCCGAACGGGAGGACGGAACTCGGGTCCGGGATTCGGGACAGAGTTTAAATATGATCATTGTGATGGAAGAGAACGCGACCGAGGACCAGATCGTCAACGTCGTGGATCGTCTGGTCAACCTGGGGTTCGATATACATCGCTCGACCGGCACCCGCTACACCATCCTGGGCGCGGTCGGAGCCCGCATTACGGATACGCGTTCACTGGAGCTCCTGGATGGAGTCAACAAGGTGGTGCGCGTCAGCAGCCCCTATAAGCTGGCTTCGCGCGCTTTCAAGCCCGAGGGCGCCAGGATCAAGATCAAAGACGTCGTGATCGGCGGAGAGCAGGTGGTCGTCATGGCCGGCCCGGGGACCATCGAGAGCCTCGAACAGATCGAGGTCATGGCCGATCTGCTGGAACGACAGGGCATGGGGATGTTGTGCGGAGGCGCCTTCCGGGCCAGCAGCGATCCCTACGGGTTTCAGGGGCTGGGTGAAGAGGGGCTGAAGCTGTTGCGCGAAGTGACCGACAGCCGCGGAATGCTCGCCGTCTCGGAATTGACCGATATCACGCAACTTCACCTGTTCATCAAATATGTCGATATCATTCAGATCGGCTCGCACAGCATGCGAAACTTCGCGCTGCTCAAGGAACTGGCCCGGATCAACAAACCCGTGATCCTCACGCGCGGCTCCTCCTCGACCATCGAAGAGACGTTGATGTCGGCCGACTACCTGATGATCGGCGGCAATCACCAGGTGATCATCTGCGAGAGCGGGATCAAAACCTTCGAGACCTACACCCGGCGCACGCTCGATGTCTCGGCCATTCCGGCGATCAAGAAGCTTTCGCATCTGCCGGTGATCGCCGATCCCTGTCGAGGCACCGGACGCCGCGACAAGGTGCCGCCGATGGCGCGGGCCGTGGTCGCCGCCGGCGCGGACGGCCTGCTGCTGGAGGTCCATCACGACCCGGATCGCGCGCTCTGCGACGCGGCCCGATCGCTCTCGACCGAACAGTTCGATAAACTCGCCGACCAACTACGCTTGATCGCCCAGGCAGTGGAGAAGAAATTTTGAAGGGGATTCACGAATTCAAGCATATCTCGATCATCGGTTGTGGGTTAATCGGCGGCTCCTTCGCTCTCGCCTTGCGTCGATCCGGATTCTCCGGGCGCCTGACCGCTTCCGGCGGCAACCAGAGTTCGAAACTGGCGGTGGAACGCGGCGTCGTCGACGCGGTCGAAGAGAGTTTCGCCCGCGGCGAAAGGTGCGAGGCGGACCTGCTCTATCTGGCGGCGCCGATCGGCGGGATCCTCGATTTTCTCTATCTCCGGAGGGCGCAGATCAAACCGGGCGCGCTGGTGACGGATGCCGGCAGCACCAAGACGGAGATCTGCCGGGTCGCCCAGGAACTGCTGCCCGAGGGCGTCCACTTCATCGGCGGCCACCCGATGGCCGGGAGCGAGCAGACCGGCGTGGAATACGCGCGCGCCGATCTCTTCGATCGGGCGACCTATGCGCTGGCCGTCGAGCCCTGGACCGACCGAACTCAACTCGCCGCTCTCAAGGCGGTGGTCGAGGCTTTGGGGGCGCGGGTGCTGCTGACGGATCCCAAGTCTCACGACACGGCGGTGGCGCTGATCAGCCATCTGCCGCAACTGGTGGCCAGCGCCCTGGCTTCGCTGCTCGGCGCGGAACGGGCCGGGGAGACGGCCGAACGCGAACTGGCCCAACGCCTCGCGGCCGGCGGCTGGCGGGATATGACGCGGCTGGGCGGCAGCTCCTGGAGCGTCTGGCGCGATATCTGTATGACCAATCAACCCAATATCTCCCAGAAGCTCGAGTCCCTGATCGCCGAACTCCAGGCCCTCAAGGACTCGCTCGACAGCCGCGATTTCAACCAGGTCCATGACCTCTTCGATCTCGCGAATCACTCGGTGGCGGATCTTCGCGCCATCCACTACACCCATTTTCAGAAAGTCTGACGCGGCAACTCAAGAGGCCGATCGAAGCATCAAAGCCGTCTTCGCGTGGCTCCGCCTGGAGCCGAGACCAGGGTGATCTTCTGAGGAGGTCCGGATGCCGATTGTCGGAACAGTCTTCTGGGGGCTGGGAGAGCAGGATCGCAGCCCGTTGCGCCATCACTTGCTGAGTCAACTCGACCGGCACGTGCAGGAATGTAATCAGGTCGGAGTGGCTTCACGCTGGCACCGCGAAGTCTTCCGGAACACCGGAAACGATCTGCCGCGGCGCCCGCACGGCTATTACTGGGAGTTCAGGTTGACCAATTCGTCGGAGCCCGGGACCTATCGCATGGTCCTCGGCGGCGGCGGCGAGGTCTTTGTGACCTGGGATCACTATCATAATTTCCTTCAAGTCTTTAGAGTGCCCGGCGTCTTTCCCATTCGACGGCCCCGGGTCTTCTGAGGCGCGTTGAAACCCTCGGCAAAATTTCATCCGATTTAAGAAGATAGCCTGGAGATCCGGGCCCGTCTTGCCGATACGGACTCTTTAGGAGTCCTTCATGTCTTCGGCGACAGCTCCCCGGTCGGTTTTCGGGCATCGGTGTTCATCTCTACCAGCCGCCACTCGTTTCAACCGATGGTGGAAGCGGCGGGGCCTCTGCTGACCAATCACCGTTCCCCGAAGCCCGGATCATGAGAACGAGACAAGTACGCGACATCACCGGAAATGGCAGAACCAACGGCGATTGGCCGGCCGGGGTTGGCGCGGGCGGAACGGCGCTGATCCGATCGGCGATGATCCTGTGGCTGGCTGTCATGCTCGGGACCGCCGTCTTCTCGCAAGATCGCAAAGAGCCGCTCTGGCACGGGATCGATACCTGGCGGCAACCTCAGGGACTGCCGCAGAACACCGTCCTCTCCATTCTCCAGACGCGCGACGGTTATCTCTGGGTGGGGACCAGGGGCGGACTGGCCAGATTCGACGGCGTTCGGTTCACGGTCTTCGATGATTACAACAAGACCCACCTGAGGGAGTCTGAGATCTGGGCGCTGGTCGAGGACGATGACGGCAGCCTCTGGATCGGCACCTTCGGTGGAGGCGTCGGCCGATTCAGGCAGGGGCGGTTCACGGTCTATACGACCAAAGACGGACTGGTCAATAACTATGTCAAAACGATCTGCAAAGATGCCGAGGGCGGCATCTGGATCGGCACGGACGCCGGGCTCAGCCGCTTTAAAGACGAACAGTTCACCACCTACTTCAACGACGGCGGGCCTCCTCACAACTCGATTCGCCGGTTGTGTCCGGACCGCAACGGCGGAATCTGGGTCGGCGCCTCCAACGGCGGACTCTACAAGCTCAAGGACGGAAAGTATGAGCGGACGATGATCGAAGGGCTGGGCCCCAAATCCGATATCAATTCAGTCTACCAGGATCGCCGCGGCGGGCTCTGGGTCGCCACGACCGACGGTCTCTTTCGCGTGGAGAACGGCCGCAGCACCCGGTACACCGTCGCCCAGGGTCTCTTATCCGATCAGGTCGAGTACGTGCACGAGGACGCCGAAGAGACTCTCTGGATCGGAACCAACCGGGGATTGAACAGGTACCGGGACGGAGAGATCTCGCCCTACTACATAAAAAACGATTCCTTCACGACGGATGCGATCCTGGCGATCGGCGGCGATCGCGAAGGGAGTATCTGGCTCGGGTTTCGCGGTGAGGGGCTGGGCCGATTACGGATCGGGCAGTTTCTCACCTACACGGTCAGAGACGGATTGAGCGACGATTTCGTGACCACGGTGCTGCAGACCCGGAGCGGCCATCTCTGGTTGGGCACGGAGAAAGGGTTGAATCTTTTCGAGGACCGTCGATTCACCGTCTATTCCGTCGGCAAGGATGAGCCTAGCAACCGAATCACGGCCCTGGCCGAGGACCGGGAGGGCCGCCTCTGGGTCGGGACGGCCGCCGGGGTCTTCAGATCGCAGCCCGGCATGGGGTGTACCGAGCGGCAATGCCGCCCTCTGTTCACCGCGATGAAGATCGATACCGTCTCCAAGATGTACATTAAGATGATTCTTGAAGATCGAGAC
>DATEFT010000723.1:0-4759 GCA_035280505.1 Blastocatellia bacterium | reverse complement strand
ATCAAACAGCGCATCGGCGTGTAGCGCGGGCGAGGCGCCAGGCGCCGCATCTCCGATTCGGCCACGGTCTCGATCAGGGTCTCGGTCTCCGCGGGCGTCAGTTCGAGTTGTCGGGCGATCTCGCGGGCGAAGTCGGCGTGCGAACAGACTCCGGCGTTGACCACCTGGTAGGTCGCATAGTGACCGTGTTTGAGGATCTCGTCGATGCCGGCGACCAGATCCGCCAGATAAGTGACGCTGGCCCAGACATCGTTGACCGCCCGCACGCTCTTCCGCTCGGCCAAGGACCGGGCGGCCGTGCTGAAGAAGTTCTCTTTGCCCGGGCCGAAGACCCAGGAGGTGCGGACCAGATAACTCTTAGGAGTGGCGATTCGCACCGCGAGTTCGCCGGCGAGCTTGGTCTCGCCGTATTTGTTGATCGGCAGCGCCGCATCTTCAATCGTGTAGAAAGTGCCGGCCTCGCGGGTGCCCTCGAAGATGTAGTTGGTGCTGAGGTGCATGATCTCGGCGTCAATCTCCGCGGCGGCTTCGGCCAGAGATCGCGCCCCCTCGACATTGACGGCCCGCGCCAGGTCGGGTTTCGCCTCGCAATCATCGACCCCCAGGACCGCACAGTTGATGATCAGTTCCGGCCGTTCGGCCGTCATCAATCGTTTGACGGCCAGGGAATCGGTAATGTCCAGAGTTCGATGCGTCAAAGCCAGGACCTGGTGCTGCGCGGAGAAGATCCGGGCCAGTTCTTTACCGACCAACCCGCCCCCTCCAGTGATCGCTATTTTCATATTCCTTCTTTTAAGCTGCTGATTGGAAATCGGGGCCGTCCGAAGACCCCACTTGAACCGGCCGAGGAAGAATGCTCAGGTCCCTTCACCGAGGGTCAGGACCTTCAACACCCATTCATCCGGATCGAGAGCCAGACTCTGCGGTTTGGCGTCTAGTTTGAAACTGAATGTCTGTTCGCGTTCGTTCATCTGAATCACCTCGCGCCGTTTCGAAACGCCCAGCCTGAGTTCGAGGTCGAGCGGCATGCGGAAGACCGTCGAGGATTGCGTCTGGCGGATCCGGAGTCGCAACTCCTTCTTCGACTCGTCCCAACTCCACGCGGCATCGTAGATCGGGTAGCCCGGCTCGAAGATCCACTGCTTGAAGAACCAATCGAGCGGTTGGCCATGATGCAACTCCATGACGCGGCGCAGATCGTCCGTCAGCGCATTGCGGTCGCGATGAGTTCGGTAATAGTCGCGAATGCCGGCGAAGAATTTTTCGTCGCCCATGAGGTGCCGGAGCATATGCAGGACCCATCCGCCCTTCTGATAGTTGTTGGCGTTGAGGAGTTTCATGAGGTCTTTGATCGACGGGTCGTAGACCGGGCGGGGATCGGAGCCATAGGCCTTGAGGTACCCCTCCTTGTCGGCCGCCATCCGTTGCCGAAAACTGTCGCGCCCATCGGCTCGTTCAAAGAAGAGGTGGCCGAAGTAGGTGGCGAATCCCTCGCTCAACCACAGATGATGCCAATCGGACTCGGTCACCGAATCGCCGAACCATTGATGGGCGATCTCGTGCGCGTTGGTCCCCTCGTCGAAGGCGTTCTGCGCGAGAAAGATGTTGCTGGAGTTCTCCATGCCGCCGTACCGCGTCGAAGATTGGACCAGCGCCAGCTTCTCGTAGGGATAGGGTCCGATCAGGGCCGAATAGAATTCGACCATCTCCTTGGTCCGGCCATATCCCTTGAGGCCGCGGTCGCGATCCTTCGGAAACAGATAGTAGAACAGCTCGACGTCCGGGCCGTCCCGTTCCGCCGTGCCGACATTGATGATCGAAAACTCCGTCGCCCCGATCACCATGCAGTAGGTGGGGATCGGCGTCTCCTCCCGCCAGTGGGTGAGGGTGTTGCCGTTCTGCAGGCTAGTCTTCTCGACGAGCCTGCCGTTGGCGATGGTCTCAAAGCGCGTGGGCGCGGTGATCAGGAACTCGACGGTGGCTTTGTCGGAGGGATGATCGATCGAGGGAAACCAGTGATGAGCGCGGTCCGGCCAGTTGTCCCCGAAGACCGCCGGATCGCCGAACTTGTTCTTGCGAATGATCAACCCGTCATCCGGTCGCCCGTGATATTTGACCGCCACCCAACATCGGGCGCCGCGCGCGTAATTGCTGCCGAGAGCGATCTTGAGCTGGCCCTCGGCGCGGACGAATTTCGCCTCCTGGCGGTCGAGGGTGACCTGATCCACCGTCAGTCCCGCAAGATCGAGCGCGATCTCCCGGACCCCGTCGTTCTTGAATTCGATGAGAATCTCCGTCTCGGCCCGGATCTCCTCACCGGCGTCGGTCAGGGTCAACCGCAGGCGATAATGGATTGCGTCGAGCGCCTCCTGGCGCTGGTAATCGTCGCGGGCGCCGCCCATCACTCCGGGCACGCCGGGCAGGAAAATCAGGGTCACCAGGGCTATTCCGACCAATCGTGTCATGATCTTCGATCCTTTGTCGCGGATTCGGAGCGGAGGTTGATTGTTACCGGACGTGTTTCAAACGTCAAACCATTCGACGGCGCCGATCGCGTAGAATAATTTAATCGGGAGAGAAGAAGGGGCCAAATCGCTCTGAGTGCTCGTTCCTACTGCTCGGGTCCGGAACGTCCCAGGTGCCGGGTGGTCTCATCGACGATGCTGAAATCGGCGGGAGTCGATTCGGCCGGATCGGCGGAGCCCGGAAAGAGCGGGGCCGTGCTCTTATCGAATTCGAGCTGCTGCTCGCGGTTAAAACGCATCTTTCGCTCAACCGACTCGGCCAGCTTTTTGCTCACGAGCAGGCCGTTCACCATCAATCCGATTCCGACCAGGAACGGGATCATGCCGGCCACCCACAGGCTGCTGAGGATCTCCCCCGTGCTGGTAGCGACCGTGCCTCCCACAATCAATCCCTGGGCCAGGAAGTGGAGACAGATCATGACCGCCAACCCGACCGAGGTCGTGATCACGCCGGCCTTGATCTCGCGGTAACGGTTCACCTCCGGCATGATGCCGCGATATTGCTCCATCTCGTCCTCTCGCCTCTGAGCCGCGGTGGCCGAGAGAAAGGCCGCCCAGGACTTGCCCCAATCGGGCGTGGCCGGCGGCTGCGGCTCGCGCGAAGACAGAGCCTGGCGCACCGCCTGTAGATTGGCGCCGCACTTTTTACAGAATTTCAATTCCTGGTTTTGATCGACCCCACATTGCGGACAGAACATGGATGCCCCCTCTCAAGATTTCCCTGTAGTACGAAGACCATCCGGTGAAAGTTCTTGCGTTTACAGACCGCAAAGTCAGTACCGCGAGCGGTACTGACTTGTCATCGGAAGAACTTAAAACGAGACCCAGACGGGCAGCGGATTATCGACCCGCAGCACGGACTGTTGTCTGAATCTCTCTTTGTACAGATTGCGGATCTCTTCGATCTTGACGTGCTTCTCCAATCGCACCTCCAGCGGATAGAGAAGAATCAGCAGAATGCTGCGCTCCTTCTCGACGACGCCGTCGGAGTTGAGAAATTGTCCCCGACCCTCCACGACCGTCAAGCCATCCGGAAATCGCGGGGTGATCACCTGCCCCAGGAAATCGTCGAACTCTTTCTTGGTGACCTCCGTGCCGTCCGGCATGTTTCTGCCGAAGAAGAGTTCGGTGCGAACGAACGCCTCGCCGGTGATTCGCGTCTGCCGGTGGGCGTCTTCGGCGGGAGCGGTCCGGAGCGAGGGGGCGAGACCCGGCCGTTGTTGCGCGTAGCCCGCTGGAGCCAACAGCGAAACCACCAACAAGGTCAGGGTGAACATACTTTTCGTCAGTAAATTATTCAATTTGTTACCTCCAATTATCCTGTTGCGGTGTTGTCGTTTGCGCCATCCGGCGCACGGGTGTCTATATTTTACAGATAGGCCTTGAGGAACGATCCCGTATGAGACCGCCGGCAAGCGGCGACGTCTTCGGGTGTGCCCGTCACCACCACTTCGCCGCCCGCATGGCCGCCCTCGGGGCCCAGGTCGATCACGTAATCGGCCGTCTTGATGACGTCCAGGTGATGTTCGATCAACAGCACGGTGTGGCCCGCGTTCACCAGCCGGTTCAGAGATTCCAGCAACCGCTGGACGTCCGCCAGGTGAAGACCGGTGGTCGGTTCATCGAGGATGTAGACCGTGTGCTTCGCCCGTTGCAGCTTGCTCAGTTCGGTCGCGATCTTGATCCGCTGCGCTTCGCCCCCCGAGAGCGTCGTCGCCGACTGGCCCAGCGTCAGGTATCCCAACCCCAGGTCGTTCAGGACCTCGATCTTCTTGCCCACCGACGGCTCCTTCGCAAAGAAGGTCACGCCCTCCTCGATCGACATATTCAACACGTCGGTGATGGTCTTGCCGCGCAGAGCGACCTCGAGCGTCTCGCTATTGAACCGCGCGCCCTTGCAGGCGCCGCAGGTCACCTCCACGTCCGGCATGAAGTAGAGCTGGGTGGTGATCACGCCCTCCCCCTGGCACTCCTCGCACCGGCCGCCCTTGACGTTGAAACTGAATCGCCCCGCCTTGTAGCCGCGCTCGACCGAGATCGGCGCCTGCGTGAACAGATCGCGAATCGTGTCGTAGAAACCGACATAGGTGGCGGGGTTCGACCGGCTGTTTCGCCCGATCGGCGACTGATCGATGTTGACGACCTTGTGCACATGCTCGAGGCCCTCCACCCGATCGTGCTCTCCCGGCAGCGTGCGCGTGTCAACCAGCCGCTTCCAGAGCGCCTTGTAGAGA
>DATEFT010000722.1:0-4490 GCA_035280505.1 Blastocatellia bacterium | reverse complement strand
GGCATGCACTGGCAGATTCATAAACACGGCGCGGCCCATCATCGGGACCAGGAGCGGCGAGGGGTCGAACGGATGGAGGTGGCCGTCGCCATCGGGGCGGACCCGATCACGAACTTCGCGGCGGCGCTGCCGCTCCCGGATGATCTCGACGAGATGATCTTCGCCAGCTTTCTCCGGGAGAAACCGATCGAGATGGTCAAATGCGTCTCGGTCGATCTGGAAGTTCCGGCGACCGCGGAGATCGTGCTGGAGGGTTATGTGGATCCGGCCGAGCGGCAAATCGAGGGGCCCTTCGGCGATCACACCGGATTCTATTCACTCGAAGAACCGTACCCGGTCTTTCACGTCACCACCGTTACTCAC
This sequence comes from Blastocatellia bacterium, assembly GCA_035280505.1. Lineage (GTDB taxonomy): Bacteria > Acidobacteriota > Blastocatellia > RBC074 > RBC074 > JAKEHZ01. Next base: position 4,127 of record DATEFT010000722.1, on the reverse strand, counting down.
CGGAAGAACCCGATCTATCAAACGACCATCGTCGGCCGCCCGCCCATGGAAGATTGCTGGATGGGCTGGACCATCATTCGGATCACGCTCCCGGTGCTCAAACGCCAGTTTCCCGAGATCATCGATATGAATCTCCCGTTCGAGGGGGTCTTCCATAATCTGATGCTGGTCTCGATCCGCAAACAGTATCCGGGCCATGCGCGCAAGATCATGAATGCGATCTGGGGACTGGGTCAGGCCATGTTCACGAAATGCATCGTGGTCGTCGACGAGGACGTCAACGTCCAGGACCCCGGAGAAGTGGTGTGGAAGGTCCTCAACAATATCGATCCCGAGCGCGATATTCAGTTCACTCTCGGCCCCATCGATGTGCTCGATCACTCAGCCCGGCAGATCGGATTCGGCTCCAAGATGGGGATCGACGGAACTCGCAAATGGAAGAGCGAGGGTTTCGACCGGAGATGGCCGAAAGAGAACAGCACCAGCGCCGAAGTGAAACGGATCGTCGATCAGAAATGGGAGAAGCTGGGGCTCTAAATGTTTTTAAACCGCGAAAGACGCGGATTCGGCGTGTTTCGCGGTTTAAATAACAACCTGGCTATTTCCGCCGCAGATAGTCATCAGTGCCGTCGCGCCAATCTATTCGGATCGGGCTGAAGGCATCGATTCCGATAAAGTCCTCCAGGGCGACCGCCTGATGGGGAACGTTCGGCGGAATCTCCACGAGTTCGCCCGCTCTCAGCACCAACTCCTCATCACCGATCCGGAACTGCAAAGCGCCGCTGATGCAGTAGCTGAACTGCTCGCTGTCGTGGTGGTGCTGTGGAATCACACAACCTTTCCTGATCGTCAGAAAGGCCAGGGTCAGGTTTTCGCCCGTGAAGAAGCGACGGGAGAAAAGATCGGTGACGTGCTCCTCGGGAATCTCTTGTAATTTATGATGTTTCATCTGTTTGGTCGAATGATCCGGTTAAGTCCTACTTACCGATGCTCACACTTTCGGTGGCGAGCACATCGTAATGGTAATTGATCAGGACACGTTTGGGCCGTTGCGGCAACTTGATCTGGAACTCCTGAGTCGTCGTGCTTCCCAAAATCGAAGCCTCTCCCAATTTGACGGGGGTTTTACCGTCAAAATCGAGATAGATCGGGACCAGCCCCTTAAACTCTGGCGAAACCTCAGACTGAGTGATCGTGAACTTGAGAATCACCTTGCCGTCGTTCTCCGGAACGATGGTGTACTGAAGCTTGTAGCCCGGGACTTCCGTGCCATAGACCCATTGGCTGAAGAACCAGTCCATCTTCTTGTTTCCATCCAGATCCATAGTCGGCCGCATATGTTTTTCGACAATCGCTTTGAAGCTCTCAGTTGAGGCATTCCGGTTGAAATGGGTCTTGACGAAATCGTGCATCATCTCGATGAATGCCTTGTCGCCGTTCTGCCGATCATACATCATCCAGCGCAGCATGTGCAGGACATATGAGCCTTTGGGATAGACAAGCAGGTTATAGGCTCCGGGGGCTTTCGGAGTGCTGAGGCGCTGTCCCATCCAGATCGGCCCCACATCGTTCGGCCGCACCCCATAGGAGTTCTTCTGGAGAATGGTCTGGCGATGCCTGTCCCAGAATTTCAGATAGGGGTCGATCTTGGGCTCGGTGTGCTGGAGAAAGAGGCTCGCGGAGAAATCGGCGAAGCCTTCCGAGAGCCACTGATCGTGATAGGATGCCCAGCCGACCATATGGCCCCACCATTGGTGGGCGACTTCGTGCGAGGTCACCTCCTGGATGAAGTCGGTCAGGCCCTTCTGCATTCCAAACATCTGCCAGCGCTGCGTCGAATCGAAGAACGAAATGATCGGCAGATAGACCAGAGTCGGCCAGGATTGCCCGAAACTGAGTTGCGGCTGTTGCGTAATGGCGATTCGCCCGTAAGGCGCTTCCCCGAAAAAGTGATTGAAGATGCGGATCGAATTCTGGGCCTCGACCACCCCCTTGTCGATCATGCGCGACGGCGACATTCCGCCGATCTCTTCCGCCTCCCGCAACGAGTCGGGCAACTCGGTGGTCGCATAGCCCTCGATCTGATACTTGGCCTGTTCATCGACCGCCTCTTTCTTTTTGAACCGGCCGTAATTGAATCCGGCGACGGCCAGCGGGATCTCCGAGACCCACTGCGAGGCCGTGAAATCGCCATCCTTGACCTCTTTCACCTTCTTACCGACCCCGACCAGCACGTACTTGTTGGGAATGATGAAAGTCAGATCGAAGGTCGCGCGATCGGAGAAGGCATTGACGCTCGGATACCAACTGGTTCGCGCGCCGACGGCAAAGTTGCCGCCGCCCTCGTCTTCAATCACCTTGTTGCCTTGATACTCGATCTTGATCTTGTACTTCTGCCCCTTGGCCAACGCTTCCGGCAGAATCACCTGGAAGGAACTGTCAGCGTCCTTCTTCTCCTGAATGAAGACCAGCTCTTTCTCTCCCCAGGTCACCTTGCTGACGCGCAGCGTCGGCAGCAGGCCGAACCGCAGAACCCGCTCGCCGTCCGTGATCGAGGAGAAACTCAATTCACAACTCGCCGTCAGTTTCTCGCCTTTGATCGCCGTCTCAATGCGGTAATGTTCCGCGTCGATCGCCTGCTTGTTTTCGAGCGAACTGGCGGTGCCCTCTTTCATTTCCTTCTCGAGATGGGACAGATACCAGATCCCTTCCTCTTTTCCGCGCGGATCATAATTGACCAGGGCCACCTCTTCCGGCGTCAGGATTCCGGAGAGAGCCCCATCGGGACGAACATAGAACCGCAGGTCATTGTATCGGCGGCCCCACATGTAGGCGGTGAAGAGCGGCTCTCGTTTGGGATTGTAGAGAGCGGCCAAAAGATTGGCCTCGATATTCTCGACATACTCACCAGAATACATCGCCTGAAGCATACTCTGCGGCTCATCGGTATTTCGCCGCATGCGATTGCGGAATTCGCGCAGCACCTCTTTCGCTCGCGGATCCAGATCGACCGCCTTACCGCTACTTTTCACTTCCTGATAGGTCTGATCGGTGAAGCACAGGACCAGGCGATCGAACTGTTCGTTCACGCCGTCTTTCTCAGTCATCACCTTGAGGTATCTCCTCTCGGACGCGACCTTCGGCGTCAACGAAAACTGGCCCTCTCCGTTAAAGACCGCCACCACGACCCGGTCCAGAACCGGAGCCGAAAAACTGAGGCTCCCGCTCTTGAAGGTAATCTCACCGAGGTCACGCTTGATCACCAGGTTATTCACCGCAAAAGTCTCGACCGGTTCCTCGTCACGCAACCGGCGATAGTTCGGATCCGAATTTGTTGAAGTCGAATTTTTGGAGTCGACATTGCCGACTTGAGCCTGAGTAAAGGCTAGGCTGAAAGGAATAGCTGCTGCAAGGAACAGCAATAGCACACTCGAGGAGCGACGGTGCATAAAGCCTCCAATTTGGCTTAAGGTTTTGCCGAGTTAATTAAGGTACATCCACTGAGCGTGGAGAGCATAACAAGGCCGGGCGGGTAATGAAAGGGAAACCCAAGAAAGCGCTAAGGCAAAAATTGAGGGCGGTGGAAGTCCACCGCCCTTGGGGTAACGAGATAATTCGACTCAGTTCTTTGCTCAATTAACGGCGGCGATAGAACCGCTCTCTAATCCGATCACGCTGGTCATCGACCTTCTTCCGGTGAATGAGGTAACCGACTCCAGCGCCAGCACCACCACCGATCAGCGCGCCTTTCCCGCCACCAATCAACGCACCGGCCACTGCACCGATCCCGCCACCGATCGCCGTGCGCTTCACCGCGTTTCCGGTCGTGTCTTCCCGCTCAAAACGCCGGCCATAATAGTCGCGATGATTGTCGTGACGACCTCGGTCATAGAAACCCCGTCCCTGATCTCGGTACCTGCGATCTCTACCTTGTGCCATGGCGCCGGGAGCTGCAGTCACGAAGACCAAGCCAAGTAACAACATCATCACAACCGTGCCTTTGTGGATCTTCTTGATCATCATTTCCTCCTTAAGCAGCTTCCTTGTAATCGGGGGCGCTGCGATAAATCCAAGTTTTCTCAACCATACTCAACTATCTATCTTTCAAGACACCCTCTCTTTATCAA
>DATEFT010000721.1:0-12290 GCA_035280505.1 Blastocatellia bacterium | reverse complement strand
CTCTTCGAGCTGCTGACCTGGTGCCGGGAGCTGAGCCGCGAGACCGGCGGGGCGTTCGATATCACGTCCGGCCCCTTGAGCCGTTGTTGGGGCTTTTTAAGGAGAGAGGGACGGGTTCCCGGGCCGGCTGAGCTTGAACGGGCCAGGGCGCTGGTGGGAAGCGGCCGGTTGCGGCTCGATCCGGGGGCCGGAACGATTCGGTTTGAACGCGAGGGAGTGGAACTCAATTTCGGGAGCGTCGGCAAGGGGTATGCGCTCGATCGCGCCGCCGCGCTGATTCGGGGGCGGGTTCGGAGCGCCCTCTTGAGCGCCGGATCCAGCAGCATGCGGGCGATCGGAGGCGGCGCGCGAGGCGATGCCGGGTGGGTGATCGGGGTGCGCCATCCAAAGTCCAGGGACCGGCGCCTGGCGGTGGTGAAGATGCGTGACGCGGCCCTCTCGACCAGCGGCAGCGAGGAGCAGTTCTTCGAATCCGACGGCCGGCGTTACGGCCATCTTCTGGACCCGCGGTCCGGGCTGCCGGCCGACCGGGTGGCCGGGGTGACCGTGATCGCCGAATCGGCGGCGCTGACGGATGCGCTGGCGACGGCCTTCTATATCGGCGGGCCCGAACTGGCCGAGAGCTATTGTTCGACTCACCCGGGGACTCTGGTTTTGATGTTAGAGAACGGATCGAAGCATCCGGTGATCTTCGGCGGCAACGATCGATGTGAAGTGGAGCTGATACATGAATAGCGTCGTACCGTATCCTCTCTCCGCGGTCCAACAGGTGGCGCTGGTCTCTTTGCGCACCCTGATCGGATGGCATTTTCTGTATGAAGGTTATTACAAGCTGATGCTTCCGGCGTGGAGCACGGGAGGCGCGCCGCTGGGGCCCTGGAGCTCCGCCGGCTATCTGAAAGCGGCCTCGGGACCGTTGGCCCGGCTGTTCCAATGGATGCTCTCGACGGGCTGGATCGGTTGGATCGACAACACGGTCAAGATCAGTCTGCTCCTGATCGGAGTCTCGCTGATCCTCGGGCTCTTGACCCGCGCCGGTTGTTGGGGCGCGCTCCTCTTTCTGACGCTCTTCTATCTGCTGGCGATTCCGCTGGCCGGAGTTCCCCAGCCCGGCAACGAGGGGACCTATCTGATAGTCAACAAGACCCTCATCGAAGGAGCGGCCGTCGTGGTGCTGCTGGTCTTCAATACGGGAGCGATCGCGGGCCTGGACCTCTGGCTCCCTTCCGGGAGACTGGCGCTCCCTTTTATTAACCGCGAAATGCGCGAGACACGCTAAGAAGGATGGGTTATGAATCTTACGGATGAACAAAAGGAACAGGGGCGGCGCAATTTCTTGAAGGCGCTGGCCGGCACGCCGGCCCTGGCCCTTCTGGGCGCGGCCGCGGCGGCGCGGGGGCCGATCAAGGGCGGCCCGGTCAAGGCGGCGGTGATTGGAACCGGAGGCATGGGCCGGGGCCTGGTCGCGCAATGTCAGAGAGAGTTCATCGACCTGAAGGCCATCTGCGACATCAATCCGAAGCGCCGGCGGGCGGTGGCCGAATCCATGGTCAAAGCGGAATGGCCGGCGCCGAAAGAGTACGACGATTGGCGCGAGATGCTGCAGAAGGAGAATCTGGAGGCCGTCATCATCGCCACTCCCTTGTGGTCTCACGCCGAGATCGCGGTCGCCTGTCTCGATGCGGGCAAGCACGTCCTGTGTGAAAAGATGATGGCCAAGAGCGAAGCGGACTGCGACCGCATGATCAACGCCATGCGCCGGAACCGCAAGATTCTGGAGATCGGTTATCAGCGATATTACAACCCGATCTACCAGGCCGCTTACCAGAACATCATCAAGCCGGGATTGCTGGGTGATGTCTATTACGCGCGCCTGGCCTGGCACCGCAACGCCAACTGGCGGCGCGCGGAAGATCCTCCGTCAGCCAATTTCGATCCGAAGGAGTGGGGATATCCGGATTGGGAGCATCTCGTCAACTGGCGGCTCTACAAGCAGTACTCGGAGGGGCTGGTCGCCGAACTGGGAAGCCATCAGATCACGGCCACCAACTGGTTCTTCGATTCGGCTCCGGAATCGGTCTATGCCACCGGCGGAATCTCCAGGTTCAAGGACGGGCGCGAGGTCTTCGACCACGTCTATGCCACGTTCGAGTATCCCGGCGGGCGGACGGCCACCTTCTCTTCGATCGAATCGAATGCGTTCGACGCCTCCTACGAGATGTTTCAGGGCACCAAGGGGACGCTGATCCTGCAGAAGGAGACCGAGGCGCTGCTCTTTCACGAAGGGGAGGGCCAGGTGACCAGGGTCGAAGTGTCGGCCCAGACCTCGGGACCGGTGGCCGATACTTCCGCCACCCGCCCGGCCGATGCCCCCGGCCGCACCGTCAACGGCAATTCACAGGGCCAGACCGATCGGGGCATCTCCTACCGAAACGAGATCGCGGAGTTCTGCTCGGCGGTCAGAACCGGCTCTCCCGTGCGCTGCGGCCCGGAGAAGGCGATGAGGTCGGCGATCACCGTGTTGATGGCCAACCGCTCGTCGGAGAAACAGGCCCGCATGGAGATTCATAGTGCCTAATTGCCTTGGGAATCAAGTTCTTTGGAATTTGAGATGCAAACCGCGAAACACACGAAACACGCTAAATCATGCGTCTTTCCCGGTTCCGAAGTATTAATGCGGATTTTAGAAGGAGGGAAATTTGTTCGAAGAATTTACCCGACGTCGTTTCATGAAGCTGACCGCCATGGTTTCGGGGGCTGCGCTGCTCGGTTCCGACGCGCTGCGGGCCGCCGGTCCTGACGGTTCGGATCCCGGCTGGGCCGAGGTCCCGAAGATCTTGAGCCGGATCAAACCGCCGGTCTTTCCGTCCCGCGACTTCGACCTGACGCAATACGGCGGTGCCGGCGACGGCGTGAAAGATTGTACCGCGGCCTTCAAGCAGGCGATCGAGGCCTGTCACCAGGCCGGCGGCGGGCGGGTCGTGGTTCCGCCCGGAATCTACCTGACCGGCGCGATCTATCTGAAGAGCAAGGTGAACCTTCACGTCTCGAAGGGGGCGACCGTCCGGTTCAGCCAGAATCCGCAACACTATCTGCCCGCCGTCCACACCCGCTGGGAGGGCGTGGAATTGATGAACTATTCGCCGTTCATCTATGCCTACAAGGAGCAGGATCTGGCCATCTCCGGCGAGGGCATTCTGGATGGGCAGTCCGATTGCGAGCACTGGTGGCCCTGGAAAGGGCGCACCAATTGCGGTTGGAAGAAGGGCGACCCGGAGCAGAGCGCGGCCCGCAAGCGCCTCTTCGAGGCGGCGGAGAAGGGGGTGCCGGTCGCGGAGCGGGTCTTCGGCAACGGCGACTACCTGCGGCCCCAGTTCATCCAGCCCTATCTCTGCCAGAACGTGTTGATCGAGGGCGTGACCATCCGGAACTCCCCGATGTGGGAGGTTCATCCGGTGCTCTGCAGCAACGTCACCATCCGCAAGATCAACATCGTCACCCATGGGCCCAACAACGACGGCTGCGATCCGGAGTCGTGCCGCGATGTGTTGATCGAAGACTGCTACTTCGATACCGGGGACGATTGCATCGCCATCAAGTCGGGCCGCAATGCCGACGGCCGCCGAATCGCGATCCCGAGCGAGAACATCGTCATCCGGCGCTGCCAGATGAAGGACGGGCACGGCGGCGTCACCATCGGCAGTGAGATCTCCGGCGGCGCCCGCAACATCTTCGCCGAGGATTGTCTGATGGACAGCCCCAACCTGGAACGGGCTCTCCGATTTAAGACCAATTCGGTCCGCGGCGGGACGATCGAAAATATCTATTTCAGAGCGATCACCGTGGGAGAGGTCTCCGATGCGGTCCTCTCGGTCGATTTCTTCTATGAAGAGGGCGATGCCGGGAACAACGTGCCGGTGGTCCGGAATATCGAGGTTCGCGACCTCACCAGTAAGAAGAGCGACTATGCGCTCTTCCTGAGAGGCTATCGATACGCTCCGATCTCGGGCATCCGCATCATCAACTGTTCCTTTGAGAACGCGGCCAAGGAGAACCTGATCGCCGACGTCAAGTCCCTGACTATGAAGGGCGTCAAGATCAACGGGAAGGAAGTCTAGCCGCGTCTGGAGCAGTCCAGGGAAGTCTAGAGAAGTCGGAAGACGATCCCGGACTTTCTCGGTTTAAAGTCGATGAGTGACCGGAAAGGTCGGGAACCGTCTGCTGACTTTTCTAGACTTCTCTAGACTTCTCTAGACTTCTCTAGACTACTGCTGTTACCATCTTAAGTGGATGCCCTACGAGTTACTCAAAACCCTTAGGCGGTGCCGGACGGGCGTTTCTATAGCCGTAGAACGAACTTGATGAAACAACTATTTATCAGTCGCCGTCAGTAACTAGGGTAGGATCTCAAGACTCACTTTTTACCCTCACAAATAAATATCATCCGTAAGCTCTGCTGTTGGTTGTGAATAGCCTTGGCGTTGCGTCACCCGACGACGGTAACAGTATGGCAGCAGCGAACGAAAAAGATCAGCAATCCCGGAACGGGCCGCCGACTCGGGCCGAGATCTGCCAGGTGGTCGAGCGGATCCTCGGCAGCCAGCATTTCGCCAATGCGCCGACGAAGCAGCGGTTCTTGCAGTTGGTCAGCGAGGCCTATCTCGATGGGCGCGCGTCCGAACTGAACGAATACCTGATCGGCTGCGAGGTCTTCGATCGGGATTCGACCTATAACCCGGCGCTGGATCCGATCGTCCGGGTCGGGGCGCACGGGTTACGCAAGAAGCTGGGCTCTTACTACAAAGGGGCGGGGAAGGATGACGAGATCGTCCTGGAGATTCCGGTCGGGAGTTATATCCCCATCTTTACCCGCCGGGTGCGGCCCTCGGACGCTCCCGAACCGGCCCGGAGCGCCGCTGATCCCGGGGATTCATTCCGGCGGCGGGAACGGTTCTGGATCGGCCTGCTCAGCGTGCTGGTGGTCTCACTGGTGATCGCGGTGCTGTGGTTGACCTATGCCAACCGGCAGTTGCGCCGGAGTCTGGATCCGAACTTCACGGTGGAAGAGGCCGGGCTCCTGGCGCCCGTCTGGCGGCCCTTTTTGAAGAATCAGGCGCCGGTCCTGCTGGTCTTGAGCAATCGCCCGGTCTACCGTTTCTGGACTCCGTCCGATCCCTCTTCGTTGTCGGATCTCTCGATCGATCTGACTCCCGCCGAGGCCCAGGCCATGGAGAAGAGGCTCGGCCAGGAGCAACTGGTGATCAGAAACTGGCTGACGCCCCGGCTGGTCCTCTCCTACGACGAATTCACCAGCCTGGGGGAGACGGTCGGGCTCCATCGCATCACCAGGCTCTTCGAGAAGATGGGCAAGACGGTCCTGGTCAAACAGAGCCGCAGCCTGAAGAACGAAGAGATGAGCTCGCACGATACGATCCTGCTGGGCAGCGTCTGGATCGACGACTGGATGCAGAACGACCCGATCAAGAAGTGTTTCATCAATAGCGCCAGCGCCACCCTCATCGGCCAGCATCTCTCTTCGCGGGATGAGCAGGAGTTCAGCGCCAAGTATGATGAGCGGACCGGAAAGCTGGTTGAGGACTATGCGATCATCACCGTCAAGCCGGGAATGTCGGAGAAACACACGATGATGGTCCTGGCCGGAACCCACAGTGAGGGCACGCAGGCGGCCGCCGAATATTTGACCGACGAGGGCCATCTGGCCGATCTCAACCGGCGGCTGATTCGATCGGAAGGCGATTTCCCCAAATATTTTCAGGTTTTGCTGAAGATCTCGGTCAACAACGGCCTGCCCACGGAGATCTCGGTGGTCGATGCCCGCGATCTGCAGTCGATCGCCAGCGATTACCCCGCCAAACGTTGAGCCGAACGTTCAATGCGAAGCCGGCCCTGATCCTTGATACCGTTTGAAGACCAGCGCCGCGTTGGTCCCGCCGAAGCCGAAGCTGTTCGAGAGCGCATACTGGATGTGGCCCTGGCGGGTCTCGTTCGGGACGTAATCGAGATCGCACTCGGGATCGGGCGTCTCGTAGTTGATGGTCGGGAGCAGCACCTGGTGGTGGACGGAGAGCGCGGTGATCCCGCCTTCGAGTCCGCCGGCTCCGCCCAGCAGGTGACCGGTCATGGATTTGGTGGAACTGGCGGCGAGCTGATAGGCATGGTCGCCGAAGGCCGCTTTGATCGCGTTGGTTTCGTTGACGTCGCCGATGGGCGTCGAAGTCCCATGGACGTTGATGTAGTCGATCTGGGCCGGTTCGAGGCCCGCGTCTTTAATGGCTTTGACCATGACCCGGCGGGGACCGTCGATATCGGGCATGGTGATGTGGAACGAGTCGCTGGTCATGGCGTAGCCGACGACCTCGGCGTAGATTTTGGCGCCGCGGGCGATGGCGTGTTCCAGCTCTTCGAGGACCAGGATTCCGGCGCCCTCGCCGATGACGAATCCATCCCGGTCTTTATCGAAGGGGCGCGAGGCCCGGCCCGGATCGTCGTTCCGGGTCGAGAGGGCGCGCATGGCCGCGAAACCGCCGACCGCCATCGGCGTGATGGCCCCCTCGCTGCCGCCGCAGATCATGGCGATCGCATCGCCGCGCTGGATGATCTTGAAGCTGTCGCCCAGGGCGTGGGCGCCCGAACTGCAGGCCGTCGCCGTCGCGGAGTTGGGACCCTTGGCCCCACTGTTGATCGAGACATATCCGGAGGCGAGATTGATGATGGAGGCTGGAATGAAGAAGGGCGAGATGCGATCCGGCCCGCCTTCCAGCATCTTGGAATGTTCGCGCTCGAAGACGCCGAATCCTCCGATGCCGCTGCCGATAAAGACTCCAACCTCCTCCGCGATCTCGGGCGTGATCTTCAACCCGGAGTCTTCCAGAGCCTCCTTGGCCGCGGCAATCGCGAAGTAGATGAAGTAGTCCATCTTCTTCAGCTCTTTCTTCTCGACAAAATTGAGTGGGTCGAATCCTTTGGCCTCGGCGGCGAACCGGACTTTGTGTTGACTGGTGTCGAAGCGCGTAATGTAGTCCACACCACTGCGTCCGGCCAGCAGACCATGCCAGGTCTCTTCAGTCGTATTGCCCAGCGGACTGACCAACCCGATGCCCGTGACGACCACTCGCTTCTTCGTCATTTCATTCTTCACGACTGCCTTCCTTAAAAACCAGGCGTAAAACCAGGATTGAAAGGGCCCGAGGCACAAACGATACAAGAATCACTCTGAACTCAGTCAGCCGCTGTATGGGTTGTGCCTGCCATGGCGCATCTAGATACTCCGGCGAGCTGAAGAGTCCTGCCTACTTGCGATGCTCCTCGATATAAGCGATGGCATCGCGGACGCTCTGAATCTTTTCGGCCTCTTCATCCGGGATTTCAATACCGAATTCCTCCTCGAAACGCATGACCAATTCGACCGTATCCAGCGAGTCTGCGCCGAGATCGTCAATGAATCGCGCGTTCGGAGTGACTTCCGATTCATCCACGCCAAGCTCATCTACAATGATCTGTTTAACCTTATCTTCAATTGATTCTGCCATGAGTTCCTCCAGAACTGATATTAGATTGTGGATTGAGAATTGGGAAGAATAGATTGTAATTTAATCGATCTGCAACCCCCAATCACATATACATCCCCCCGTTAACATTAATTACCTGCCCGGTAATATAGCCTGCCTCATCCGAGGCGAGAAATGCAACCGTATATGCGACGTCGAGGTCCGACCCAGGGCGTTTGAGCGGGACCTGTTCGAGCATGGCATTCCGCGCCGCTTCATTCAAGGCAGCGGTCATCGGGGTTTCGATAAAACCTGGCGCTACGGCGTTGACCGTAATATTGCGCGAGGCGTATTCGCGGGCGAGCGCTTTAGTGAGACCGATCAGACCGGCTTTGGCCGAAATGTAGTTGACCTGGCCGACATTGCCCGACTGCGCCACGACCGAGGTCAAATTGATGATCCGGCCGCGCCGGGCCTTGGTCATGAGCGGGAGCGCCTGCTGCGTGAGCAGGAAGAGCCCCGTCAGATTGGTCCCGATCACCGCATCCCAGTCTTCGCGTTTCATTCGCAACGCCAGGCCGTCGCGGGTGATGGCGGCGTTGTTGATCAGAATCCCGATCGGGCCCAGTTCCGCCGTGACTCGCTCGAGCGCCGCCTTGATCTGATCGGGCTGCGAGAGGTCTCCCTGGACGGCGAGTCCGCGCGAACCGCGGGCGCGAACCTCGGCGGCGACCTCTTCACATTTGTCGAGCGTTCGGGCCAGGACGGCCACGTCGGCGCCGAGTTCGGCGAGCACCAGCGCGATCGCGCGACCGATACCCTGCGACCCGCCGGTGACTAACGCGATTTGTCCCTTCAAACTGAACATATGGGTTTAACGTCCGTCTGTCGATAATTGTTGCCATCCGTTCTCAACCGTCTCCGCGTTCTCGACGTTGAGCAGTTGGACGGTCGCTCCGGTCTCCTTGGCCAGACTCTTGACCAGTCCGATCAGGACCTTGCCCGGCCCGATCTCGACGAAGACCTCCACCGCCTGGGCGAAGAGCTCGGTCATGATCCCGGTCCATTGGACGGGGGCGGAGATCTGGCGGATCAGCGCCTCGCGGGATCGCGCGCCCTCCCGGACGACGGCCGCCTCGACGTTGTTGATGATCGGAAACGAGAGGTCGCTGAAGACCGTGGCGTTCAATTGTTCGGCCATCCGCTCCTGCACGGGCATCATGAGGGCCGTATGGAACGGAGCGCTGACCTTGAGCAGCTTCGCCCGTTTGGCGCCCCGCGCCTGACATTCCGCGATCGCGCGTTCGACCGCCGCTTGATGCCCGGCGATCACGATTTGGGTCGGCGAATTGAAATTGGCCGGCGCACAGACCTGATCCTGAGCCGCCGCCAGACAGGCCGCCGCGACCTGATCGGCATCGATCCCCAGGATGGCGGCCATGGCCCCGACCCCGACCGGCACCGCCTCTTGCATCAATTGCCCCCGCATTCTCACCAATCGCACGGCATCGGTCAATCGAACCGCGCCCGCGGCGACCAGCGCCGAATATTCGCCGAGACTGTGGCCGGCCACGAAATCGGGCCGCGCTCCGCGCTCCGCGAGGACCCGATAGGCGGCGACCGAGACCGTCAGAATCGCCGGCTGGGTGATGGCGGTCTGCTGTAACTCCTCTTCCGGGCCGTTGAAGCAGAGCTCGCTGAGCTTGAAGCCCAGCGCCTCGTCGGCCTCCTCGAAGACCGCCCGGGCCGCCGGATATTGCTCGGCCAGTTCACGGCCCATTCCGGCGTACTGCGAGCCTTGACCAGGAAAAATGAATGCCAGTTTGCTCACGGGTTTTGTACTTGTCGGCAAATCGATTTACAAACCGCGGAACACGCGAAAGACGCGGAAGACGCGAAAGCTCGATGATTCCGCGTGTCTGGCGTCTGGCGCGGTTGGTCTCCCGCGATTTTGAGATTTAGATCCGGGTCTCAAATCTCAAATTTCAAATCTCAAATTCTAGCTTTTGACCGCGATCTCACTAATCTCGTTCTCGATCCGTTCGCTCAGTTTGCCCTTGTAGAACTCCTTGGCGACCCGAATCGCATTGCGAATGGCTTTGGCGCTGGAACTGCCGTGGCAGATCACGCAAATCTGTTTACAGCCGAGCAGGGGAGCGCCGCCGAACTCCGAATAGTCGAGGCGCTTCTTGAGGCTGCGAAAAGCGTTGAGCGAGAGCATCGCGCCGAGCTGCGTCAATAAGGTCTGCCCCAATTCCGTCTTGAGCAGTTGCATGACCGCTTCCACCAGCCCCTCGCTGGTCTTCAGGATGACATTGCCGGTGAAACCGTCGGAGACGATGACATCGACCTCGCCGGTGAAGATATCGCGGCCCTCGACGTTGCCGATGAAGTTGATCGGCGTCTCCTTCAAGAGATTCCACGCCTCTTTGGTCAGTTCGTTTCCCTTCAGCTCCTCTTCGCCGATACTCATCAATCCGACCTTGGGATTGCGGATCCCCAGGATGGAGCGCGAGTAGATCAGACCCATAATGGCGAATTGTTTAAGCTGCTCAGGTTTGCATTCGGCATTGGCCCCGACGTCGAGCAGGACGGTGCCGTGGCCTTTGAGCGTGGGAAAGATCCCGGCGAGAGCCGGGCGATCGACCGAGGGCAGGGTCCCGAGCACCAGTTTGGCGGTCGCCATGACCGCGCCCGTGTTGCCGGCGCTGACCAACCCGTGGGCTTTGCCCTCGCGCACCAGTCGGGCCGCGATTCGAATCGAAGAGTCACGTTTGCGGCGGACGGCCGAGGCGACCGGATCGTCCATGGTGATCACTTCCGTCGCATTGGCGACCTCGATATGCAGGCGCTGCTTGCGAGGATCCGGCACTCCCTGGCGTTCCAATTCGGCCCAAATCCGGTCCTCCGGTCCGACCAACACAATTCGCGCGCGCAGGTCGCGAGCCGCTTGAATCGCACCTTCAACCTCAACGGCGGGGGCATGATCCCCGCCCATTGCATCAACGGCGATGGTAGTGAGCATCAGGTAAGGAGGAAGGGCGAGCGCTGAAAGTCGACTCTTTCACAGTCTTCACCCCGATCTCTCGGATCCTAGCTTAGGCCTTCTTTTCCACTACCACGCGTCCGCCGTAGAAACCGCACTCCGCACAGACGCGGTGCGGCAGCTTGGTGTAACCGCAGTTCGGACAGGACGAGAGCCCCGTCGGCTTGAGGGCATCATGGGTGCGCCGTTTGCGGCTGCGCGATTTCGAATGGCGTCTTTTGGGATTCGGCATGATAATTCTCCAAAAATAATAAGATTTACACTCTTCCGGTGGACCTGAGGCGATCCTAAGATTCCTCGGTCTTCTCCGCTAAATCCGCGAGGGCCTGCCAGCGGGGATCGATCGGTTTCTGGCAGCGGCACGATTCGAGATTCAGATCCGCGCCGCATTGAGGGCACAATCCCCGGCACTCTTCGCGGCAGAGTCGCCGGCTCGGCAGATTCAATTCTAATTGTTCGAGGACCATTTCGTCCAAGTTGATCTCGTCATTTTCGTAAACGGCAATGTCCAGATCACGTGCTTGCAACTCGACCTCAACCGGTCGGTCGCCGATCGGATCTGCGGCGGCATAGAGCAGATCCAACGGCAGGTCCAGGGTCAAGGGGACATTCTTCAAACATCGATCACAAGGGGCCGTGAGCACCGCTTTCAATTCGCCCCGCAGCCGCACGTCCATCCCGGTGCGGTCGAGGCGTCCACTGACGAGAGGTGGTTCCGGCAAATCAAACTCAAAACCGCTTGTCTCTAGCTCGCCTGTCCGATATTGATGCTCAAAACGGAGCCCGGCTTCAGGCATGCGCACCAGTGAAATAATCATAGCGTTCCTCGGCGCTGGCAAAGTGCGTAATTATATTTGGGCTCAAATATTTGTCAACTACAGTCCGGAGCCGTCGGGATTTCCCGCCTCTCCGGCGCCGCGTCGGCACCTCGATTTCTATGAACTTCCTTACTGTACCTCTAGCGCCGCAAGGTGTAAACTTCAGGATTGTCTATCTGATGAGTTTGAGGGAGGTCGCTAAAGATTTATGAGTAGTCGGAGCCGCGCCGTCGTCGTCGGTGCCACGGGTTATTCCGGACGCGATCTGATCCGGTTCCTGCTTCAGCATCCGCATTTTGAACTGGTCGGGACCTTCGCCTCGCGGACGGGCGAGGCCACCCCGCTGGCGGTCGTCCATCCCCAACTGACCGGGTTGACGGCGCTCGAATGTCTGCCGTTCGACGAGACGCGCCTGGCCCGGTTGAATCCGGACCTGATCTTTCTGGCGACGCCCAACGAATTTTCTCACGAGGTGGTGCCGTGGTTGCTGGAGACCGGCGCGACGATCGTCGATCTGAGCGGGGCCTTCAGGTTGCGGGAGGCGGGGCTCTACCCGAGGTTCTACGGGTTCGAGCATACCCGGCCCGATCTGCTGCCGGAGGCCCGGTACGGACTCACGGAACTGGCGCGGGCGGAATTGCGGGGCGCCAGGCTGATCGCCAATCCCGGATGTTATCCCACCTCGATCCTGCTGCCGGTGATTCCGCTCCTGCGGGCGGGGTTGGTCGAAGACGGGCAGCCGATCATCTGCGACTCCAAATCGGGGGTGACCGGAGCCGGAAAGAGCCCGACCGCCGAGACCCATTTCTCCGAGGTCACCGAGAGCTTCAAGGCCTATAAAATCTTCAATCACCGGCACACTCCGGAGATCGCCCAGAGCCTGGGCGTCAAGAATGAACCGCAGGCGGTGATCTTCAC
>DATEFT010000720.1:0-4357 GCA_035280505.1 Blastocatellia bacterium | reverse complement strand
AACACCTTCGAAATCGTCGGCGTTGTGCGCGACATCCGCTACATGACCTGGAGTTACAAGAGTCCGGTCCGCCCGATGTTCTGGCTGTCCGAAACGCAAAGCGTCAAATACGACGATCCGCAATTCAACACCTTCGACCTCTTCTCCCACTTTCTCAACAACATCGTGATCTGGGCTCCCGGCAGTCCGTCCGGGATCGAAGTCGAGGTGCGCAAAGCGATCGCCAGCGTCGATCCCGACCTGGTGGTCTACGGCGTGGATCCCTACTCGAAAGTTCTGGCCGGTGATTTTCGACAGGAGAACATGATCGCCACGCTCACCATGCTCTTCGGCGTGCTCGGCCTTGTTCTCGCCGCCGTGGGACTGTACGGCGTGATGGCCTATACCGTCGAACAACGGACGCACGAGATCGGCGTGCGGATGGCGCTCGGCGCCGATCGCGCCAAGGTGGTCCGCCTGATCCTTCGCGGCGCTTTCCTCCAGGTCGGAATCGGGCTCGGACTTGGGATCCCGCTCGCCATCGTCGCCGGCTGGCTCATGACGCATCAACTCTTCGGCGTCTCTCCGTGGGATCCGCGCATGCTCACCATCGCGACCTTATTACTCTGCACCGCCGCGCTCCTGGCATCCTGGATTCCCGCCGCGCGTGCCGCGAGCGTCGACCCGATGGTCGCGCTGCGCACCGAGTAGATTCGGAATTTTTGAGGAGGGGGCGCCCGTTTTTGGGCCACAGAACGAGGAGTTGAGATCAGTCAAAAAGAACGCCGTTGTAGAGCTCACTTAACAGCAGCGTGGCTTGAATGGACGGCAAGACGAGAGACCCATCTATCCCGGAGGCGCCGTCTTGCTGCCATAGATCGCCGGTTTTGAGATAGCGGACCAGATTGGCAGCGGTCTGATCGATCAATAGATATTCGCGAAGCGACGGCAGGCTTTGATATGCCTTCCGTTTTTCGTTCCGGTCTCGGCGCTCGGTTGTGGGCGAGAGCACTTCTGCAATAAGAATCGGATTCGCGATGGCGTCAATGCCCTCGACATTTTCAAGTTGGGGGGGGCCGCATACTACACCTGCATCGGCAAAAAGAAAAAAATGAAACCCCGGCGGACGCACGGCGAGATCGCCGGTGAAGGCGGTACAGCCGGGTCGGATTTTTTGATGAAGAGCCGCGACTAGGTTGGTCGAGATCACGCCGTGATTCCAACTGCTGCTCATGTCCACGATTTCGCCGTTCCAATATTCAAATCGGCGATCACTGGCTTTCAACAGCCCCAGATATTCTTCCGGACTGTAGATCTCAAAGTTGCGATTGGGCGCGCTCATTCTTCCTCGCCTTTCTTTTCGCGCTAGGCTCTGGAGATCGAAAAATGATCCAGAGATTGCAACGCAAATATCTATACCTGCGAATGAATTCTAGCGCGATCTCCGAATCCTTGTAAAATTGTACGAATCATCGACTCAAAAAATGGTCACGGTCGATCAGAAAAACTCTCCTGTTCCGCGCCGATGCGCCGCACATCGGTCTCAATCCTGCCCGTCTCGATCATCCGTTCCAGCGCCGCCAGGTCGGCCAGCAAGGATTTCATGAAGGACAGGGACTGTTGAAGGCCGTGCTCGGTTGAAACGTCAGGCTCGCCCATGGCTCCTCCAGGTTTCGACTGAATCGCGAAGCGCCGCGGGTCATAACGACGCCGCTATGCTGACGGCCGATGGTTGGCTATACGCTATCTCCTGAGGCTCGATCTGCGCGGGCGAAATGCTCAATGATCGGATCGGGGTCGTCACCAGGCGCCGGCTGTTGACATAAAGCTCCATGCACAGGCCGATGCCGAGCCAGCCCATTTTAAGGATGCACCCGCCGAACGTCGATCCGCTGACGATGACCTCCAGCGGTTCGGTAAAATGTGAGCCGCCCTGCACCAGCGCGCGCCCGGATTCAGGGTCGAGCATGAAGATTTGATAATCGCTGTTGCGGGTCTGAACGTGGATCGTTTCATTCATTCCGATGGTCTGCAATGCCACACCATCATGCTGGTCGATAATCTGGATGGCTTCATCCAACAGGCAAAATCGCGGCGTCATGTTCATCGTTTTTCGAACCTTGATCGCTCAAATGAGCGCCAAGCATTCGCCCCTTCAATCCGCTCAAACAGCAAACGACGTGCCTGCCATAAGTGCCGGGTCTCGAGAGGCTCCTGAGGCAAAGATGGG
Organism: Blastocatellia bacterium; assembly: GCA_035280505.1. GTDB lineage: Bacteria > Acidobacteriota > Blastocatellia > RBC074 > RBC074 > JAKEHZ01. The sequence goes on along the minus strand of DATEFT010000720.1, from coordinate 2,148 downwards.
TTGAATTACCAGCAGGGTGCGGGAATTTACGCACGCGATCGGCTAAAACTTCCGCCCCTGCCGGAGACTGGAGGTCCTTCTTTCTTTTATGGCGGGAAAATTTTGTCCCAGAAGATGGACATATTGTTATGCTGGAGGATGAGATCGGTCATCATCCCCATCCGAATACTCATATCATCCATATAGCGGCTACGGGCGGCCTGGGGATTCAATCCCCACAACTTGGCGAACAGCTCGAACGTCAATCTAATCCGCCACGTCTTATCGGCATAGGTTCGGACCAATCTCTTCTCTTCCGCATTCAACTGGGGCCATTCATGCCGGACGCCGGACCAAAACGAATCCGCCTCGCCGAAGAACTGAGGCATTCTCTGAGCGTTGGGATGGTCGCCACAGAGGCGATTCAACTCGGCCGCCAGGCGATCAATCTGCTGGCGTGACAACTCCCGGGGCTGCGGATCGTCATTTGACCTGGCGAAATGGCGGAGATTGGCCAGCGCCACCAGATCCCTTTCGGTCATGAGCCGTTTGGAACGGGGATCGGCGACCCGCACCGGGTCCGGTTCGGTGAGCAGCCGGAGTTCGATGGTGTTCTTCATGAGAGGGCTGAAATAGTTCGCCTCAAGCACGATCTGGCGCGTGGTGAAGTCCGCCGGACGCCCTTTGCGAGTGACCAACCACTTGGTATGGACGTCGAACGATTTGGCGATCTCTTGAATGGAGGCGCGTTTTTTGCCCTCACCGGTGTGAATTTTGATGAACTCATCGGTGACTTCGCGAAGTTCGTTGCCGCGCAGTTGGCGATCCAGGAACGCCTCAAAGAATGCTTCCAGATGATCCGCCACTACCGGATCGGCAGTGGCGGCCGCACCTCCACAGGAGATCACTCCCAGGACCAGCACCAGGCAGACTGGCCGGAACCTCCGGCCGCGCAATCCGAATCTATTCATGGATCTCGAGCCCATCCTTTCCTTGTTGACACGGCGGCGTCCTAATCACCTCTTCGGGTTTAGGGCTGATTGTTCTCGCCATCATAGAATGTTCCTGAAATGGTTCGGTTATTACCATGGGGCCGGAAATTTATGTAAAACCGGCAACCGGTGTGGGGGGCCTTCCCCGTTTTTCGCTCTCCGACTCGTTTTCTGGGCCCGGGATGGTGGTAATATCCGACGTGTTTCCGTAACTTATCTTAAATTGATCCGACTCAAACCCGGATTGGCATCTGTTTTATCGCGGAGATGGAAGCATGGCAGCTCGCGGCGAACATCCACCCGTTTCGGCGGAACGGAAGAGGAGGCCCCTTTATCAGGACCCGCCCGGGAACCTGGCACTCTTCCTGCTCTTCAGTCTGCTCACCGCCGCCTTTTCGCTCGTGGCTTTCGGGCGCGCCTCCGGTCTGATCCGGCATTCAGCTCAAGCGGCGGCTCAACGCCCGGGTACCGGCCCGGATGGGCCAGATCTTCAGCCGCTGGAGCCGGGCCGGCCGGTCAACCGCGAACTGGCGGATGGGCAGCGGCATTCCTACGGGATCAGGCTCGGCGCCGGACAGTTTCTGAAAGTTGTCGTCGAGCAGCAGGCGATCGATGTGATAGTTCAGGTGCTCGGACCTGACGGCCGGCAGATTCTGGAGGTCGACACTGAGAACGGGCTCCGGGAGCAGGAGGCCGTGCCGCTGGCGGCTGAATCGGCAGGCGAATACCGATTGATTCTGAGGCCCGCACAGCAGGGCGCGGCGGCCGGGCGTTACGAGATTCGGATCGTGGAATTGCGGGCCGCGACGGCGCGGGATCTTTCGCTGCACGAAGCTCAGCAGTTGAATCAAGAGGCTGAAACGCTGGAACGCGCGGGGAGGTATGAAGAGGCGCTCCGACCAGCCGAACGGGCGCTGGCGATCCGTGAAACGATGTTGGGGATGGAGCACCTCGAAGTCGCCGCTTCGCTCAACATGCTCTCGGTCCTCTACTATCACCGAGACGAATACGCGAAGGCCCGGGAACTGCTTCAACGGGCGTTGGCGATCCGGGAGAAATTGCGGGGCCCCGATCATCCCGATGTCGCCACGGCTCTCAATAATCTAGGCCAACTCTCCAGTGACCGTGGCGACTACGTGACGGCGGAGTCGCTGTACACGCGGGCGCTGGCGATTTG
>DATEFT010000719.1:0-8683 GCA_035280505.1 Blastocatellia bacterium | reverse complement strand
ACAGTATACGCAGACCTGCCTCCGCCGCGTCTGGCGGGCCGAGCATTTCTCCTGGTGGATGACTTCGATGCTGCACCGCTTTCCCGAGGCCACTCCCTTTCAGCAACATCTGCAACTGGCCGAGCTGGAATACGTGACCCGGTCGCGCGCGGCCGCGACCTCACTGGCGGAAAATTATGTAGGGCTCCCCTTCGACTGAGGGCGAAGCCGCCCGGTCATCTCTGCCTCAACCGCGAAACTCGCGAAACCGCGGAAAAAACGCTCAATTTTTCTTCGCGGGTCTCGCGGTTGAAGGCGGATGCCAACCCACCCCGAACCTTCTACTTGATCGGTTGTGTAGCCGGTTGGGCGACCGGCTGCGGTTCATGATTATTCTCCAGGCTGGTGGCTGTCACATTATGGAGAAAATCGGAGACGGACTGCGCCGGAACCAGTAGCGTGAGATTTGAAGGATAGTGCGCGGCTCGCACGATGCCCAGGAATTTGCCTTCCAGATCGAAGACCCAACATCCGCTCCAACCCCGCGCGGCATTCAGCCTCAACTTCAAGCCCAGGACCGGCGCGACCGTCATGTTGGCGGGCAGCCGATAGGTCGGATTGACGTCGGTCGGCTCGTAGGCGCCGTCTTTGAAGACCGCGAGCGTGAAGGGGCCGATCACTTCACCCATCGCCAGCTCTTTGACGCCGTTCAGGTCTTTATTGACGCTGTAGACGGTCACGCCTTTCTCCGGTTGAATGTTGGCCATCGGCAGTTCGCTCTTCGGATTTTTGGCCTCCACCCGAAGTTCCGCCAGGTCGTTGGCCGGGTCGATCTTCACGATCTCGGCCTTCCGATACCCGACCCTGATCTCCACCACCGAGAGCGGATCTTCTTCGTCGACTCCGACGATCCGCCGCAAATCCTTGGGCAGCGTTCCGCTGACCACGTGGTAGTTGGTGATCACTCGGTTGGGTTCAATGTAGAATCCGTTCCCGATCTTGGAGATCTTGCTGGTGAAGAGCCATTTCAGCCAGTTCGACTTGCGGGGCATGTGCTTACTCTCGACCATCTTCACTTCGATCTTCACCAACTGATAGGCAGCTTGTTTGATCTGGGGCTTCGGGATCTTGACCTTCTTCGGTTTCTCGTTAGCGAAAGCATGGGGGGTAAAGCAGGTTACGACCAAAACCAACACAGCAAAGCGTGCAGATTGAGCGTTCATTACGTCATCCTTTCGGTTGGGAGGCAGAACCTCGTTAAAGCCTTGATGCCAGATGACTGGACTTAGCGAAAATAAGCCGCTCTTCTCGTAATGTTCGGCAGCGCTTTTCGCTCTTTCTGTCTAGCTATGTGAATCTGAAGGATTGAGTAACCTTAGGCAATACAACAACATAGGACATTTCCTGGACACGCCACTGATTGCAGATCGCCTTATATTTCGTCAAGGATAATACTTCATGCGGACGCATATTGTACACAATTTACAAAAACTTTGCGGTATTAAAAAGAAAGAAGTTTTAAGGTATGGAGAATAAAGCTAGTTATTTTTATCTAAGAGAGTAAGGGCTTCAAAAAAAATGTTTCTTGAAGTTTTGATCCGTAACCGCGAAACACGCTAAATCATCCGGCTTTCGCGTCTTTCGCGTCTTTCGAAGCTCGGCCCTAGAGGTCCGAAAACCGCGAGACAGGCCGGAACCGGAGATGGATAATCGGCGCATGGACCTGAATCATGATGCTTGTTACCGCGCGATCTTGACGCGCGACGCACGGTTCGACGGGCGTCTGTTCGTGGGGGTGAAGACGACCGGCATCTATTGCCGCCCGATCTGTCCCGCTCGCACGCCCAAGCGCGAGAACGTGCTCTTCTATCCGTCGGCGGCCGCCGCGCAGGAGGCCGGTTTCCGGCCGTGTTTGCGGTGCCGGCCGGAGATTTCGCCGGACCTCGGGTCGGGGCGGGGGACGGCCAGTACGGTCTCGCGGGCGCTGGCGTTGATCGAGACCGGCGCGCTCGATTCCGGCGCGGTCGAGGAGCTGGCCGAACGGTTGGGGGTCGGCGAGCGCCAATTGCGCCGGCTCTTTCAGCAGCATCTGGGGGCCTCGCCGATCGCCGTGGCTCAGACGCGCCGCATTCTGTTGGCCAAGCAACTGATTCACGAGACGCGCCTGTCGATGACCGAGGTCGCGATGGCGGCCGGTTTCGGCAGCGTCCGCCGGTTCAACGAGGTCTTTCAGCAGCTCTTCGGCCGATCGCCCGCCACGCTGCGCCGAACCCGTGGGCCGGCGACATCGGCCGCATCCTCGCCCGAAGCGATCGTCATCAAACTGCCCTACCGCCCGCCCTACGATTGGGAGGTGATCAGCTCTTTCCTGGCCGCGCGGGCGATCCGGGGCGTGGAGGCCGTCTCGGCCGGCCGCTATGCGCGCTCGGTCGAACTGAACGGCGCGCGCGGGACGATCTGCGTCGAACCGGGCGGCGGCGCCTGGCTGCGCGCGACGATCCGATTTCCGCGGCTGGAGGCGCTGCCGGGAATCATCGCGCGGGTTCGCCGGATCTTCGACCTGGCGGCCGATCCGCTCGCGATCGGCGCGCATCTCGCGGAAGACCCGACGCTGGCCCCATTGGTCGCGGCGCGGCCGGGGATGAGAGTTCCGGGCGCCTGGGATGGATTCGAGCTGGCGGTGCGGGCCATCCTGGGTCAGCAGATCACCGTGCAGGCCGCGACCGGGCTGCTGGGGAGATTGGTGGCCGCGCATGGCTCTCTGCTCGATCAAGAGCTGCCGGGGGTCGAGGGCTTGACCCATCTCTTCCCACGGCCCGAGGGATTGGCCCGGGCCGACCTGTCCACCCTGGGGATGCCACGGTCGCGGGCCGCGGCGTTGTCCGGGCTGGCGGCCGCCGTGGTCGCCGATCCCCTGATCTTCGGCGCCCATCGCAGCCTGGATGACGCGATCAAACGGTTTCGTTCGCTCTCCGGAATCGGCGAATGGACGGCTCAATACATCGCCATGCGCGAACTCCGCGAACCGGACGCTTTCCCCGCCGCCGACCTCGGCCTGCTGCGGGCGATGGCGGATGAGACCGGTCAGCGCCCGACCCCGCGGCAACTTCTGGCGCGAGCCGAGAACTGGAGACCCTGGCGGGCCTATGCCGCGCTCCATCTCTGGGTCTCTTCGGCCGCCGATTCGCCAGGTCCTTCCCGGGAGGTGCTGGATGCCCGTCAAGCTGCTTGAACCATTATTGCTGGATCGAGTGGACTCACCGCTCGGCGAGATGCTGCTCGTCTTTGACGGTGAGGGCCGCCTGCGCGCGTTGGACTGGGAAGATCACGAACCGCGCCTCCGGCGCCTGCTCCGGCTCCATTATGGAACCGGCCTCGAACTGGAGACCCGGCGGGGACCGGCCGAGATCCTCCGCCGATTGAAATCCTATTTCGCCGGAGACCTCTCGGCGCTCGACGGGATCGAATGCCGGTCCGGCGGAACTCACTTCCAGCGATCGGTCTGGGCCGCGCTGCGTACGATTCCGGCCGGCCGGACGTTGAGCTACGGCGCCCTGGCGGCCCAACTCGGTCAACCCCGGGCCGTTCGGGCCGTCGGACTCGCCAACGGCGCGAACCCGATCGGGATCGTCGTCCCCTGCCACCGGGTGATCGGGGCCGACGGGTCTCTCACCGGTTACGGCGGCGGTCTCGAGCGCAAGCGCTGGTTGCTGAGACATGAGGGCGCTCTCTTCTCTGATCTGAATTTACCGAGATTTTAATTTCAAAGATTTAGCGTGTGCCGCGTCTTTCGCGGTTTAAAGATCTGGCTGGTTAGAACTAACAGAGAGTAGCTTCAACCGGTTTATCCGCGGAATGGTTCGGACCTATTCGACTTCTACCATATAATATCGGGCTCGGTAGAGTAATCCTGATTGAGAGATAGAATAGGTGCAACCATGCTTCCAAAAATTCTGACGATCCTCATTCTGACGGCAACTCTATTTTCACTTCCGACTCCTGAACCGCAGCGGCCGCGCCTGCTGGGAGTGGCCCACATGGCGCTGCTGGTGAGCGATATGGAGAAGACTCGCCAGTTCTATACCGGTTTTTTGGGGTTCCAGGAACCCTATCATCTCGATAACCCTGACGGTTCGCTGCGGATGGCCTTCATCAAGATCAACGATCACCAGTACCTCGAGTTGAATCCCGGGTTGAAGGCGGATCAGGACCGGCTGGTTCACGTTTCGGTCACCACCGATGATGCGGAACGAATGCGCCTCTATCTGGCGTCGCGCGGGGTCGAGGTCCCGCCCCAGGTCAATAAGGGGCGCGTCGGCAATCTCAGCTTCAACGTCAAAGATCCCGACGGCCACCTCTTGAAGTTTACACAGTATGATCCGGCCAGTTGGTCGACGCGCGAGAAGGGCAAGTTCCTCAGCGAGACCCAGATCTCCAAACGGATTCTGCACCTCGGAATTCTGGTGGGTGATGCTCCGGCCTCGCTCAAGTTCTACGGCGACCTTCTGGGAGCGAAGGAGTTCTGGCGGGGCAACAGTCCCAGTTCGACCGAACTCTCCTGGATCAATGTGCGGCTGCCGGAGGGCGAGGACTATCTGGAGTTCATGCTCTATTCCGAACTGCCGGCGGCCGATAAACGCGGCACTCAGCATCACATCTGTCTGGAGGTCCCGGACATCGAGCAGGCCAGGGCGCGGTTGGAGGCGAGTCCGTATCGGAAGAACTATTCGCGCCAACTGGAGGTCCGGGTCGGGGTCAATCGACGGCGCCAGTTGAATCTGTTCGATCCCGACGGGACGCGTATTGAACTGATGGAGCCGCGGACGGTTGATGGTCAACCGCCGGTCCCCTCGACCGCGCCCTATCCGCGCAAACGTTAGACTCCGGACCCGGTCGGTAAATGCGCCTGAGGTTGACAATCTGTTATTTTACAGTTGTTAAGCGTATGATTTGGCCGTAAGCAGTCCCCAAGAAAGGATATTGACATTGTCTACACGAATTTTATTGGTCGGTCTGTTCATGGTGATGGCTCTGACAGCCGTCCTCGGCCAGACGAAAGGCCGGCGCGCCGCCTCGGTCAAGAAACCTCCGGTTCAAACCGTCGATGTCGAGGCTGAATTGAAGAAGCTCGAGCGCGAGTGGTTCGACGCCCTTGCGAAGAAGGATGCCGCGACGCTGGATCGGATCTTCGCCGACGATTTTATCGCCCTCGGTCCCGGCGGCAGGTTCATCACCAAGGCCGAGATGATCGAGGCCGTCACGACGGGCGGAATCAGGCTTGACGAGATCAAGACCGATGAGTTTAATCTGCGGGTTTACGGCGGCACGGCGGTGGTTACCGGCCGCGCCACTTACGTCGCCAATCAAAGGACGCTCGGTCAGGACGGTCATACCGAAATCTGGGTCGAGCGAGCCGATCCGGCCGGAAACAAGCGTTGGCAGGCAGTCTCGTGGACATCCGTCCCCTATAACAACCCGGCGCTGTCCAAATCGACGAATCCGTCAACATCACCAGGAGGAGCAGCAGTGGCAGGAGAATTGAAGATTGAAGAGATCGTGGAGGGAACCGGCGCGTCTCCGCAGCCGGGACAGAACGTCACGGTCCATTACACCGGCACGCTGGAGAACGGAACCAAATTCGACAGCTCGCTCGATCGCGGCCAGCCGTTCACTTTCAGAATCGGCGTCGGCCAGGTGATCAAAGGCTGGGACCAGGGAGTTATGACCATGAAGGTCGGCGGCAAACGCAAACTGATCATCCCGCCGGACCTGGGATATGGTTCGAGGGGCGTTGGTCCGATTCCGCCCAACTCGACCCTGGTCTTCGAAGTCGAATTGTTGGAGGTTCGTTAGTACTCTGGAAAGTAAGTTCTTGGGAATTTGAGACTCAAACCGCTAAACACGCTAAATCATCAGTTTTTCGCGTCTTTCGCGGTGCCGAATCAAAACTTCAAGAAGTTTACTTTCCAACGTAGTTAGTCCTCGGTTGACGAACTTCTATGATCTTAACCGCGAAACACGCGAAAGACGCGGCCTCTGTGGCCTTTCGCGTGTTTCGTGTGTTCGGAGGTTGGTAACCCGAGTTAGTCAACAGCTCGCGGATCAAAAAAGTATAAGATTGACTCGCCTGATGTCTGGCTTTATACTCGCCTCCGGTTGCGGGCTCGGCACTCAGCTTTTGGTTCGCTAATCCGCAACTCCCTATCCAGACCTCCGAACGGTAACCTTGCCCCGCCGTAATTTCTAAGTGCGCCACACTCAATAAGGTGAAGTTTAATATGCCCAATGATCAACCGTTGACTTCGGAAGAGCGCGATTTTGTGCTCCGCGTGCTGCGGCAATTCGCGCAACCAGTACCCAGGACCAAGCTGGAGAATGGGGTTCCCAAAGCGGGCCCGGTCCCTCCGAAAAGATTGCCGGAAGTGTTGGAGCAGCTCGTTCAGGCGGGACAGGTCCGGATCCATCGGGCGCGCACGATTCTCTACTGGCTGCCCGAGTTGGAAGAGGCGGCCGCCGCCCGGATCCTCGAAGCTCTGACTGAACGCCCGCTGACGCCGAAGGAGTTCGAAGGCAAATATCCGAGCCTGCTCCCCGGCTGGCCGAAGGCCCGGCGCAAAGAGTTGATCGACCGTTTGATCAAGGAGAAACGGATTCACAAGGTCGCCCATCTGGCCGGCGCCGGCAAATTGTTCGGCGCCCATCCTCAACTCACGCCGGAGCACTGCGTGAAGCTGGCGCTCCAACTGGCGATCGCCAAGCTGAAGCCCAAAGGACTCACCGCCGATCAGGTCTACGCACTGGTGCAGGAGCTGTTGCCCGTCGGGGCTTTGCCGGCGGTACCCCGGCTCTCGACCCCGGTCGCTCTGAATCCGGAAGAGACCCTGAAAGCGCGCATGCTGCAGTTGAAGCCCGCCGCCGCCAACGGCGCGCTGGTTTCGCTCAGCGATCTGCGACGCTCGCTGTCGACGGAATTTCCCGGTAAGGCGGTCTTTGATCAGGCGATCCTGCAATTGGCGGCGACCGACCGGTTCGCGCTGCACCACCACGACTTTCCCAGCAGCCTGAGCCAGGAGGAACGCGAGGCCCTGGTTCTGGATGAATTCGGCAACTACTATATCGGCATCGCTCTGCGCGTCTAGATTCAGGAGATCCGCATGAACTCGTTGGCTACGATTCCCAATCCCTTTCACAGTTCGATCGTGAGCGATCCCTGGAAGTCCCTGGAAGCACATGTCCCGACCATCCATGAGTGGGCTTTTATGCGTTGTTGTGAGGCCATCGCCAGGGTGCGGGCCACGCATCAGACCGCCGGGATGCTGGTGCACGGCGGCGCCGGCAGCGGCAAGACGCATCTGCTGGCCCGGTTACGTTCGCACCTTGCGCAGGAGGCCGCGGCCGACGGGCCGGGCGGGCTCGAAGAATCGGTCTTCGTCTCGGTGCAGTTGCAGACCAGCGCCAGGATGATCTGGCGGCATCTGCGCCGCTGCTTGGCTTCGGACCTGTTGCGCCGCGAAGAAGGCGCCATCTCGCAGTTCGAGCGGCTGCTGCTCCATCGGTTGATCCGGGCCGATCTGGTTCCGGACGATGGGGTGGCCTGGCTGGAACAGGTGCGCCGGGAGAAGTGCGGAGATCATCGATTGGAACAGGCCGTCGGCGACCTCTTCGGCCGGATCGATGCCCAGGGACAGATCGGTTACAAGCTGCGCCGGGTGATCGTCTCGCTGCTGATGAGGCATCATCTCAGCGAGGCGAGCGCCTGGTTGCGCGGAGAGAGTCTGCCCAAACCCGCGTTACAGAAGCTCGGAATCGACGTCTCTCTCAATGACGACGAGGAGTCCGGCGAGGCCGAGGACCAGGATGATCAGGACCGGCAGGTGGTCTTCGGACTGTGTAGCCTGGCCACGGCCGAACTGCCGCTGGTCTTCTGTTTCGATCAGGTTGAAGCCTTGCAGGCTCACCCCGGCGATACCTCCGGACTGTTCGCCTTCGGCCAACTGGTCTCCAATCTACACGCCGCGACCAGACATCTCCTGCTCGTCTCCTGCATCCAGTCCGCCTTCCTTGATCGGCTCAAGTCCGGCGTGCAGCAGGCCGATTTCGCCCGGATCAAGGAGTTCGGTGAGGTGGCGCTCAACCCGCTGACCTACGCTGAGGTGAAGCAACTGATCCGCACCCGGCTGGATACGCTTCCGGAGTTGAAGCCGTTACGAGCGCGGGAGTCCAATCCGTTCTGGCCGTTGCCGGAGTCTGAGATCCTCGCGGCTTACGTTCATGCCGATCGTACTCCTCGCCGGTTACTGACCCGCTGCGACGAACTCTACGAAGTCTGTCGCCAGCGCCGGGACGTGGCTCCGCCGCCGCCGACCGATCAATTTCTCGATCAGGAGTTGGAGCGCCGCCGGCAGCAGGCGTTGGAAGACAGCGAGCCGCTCCAGACCCAAAGTATTATCGAGCATGGTCTGCCCGCGCTGGTCTATCTCGCCGGCAACGGCTGGCGGCAACGAGGACCGGAGGGGCCGAGCGAGGTCGACCTCTGGTTTGAAGGGCCGTCCGGCCGCATGGCCGTCAGTATCTGCAACTTGCTGCACGCGCCGACCCTGGTCAAGAAACTCGAACGGCTCAAAGCCCAATTGGGGACGCCGCCGCTCGGCAATCTGACCCTGCTCCGCGATATTCGGTTGCCGGTCGGCCCGAAGGCGATCAA
>DATEFT010000718.1:0-9806 GCA_035280505.1 Blastocatellia bacterium | reverse complement strand
TTCCAGATTGCCATGGGCGGACTGCCACTCCGCTAATGCGCGATCGTAATCCTCGTCAGTCTCTATATCCTTTCCGTCGTATATATATGATTGACGGATGTTCTCGATCTCAATACATCGTCTCGCGATATATGTTTTTTCCGCTTCCTTATGTAATGGCTTGGTCATTCCCGATTTCGACGCTCTCCGACCAATCAAATTCGTGACACCGCCCCGACAGCGTGGCTTTCCCCGCCGGGGTCTGCCCCTCAGCAGTTTGCTTCGTTATGATCGAGGTCTCCGAGATTTGCTCTCCTCAGGTTGGTTCCGCTGATCTTTGCCCCGTTGAAATCGGACGGTGCGCCTGAATAATACTCTCTCCACTTATTCCAAATCTCCACGCGTTGCCCGAATATTTCGGGACGCTCTGAATTAGCCATAATGCACCTGGTTTTGAAAAGATGGTTGGGGACCGGAGACTATAATTGGAATGTCTCGTCTCGTCAATTCAGTCTGTCGCCACAATCGGTAGGCCAACCGGTTTAAGCAAGTGTCCCGGGTTACCGAAAGCCCCCCTGATCTCTGGCCGTAGCTCTATTCTTCGGGATGGACGACTCCCAACCCGGCCAGTTCTTTCCGCAACTGCGCTGCCGAGCTGAAAAGGATCGCCTCAAAACCGAGCCTCTCGGCAGCCGACACATTCGCCGCCGAATCATCGATGTACACGCATTCATGGGAGGGCCGGCCGATTTTTCTCAGCAATAACTCAAAGATGCGCGGGTCAGGTTTGATCAGTTTGACTTCGCCCGAGATCACCAGATCTTCAAACCAATCAAGGAACTCGAACAGATGGCGGGTCCGTTTGAAAGTTTCCGCAGACCAGTTGCTCAAACCATAGAGTGGATAACCTGCAGCCTTCAATTCGGCCATGACGGTCACCGTCGGTTCAATCTCGCCTCCAATCATCTCGAGCCAGCGATCCCAATAAGCCCGGATGTGGTGTTCGGATTGCGGATGCTCCGCAACCAGCAGTTCCACGGCATCGGCAAAAGGCCGCCCCGCGTCTTGCTGTTCATTCCAGTGCGGGGTACAGACCTCCGACAAGAACTTCTCCATCGCCGCCTCATCATCAAAAAGCTGGCGGTACAGATGGCGCGGATTCCAGTCAATCAGCACGCCGCCGAGATCGAAAATAATTGCCGGCTTAGAATTGTTCATCGGTCCGATGCCCTCACGATCGTGATCCCCAGTTTTTCATACTGCTTCAGAACACGGGAATTGGCCGCCTGTTCCGTCACCAGATAAGTCAGTTCCTTCAATGGAGCCACGACGAACGGCGACGCGGTTTCCAGCTTCTCGGCCCCGGCCAGCGCGACGACTTCAGCCGCGCGGTTAATCATGGCGCGTTTACGATGCGATTCTTCCAGATCCGAAACAGTAATTCCGATTTCACGATGCAGGCTGCAGACACCGAGAAAGCACAAATCGGCATTGATATAATTGAACGATTCAAACATTTCCATCCCCACGGTAATCAATCCTTCCTTCAGAAATTTCCCGCCGATCAGAATAATATCGACTGAAGGATGTTCGGCCAGCGCGATCGCGTGGGGCGCACTGTTGGTCACAATCGTGGCCCGAAGGTCCCGAGGCAGACAATGTGCGATCTGCAACGTCGTGGTCCCGCCATCCAGAAAGATCACCTGGCCGTTACGCGCCAGCGTCGCCGCGGCCTTCGCAATCGCAACTTTCGCGTCCGGCGATTGTTTCTGCCGCGCGGCATAAGTCGCCGCGATCGGAGGCTTGAGCAACGCCCCGCCATGAACGCGCTGCAACATCCCCGCCGCCGCCAGGTCGCGCAGGTCGCGCCGGATGGTGTCTTCCGAAGTCTCGAACTCTTTACTCAATTCCGACGCCAGCACCTTGCCATCACGGCGTAATCTTTCAAGGATCATTCGTTTTCTTTCAGCAGTCAGCATAAGTCCTAAGGTGCGGGTTCGGCCAATTCTGCTCTCGGATCGAGACGACCGGTCCTGTTAACCGCTCGCGCCAGCAAGATCGTCATCGCGTTCGCCGCCACCACCAGTCCCAATCCGAATCGCAATGAGGTCATTTCGGAGACCAGCCCGATCACCGGAGGTCCACCGAGAAATCCAAGATATCCCATCGTGTTCACCGAGGCGAGGCCAACGCCGGGAGCCAGTCCCTGACGTTCTGAAGCGCTGTAAACGATCGGCACCAGCGCGGCCAAACCTGCTCCCACACAACCAAATCCGATCAGGGCAATCGTCGGATCGGCCAGCAGCAGCGCCGCCCCCAGTCCGGCGGCGGACATCGCCCCACCGCAGCGGGTCAGCGTCAACGCCCCGAGTCTTTGATTCACCCGGTCACCCGCCAGCCGGCCCACAGTCATCATCAGCGAAAAGGCCGCATAACCATTGGCGGCCGTGGCCTCACTCGCGCCCAACACACGCCGGAGGTAGACCGTCCCCCAATCAGCCATCGAACCTTCGCCCAGCATGATACAGGTGGCCAGCGCTCCCAGACCCAGCACGGCGCGCGTCGGCAACGAGAATTTCGGCGCCTTCACGGCGGAATCGGCCGCCTGGCCCAGACGATCGATCGACGAGGGTAAGAGCCAGTGCGTCGCACTCATCCCGATGATTCCCAGGATCACGGCCGCGCCGATCAGGTGCAGTTGCGGGCTGACGCCCAGCGCCGCAACCCTGCCGCTGAGATAAGCGCCGGTCATCCCTCCCAGACTATAGCTGGCATGAAAGGACGACATAATCGGGCGCCCATAGCGATGCTCAACGGCGACGGCCTGCATATTCATCGCGATATTCATGATCCCGCCGCTCGCTCCGAACAGGATCAGCGCCAACATCAACCAGGCCGGATTCGGCATCAACGCCGGCACCAGCAGTGCGGCGCAATAAGCCAGCGTGGCCCCTCTGGTCACCTGGCGGCTGCCAAAGCGCGCCGCCAGCCCGCCGGTTAGCGGCATTCCCAACAAGGCCCCCAGCGCGATCCCCAGCAGCACGACGCCCAGCACGGCTTCATTCATCGCCAGCCTCTGCTGGATCGCCGGAATCCGCGCAACCCAACTGGCGAACGCCCCGCCCATCACGAAAAAGGCCGTCAGAACCGCCATCCGACTGGTTTTCAAGTTCGTTGAAACTGCACGTTTTTGCACGATAATGCATAATACTGCACGCATTATCCTGTTTCAAGCCAGGTCAGGGTCTTTGATTCCGCGTCTTTCGCGTGTTTCGCGCAGGAACTCGCTGCCCATCATGGCTCGAAGAGCCAATCTAAATCGGCCTGGACGCCGGCGGCGGGCTGCGAGAAAAAGACCATGCGCGGCACAGGCTGGGCGTCTCTCTGGATGAAGCCCAAGACCACGAAAGCTCCGCCGCCGAAATCCAGCTCGTTCCGGCCGGCCGGCATCTGGGCCGAATAGACGGTCAGGCCCGGATGAGAACCGGCCACGAGAGAGCTTCTCAAGATCGGCTCCCATTCATTAGGCGGCGGCTGAGCGGCCGCGCCCTTCTTCGAACTGCGGAAAAAGCCGACGAGAATCTGCGCCGGTTCCGGCAACTCAAACTGGACCTTGGTGCCTTTCCCTTGAATCGCCTGCTCATAAGAGATGCGGATTCCCGTCAACCCCTCCAGTTCCGGCGCCACCTGGTCGATGGTCCACTCGCGGTCGGGATAGAGCCTGGCGCCGGGCCGGACCTCAAAAAGCTCGGCGCCGGTGCCGGCTAACTTGACGGAGACTCCGGGAAGGGCCTTCGGCGATTGCTGTTTCGTCACGGCGCTTCCCTGCGCCAGCGCCTGTAGATGGCGGCGGAAGTTCGCCATCTCCTTTTCATACTCGGGGAGGCAGTCGCGCCAATGCTTGTACCTGCCCACGCCCAGGAATGGGATTCTCCGAGAGATGCTGTGCACGCTCGGGCCGGCCCGATAGGTCTGATCGGTGAGAGCCACGAGCTGGCGGTACTCCGCCAAACTCTCCTCGAGCAGCGCTCCCGCTTTTTTCAGGTCCTCAAGGTTTTGGCTATATCCGTAGCGGAGAACCAAGGCCGCCGAGTTCGTCTTCGCGCGGTAGTACTTCATCGAGGTCTCGATGCAGCGCAGGTCATGGAGCAAATGAAGGAACTCCTCTTCGTTTCGGGTCACCTGCGGCCGGGCTGCCTCCGCCGCCCGGACCGCGCGTTGCGCCGACTCGACCACTTCCTCCGCCACCCCAATGGGCGTCTCTCCCTCGTGCGGTTTTCCTTCCCATTCCCGCTGCACCCATTCGTGGAGACGCTCACCTGGAGGTGCCCCCCCTTCCCACGTCAGGGGATTCACATTGTACCTGGCGGGATTGAGGATCTGGGTCATCAGCATGCCCAGGGTAAATGACTGGCGGTTGCCTTCCGTGATCCCTATTTTCGGCAGCATTCTGGGCGCGCAAACGCCGGACAGCTCATAGGCGTCGAGGATTCCGGCTCCGGCTTCGCGCGTGCCATATTTCTCCGTCAGGCGCGAGATCCAGTACTCGCGCTCCTCGGCCCGGTCCCGATTCGGATTCCAGGCATAGCGGCCCCACGCTTCGAACCAGATCCAATCACGATCGATCTGCTTGAGCGGAGGATTGACGTTGTCGGCCGTAATCGGCCACTCCCAGTAACGAAGAGGATAGAGGTGGAGACCTTTGATGCCTATCCGCTGGCAGGATTGAAGGCTCTTCTGAATGAAATCCGGAGACCCCCAGCGAAACGGCTCCAGATTCGAAAGCAGATGGACGTTGACGATGTGCGTGGAGCCCAAATCGACGAGCATCTGGTGTTTGCGCCGGACTTCGCCCCGCACGTCGGTCCACGTCAACGACTCCCCGTTATACTTGTGCATCGTATAGATGTTCCGGTAGAGCGGGAGTGCCTGCTTCATCGCGTTCTCAATGTCGGTGGCATGAGCGCGTACGATGATCGGCGGCTCTTTCGTCAAACCCAGGGCCCGCATGCCGTCCCTGACGCCCGGGATAATCGTCCCCGTCAGCCATTCCGCCCCGTACCTGGGCTGCAACGCTTCCCCGAGTGTCATCAGCAACCCGACGTTTGGATAGTTGCGAATGAACTCCGAGATGCAGTACCTGGTGTATTCGCTGGTCAGCGGGCTGGGCGCATGATGTTGAAAAGGAACCTGGCGGGCCTTCGCCAGCGCGTGCGAGATGTGGATGTTATAGAAGAACTGGATCACCCAGATGCCGCGCTTGTCGGCTTCATTGGTCAGCCATCGGAAGGTTTCGATGTTCTCTGCCAATTGCTCGTCCGAAACTTCCTGCGCATCTTTGTATTTCGGCAGCTTCAGCAGCGAGGTGAACGGATGCCCATTCCAAAGGTAGAGCGTGTTAAAGCGGTTCTCGAGGAGAAAGTCGAGATAACGGATCCACTGCTCACGGTCATAGAAGAACGGAAATTCCTCCCGGGTGTACCGGTAATCGTACATCGCCCCGTCGTAAGTGATCGCAGTCTTCTGCATCCCGATATTAGGCCCGCGCAAGACGAACTGGGGGTGGTCGCTCAAATCGATCTGAGAGGGGAGGCCCCTCTCCGCCTTGATCCGGCGTGCCAATTCAAGGCAGCCGTAGAGGACGCCTGAGGCATCGCTGCCGACGACGAGATAATCATGGCCGACTCGCTTCAGAAGAAAAGCTTCAGACTGGCCCGGCTCGAAAGCAGCCAGCTTCGCGTGCTTTGCGAACAGTTTTGACGAACGCCGGCCCACGATGACCCGAACCTCCGCCGGCCGATTGGTCGCCGCCGAGAGAGCGGCCTGCAACCGAGAGAGACCATACGCCTCGCGTGGGGTGACCTTCGCCTCTGAGACGAGAGGAGACTGAGACTGCGCCATGAGGCGCGCCAGCGACAGCAGGCAGACGAGAGCAATGGTGCGCAGGATCATAAAAATCTCCTTACTGAAAATATGCGGCCCGGCACCGCACCGGGCCGCCGGTTTACACAGATCCGCATCGATCATCAGACATCATGTAGATCTACCCGAATGTTGCGCGCCAGATTCATCACTATTGTGCGAGATCGCGCTCCAGCAGTATAGTTGCCCCCAAGGGCATCAAGGGTAAACCGTACGAACAATGCGTCAGAGAGACGTCCGGTCAATGTTCCAGCCAGGTCAGTAATCCTTGTAAACGGGAGCGGAAAATGAAAGAGAGATCGATCCGAATTTTCCTGGCCTTGATGGTGGCGGTTGTGATGTGCGGCCTCTACATCTATTTTGCCGCCAGTATCGGGGCGAGTGGGCGCGAAATGGTCCCGCCCCCGCCGGTCGCGATCGGCCTGATCTGTCTGGGCCTGGCCGTGGCGCTTGGATTTTGGCGCTTGTCCGGTGAGCGGCAAAGAACGGCATTTGGGTTGATCGGCATGAGCAACGCCATCGCGCTCCTATTCCTCCAGTATTACTCACTCTGGCCGGCGATGGCCTCAGAGGTTCTCTCCCTGTCGATCGTCTGCGTGGCCATCCTGTGGCCTCGGCGCAGATCAAACAGCTCTCCCCCTGATGATCGGCGGCGGTTGCCAACGATCCCGCCGGTTAAATAGCAAGTAACCACGGGGAATTGGACGGATTTTGTGCTGCTCCGTGTTCCCCGTGGTTGGATTTAGACTTTCGCATTCTGCGCCGCAGTCCCAACTACCAGGTCTGTCCCGCCGCCGCCCTGTTCCTGATGTAGGTGGGGATGTCTTCCTGCTCGGTGACGATCAACGACGATTGCGGCGTCATACCGTCCCTCAGCACATGCTGCCGAAAAGCCGAGAAGAGCGGGATGTCCCAATACTCGGTGTTATGGTAGTTCTTCACGACGGCATTCCGGCCCCAATAGACGGCGGAGGTGTCGATCCCGGCCAATTCCGGAATGGCGGCGCCAAAGCTGCTGATGACGGCCGGAGTCTGCAGAACGCCCTTGATGGCGTGCCTGGACAGTTCGATCTGGGCCGGCTCCGAGACCATCCACTTCACGACCGCGATCGCCTGATCCTTCTTGTTTGACTGAGGCGGGATAAACGCGGCCAGCATGTTGGGCTGATAGATCGTTTTCGACCCCTGACGGAGCACCGGAACGGACGTGATCCCGAGCTCGATGCTCGGCAGCCACCCGAGGACCTGGGCCCTGTTCAGGGGATCCACGAACAGATCGTTGCCCGCGTACATCGGCAGCTTGCTCAACGTGTTCACCGCCATCGCGACATGACCCGGCCGGCTCATGTCTCCCTTCAGGTAGTCGTCGACGGTGGTGAACGTATTGCGTGGAATTTGGAGGAATCGATCGATGTTCTCGGCGAGGTCCCTCCAGGCCGGAGTGGTGATATCCACTATGATATCCGCAGCCGGCGGTTCCTCGCTCGTGGTCGGTTGGAACGGATAGAGACCGAGCTGGTTGAAGGTCAGATAGCTGTCGGGGTGCTGCAGATACCCCTTGTAGGCGTCGAGCCCAGATTGGCGGGTCAGCTTCGCGGCCAGACAGTAAGCCTCGTCGTAGGTCATTCCGACCGTCGGATAACTCACATGGAATTTGTCGAAGATCTTCTTGTTGTAGAACAACATGAACTCATCGATGAAGATCGGCACGCCGTACATTCCGCCGTCCGAACGCGACCGCACCATCTCGACGGCGCCCCGGTTGAGCTGGCTGAGATCGATCCCGCTCGCGGCGATCATTGGTGTCATGTCCGCGACCCATCCTCGCGGTTCGAGGTCTCGATCGATGCGATTGTGCGGATTCTCAAGGATGATGTCCGGCACCACACCGGCAGTTACCAGATCCTCGTATCTGACCGGGTAGTCCCAGGTCGCGTACTTGATCTTCATGTTCGGAAAGGTCTCCCTGAGCCGGGCGCCGATGACGGTCTCGAAGAACCTGCCGGCGTTCCGCTCCGGGGTCTCTCCTCCGAACTCGAACGGCCTGTAGTTGACCGCGAAGATGAAGAGCTCGTCAGGTCTTACGCAGAAAGGCCTGTTGTAGCGATTGGGTACATTGATCCCGTCGCTGCAGTCATCCTGGGCCGCCGCCACGCCGGTCCGGCCCAGCGATGCGCGCCCCGCGGCCACGCCAGGTGCCCACTTGATCAGTGCGACGTAGGTGCCCCCAATGACTGAAGAGATCAGTAGCAGACAGAGAATCAGTAGCTTAGACCTCGATGATGGAAAACGCATAAGAATCTCCTTTTATTGAAGTTTGTAGAACTTCCTTGACTTCATCTTGACCGGGCCGACGACCACGCAAGTGAAGAGACTGTAAAAGGGGTTCCGGGAGAATCTCCGACTGGTGTTACTCTAAGCCAACCCCTAAGTATTTAATTGTAGCTGATCTGTTTGCTGCAGAATGCGATGCAGGAAGATATTCTGTTCAATCTTGAAAAGAGCTTCAAGCACGAAGGACTTTATCATGCGTTCTCTCTCCAGTAAATCGCAGAAGCGGTCCATGATCACAGGATCGCGATGGCAATCATGGTGTTTTAATCCGATACAAGCTGATCGCTGAAAAACCCGCCGCCAACGGCGTGGCCGGATCGTGCCGCGATGATCGCCGCTGTCGCGCATCTCACGCCCTCGCCGCTCGACCGGCGCCCGGTCGATAGGAGAAACCATGGCTACATTTTCCGAGCAATTTTCTCTGCGCGAGATTGTCGGCAATCTCGCTCCCGGCGCGATAGTTCTATCTTCAATATTCTACGTATTCTCAAAAACATGGTACTACCGAGAATTGGTCTCGGGTGATTCTGCCTCAAACAACCTCCTCAAGAACGAGTTCATTCTACTCGTGATAGCATTTGTTACATCATATGGAATAGGAATGCTGCTGACCTCGTTGACACAAACGATCTTTAATGCCGTTACCAAGCTGGGAATCGGCGCTCGCGGTTCCACGGTGGGCGCGGATCAGGAGCCGAAAAGCAAGTTGATGCGAGCCTCCGGCTCCATCACCAAATTGTTGAAGCGCTTTATCACACATCTGAGTGGAGGGCAGGGTATAACGTCTACGATCAGAGAGTTTCGCGCCTCCTGGCAGGAACAGGCGGTCACGGAGGGGGTCATCTCCGAAAAGGCATTCAATCGTGCCGCAGATCATTATCGGAGCCTGCTCAATTCCGAACCTGCCGGCGAGGAATCTCTATTCTATTGCGAATTATTCATCCGCGACCGCTTACCGACGGCCGCCCTGGAGATTGAACAGAACGCCGCCAAAGCGGCGCTCATGGGAAACCTGATCATCCCGGTTTTATGCTGGCTGATCGCAATAGGGATCGGCCTGACTATCGCAGTCTTCAAAGATTATTCGCAAGTGAATCAAAAAACGCCGGAACTTCAAAAGCTGGAGCTGGACATAAAGCAGGTGAAGGAAACACAGCAGTATCAGCAGCAGCAACAGCAACATCAATCAAAGCTACTGCAATCGCAACAAAACCAGATGGAGGACCTCATCCGTCAGGTGAGGAGCTTGCCGCGGAACCTGGGATCAGATCTGAAACCCGAGCTGGAACAACTGGACTCCCAATATAAGAACGCGGAATTGGTGCTGAAACATGTGTTGGAACGGCTGGAATTGCAACAGCGGCAACTGCAGGAACAGCAACTGAAAAAGCAAAAAAGCGGCTCGACCGCTCTCGCGGAGTTGCTGATTTTTGCGGTCTTGCTAACGATCTTCCCGTATATCGTTCGAACGATCAGCCGGCTCTGGATTGAGGCCTCGCGAAACTATGTCAGGAGTATCATCCTGAGTTTTTCGCTGGCCTCCAGCAAGCCGTCAACAGAGCCCCATAAAT
>DATEFT010000717.1:0-24896 GCA_035280505.1 Blastocatellia bacterium | reverse complement strand
GGCGGAGTGCGGAATCGGTGGCGCGCTGGTTGCATAGCTAAAGAACGAGTCTTATTGGTTATTGCAGTGCACAAAGGCATGAAGTAGATGCAGGGAGTATTGGCAACTAGCCTGTTGGGGAGCAGGCTTACTTCGTGCTGAGTTATGCTGCTCAGAATAGTGATCTCTAATAGGGATTGCTGCTCCGGGCAGCTTTTTTTGTTTTATGGGCCTGTTTCGCGGTTTAGCTGTCGGTCTCCGAAACTCACCCCATGCCTGCGCGACTGGCCTGTTGATTGCAGGTTTCCAATGCAGGAGGGGGAATATCTTATGAGGAAAAGTTTAAGCATTTTTATCGCAGTGATGGCCATCAACCTGGCTCTGGTGGGGTGTGACGTGAATCGTGAAAACACCAACACCGGCCGGAATGGCAATACGACCACGCTGACCGATTCCGAACTGGAGAATGCGGTCAAGGCTAAGTTCAATGCGGATCCGGATCTGAAGGCCGTGGCCATCGATGTCGATGCCGACGCGGATCACAACGAGGTCACGTTGAGCGGGAAGCTCGGATCGCAGGCTCTGCGGACTCGGGCGGTCGACCTGGCGAAGAGCGCCCATTCGGGTCTGATCGTCAACGATAAGATCGACGTCATGCCGGGAGAGATCTCCCGGGCGGATTACACCGAAGCGCAAGCGCGTGAGGAGCGTAATCGGGCGGTGAAGAGCGGAGAGTCGGTCGGCGATTCGCTCGATGATGCTTGGGTCCACGCGAAGATCACGACCAAGCTGATCGGCGATCCGAATACACCGCAGCGGAAGATCAACGTGGACGTCAGAGATAATATCGTGACGTTGCGGGGCACGGTCGATACCGCGGCCGAACGGACCGAGGCTGAACAGGTCGCCAAGAACACCGACGGGGTGAGACGGGTGGTCAATCAGCTCAAGGTCTCGCCCAGCAGCCGATAGTAGTCCGGAATGGCCGGAATGGCCGGAATGGCCGGAATGGAATGACGGAGCGTCTCCGGTATCAGTGGCACGATCACGGAGACTGGTTCCAATGTGGGCGGCGCGCGGCGTCGCCCATTTTTTAATCGGCTCGAAAGGGAGAAGTAGCTATGGCAGTACACACTCAAACGCTCGAGGGTTTGAGTCATCAGCTTCGCCGGTGTCTTGAACTCTGCCAGGAATCTCACCAGAGTTGTTGGCGCGCCTTTGACCATTGTCTGAATCAGGGGGGACGGTATACCGAGGACCGGCATCTCCGCCTGATGGTCGATTGCGCGCAGGTCTGTCAGGCGAGCGCGGATTTTATGCTGCGGTCGTCGAGTTTTCACGAACGAATCTGCGGCGTCTGCGCCGAGGTCTGTGAATCTTGCGCCGATTCATGCGGCGCGCTGATCAGCGACCCGGTGATCAGAGACTGCGCCGAGATCTGCCGGGAGTGTGCGGTTCTCTGCCGCGAAATTTCGGTGATTGGCGCCGCCTGATCACTTTGAAGAGAAGATTTGAATTGAATGAGAGCGGTTTAAGGTACTGAAGAGGCAGCAGTACGGCGCGTACAGTTGTAGTTCAAGCTGTATCACCCTGCATCAGATGTCTATTAAACATACAGTGACGGCACGGAAAGTTGATAACGGATGCCTCAATTATCACTCGATTATCAAGGGGTTATGAGCGGGAGAAGGAGGAATCGGACATTTATTATGGCCTGTTCCTTGCAATGCGGCTGAGTATTGAATTGAACATAAAGAAGAGGAGACGCCATGGAGCGAGAAGATCAACTGAATATGTCGAGGGCAGATGGGATTCAGGGCGAATCGACCTTGACCAGGGTCAAGAAGACGGTCGCCGTCCAGCTTTCCAAAGCGGCGCAAACGCTGCATCAGAAGTCGACGCAGGAGGTCGATAATCGCGAACTGTCCAATCTCGGACATCGCGCGGCCGACTGGCTGGAGCGTTCGGCGGACTACGTGAGAGACGTCGAGCCGCAGCGTTTGAAGTCGGATCTGGAGAATCAAGTGCGGCGCAATCCCGGCAAGAGCCTCTTGATCGCCGGAATCGCCGGATTGGTCATCGGCCGGATTTTGCGGAGAGGATAAGGCTATGATTGAGCGGGAGAGACTGGGTCATTGGACCGCCGCTTCGGTATCGCGCGAATCGATTGGCGAGCTGGTCGGAGAGCTGGCCGTCCAATCGGCGAACCTGGTCCGTGACGAGATTGCGCTGGCCAGCCAGGAGCTCCGCCTCAAAGGCAAGCGGTTGCAACCGACTTTGTTGATTCTGGTGGCGGGCGCGACGCTGGCCTTCCTGGCCGCGCAGGCGTTCTGCGCCACGATCATCTTGTGGCTGACCGAGTACTGGCGGCCCTGGCAATCGGCCTTGCTGGTCTGCGGCGTCCTGGCGCTGGGAGCCGTCGCGACGCTCATGATCGGGATCGGTAAATTGAAGCAGACCGATCTGAAACCGAGGCAGACCCTGGAGACCCTGGAGGAGAACAAAGAATGGCTGAAAGAGATTACTTAACCCCCGGTTCGTCGTCGCCGGCCTCGGCTCAGAGTGCGGAGCGAAGTCCTGACGAGATTCGACAGCAGATCGCGGCGACCCGCGAGTCGATCACTCAGACGGTCGATCGCCTGAGCGACCGGGTGCACGCGGCCTTCGACTGGCACACTTATGTCGCCAACCATCCACTGGTGGCGGTGGGGGCGGCGGCCTGTGTGGGAATCCTGGTCTCGGGGTTCTTCAGGCGGCGCCCGACCCCGGGCGAGCGAATAGCGGATGCGGTGGCCGAGACGATCGAGGACGTCTCAGAACGTTTTCGCGAGCGTCTCGATGTCGTGGGGGTCGGCCGCCCCGGGCTCCGCGAGGCTCTGGGGGCGGCGGCCACGGGGTTGGTGGTCAAGGCCGCGACCGAGCTAGTCCGTAACAAGCTGGCTCAGGCGGCCTGGGAGGAATCGGATCTGGATGACCCTGCGGTCACCTACGACGTTCGTCGATAGACCGAGTCCGGGGCGGCGCCCGATCGCGCCCCGGACTCTCTTCTCACGTCCGCCCCGTGGGCGAGAGAGGCACAGCTCCATTGAGCCCCACCATCAATTCTTGTGTAACTGGCAATTCGCCGAGCTTTTGGTAGACGAGAGAGCCTGATAGCCACGGACACGGCCAGCAAATCGCTATCTTTGCCTGATTCAGCCTCTGCTGGGAGATCCTCTTAACCCAAGACTCAAGCTGGTCGAGTCGTAACAAGGTGAATAGATGCCACAACAGAAACGAAACATTCTTTTGATTGACGACGATCCTGCGGATCGGGCGCGCTGGCGTGAGGCGCTCCAACTCGACGGCCTCTTCGATTGGTCGATCGTCGAGGTCGAAGAGGACGCCGTGATCCGGGCCTCGCCCGGCCGGTTGCCCGGGCGGATCGAGAATCAGTTCGACGCCATCTTGATGGTCAGCCGGCCCACGGGCGCCTACGAATTGCTCGCGGCGCTCCGGGAGGAGTTCGGCGGCGATTGCCCTCCGACCCTGGTCCTGACCGAAACGGACGACAACGTCATGATGGCCCAGTTGATCGGGAGCGGGGCGCAGGAATGTCTGGATCGCCAGGCTCTTTCGCCCCCCGGGCTGCATGGCGGGCTCAACCGCGTGATCGAAAGGGCCGCCCGGCAGCGCCTGCTCTACGACCGGCGCCGCCAGATCGAGGAGCAGAATCTCTTGTTGGAGGCGCGGCGAATCGAGCTGGATCGTGAGATCTCCAGACGCCATCAGGCCGAGGCCGCCATGCGTGAAAGCGAGGAGCGTTTTCGGCAGTTTGCGGAGAATATCGCGGACGTCTTCTGGATCGGAGATCTGGTCAGCCGCCGGGCCATCTATGTCAGTCCGGTCTATGAGAAGCTCTGGGGGCGGAGCAGCCAGGCGGTCTACGAGGATCTCAAATCGTGGTTGGAGACGGTTCACCCGGAGGATCGGAGGCGCGTCGAGAAGGCTTTTCACCAGATCAAGAAGACCGGCAGTTTCAGCGAGGAGTACCGCATCATCAGGCCCGACGGCACGGTGCGCTGGATTCGTGATCGCGGCTTCTCGTTGCATAAAGAGCAGGGCAAAGTGGTGCGGTTTGCCAGCATCGCCGAAGATATCACCGACGCCATGAACGAGCGCCAGCAGGTCGAGGCCGAACGCGAGCAGGTCCTGCAGCGGGAACAGGAGGCCCGCGAGATGGCCGAAGCCGTCAGTCGCGCCAAAGATGAGTTCATCGCGCTGGTCTCGCACGAGCTGCGATCTCCGCTCAACGCCATGCTCGGCTGGGCCCGGATCCTCAAGGGCGGATCGGTCAATGCGGACACGCTGGCCCATGCGGTCGAGGTCATCGAACGCAGCGCGCGGGCGCAGCAGAAATTGATCGAGGACCTGCTGGACGCCGCCCGGATTATCAAGGGCAAGCTGCGGTTGGAGACCCGGCCGGTCGATATCGTGCAGGTCGTGGAGTCGGCCACGGATGCCTTGCGGCCGGCGGCCGAGGCCAAGGGCATCGAACTCCGAATGGCCATCAGGGAGAATAACAGCATCATCACCGGCGATCCGGACCGGCTGCAACAGGTGGTCTGGAACCTGCTCTCGAATGCGGTCAAGTTCACGCCGGAGGGCGGGCAGGTGGAAGTGCAACTGGAACGGGCCGATCCGTACATCGAGATCGCGGTCAGCGATACCGGCAAGGGGATCCACCGCGATTTTCTGCCGTATCTCTTCAACCGGTTTCATCAGGGTGACGGCTCCGGCACGCATCGCCACGGAGGATTGGGACTGGGGTTGGCGCTCGTGCGCCACATCACCGAACTGCACGGCGGCACCATCACCGCCGAGAGCGAGGGCGAGGGCCGGGGCGCGATCTTCAAGGTCCGGCTGCCGCTGCGGGCGCTGCGCCAGCAGGCGGATCCGCAGGAGCCGACCTTCTCGCTCAAAGACTCGGCCGAACTCTATGCGCGGGCGCTGGAAGGCGTGCGGGCGCTGGTGGTCGACGATGAAGCCGACGCCCGCGATCTGGTCGCGACGCTGCTCCGTCAGTGCGGTGCGCGCGTCACGACGGCCTCTTCGGCGGCCGAGGCGCTGGCGCTGCTGGGGCGCAGCGGCGGCCAATTGCGGCCCGACGTGCTCGTCTCCGATATCGGCATGCCCGAGGAGGACGGTTATTCGCTGATCAGGCGGGTCCGCCAATTGACGCCGCAGGAGGGCGGGCTGATCCCGGCCATCGCGCTGACCGCCTACGGGCGCGCGAGCGACCGGATCCAGGCCCTCTCGGCCGGATTCCAAACTCACATGTCGAAACCCGTCGAACCCGCGGAACTGGTCATGGTGATCTCGAATTTGACCGAGAGCGCCGTCCGCCGGTAGCCCCCGTGAAGCCCTGGAAATTTAGATCGACCATGACAGAAAACCGTGATCAACGCCGAAATTCGGCGGCCAAGAAGAACGAAAGAAGGGAACCGGGAAGGCCGCCGCGCCGGAAGCCGGGGACGCTCTTCATCATCGGCGGCAGCGAGGATAAGCAGAATACCCAGGTGATTCTGCGCGCGCTGGCCGAACGGATCGGGAACGGCCGGCTGGTGATCTCGACGCTGGCCTCCCAGCATGGCGAGGAGGTCTGGGAGATCTACCGCAAGCTCTTTACGGCGCTCGGCGTGAAGCAGATCCGCCACCTCGGGATCGGTTATCGCGACGAGATGGCCAAGACGCCCCAGACCGACATCTTCGACGACGTGGCCGCGCTCTTCTTTACCGGCGGCGATCAACTCAAGATCACGACCAGTCTCGGCGGCACCAAACTCTTTGAGAGCATCGAGGAACTCTTCAACCGCGGAGGGGTCATCGCGGGGACTTCAGCCGGAGCCTCGGCGCTCAGCGAGATGATGCTGGTGGGAGCGCCGGGAGACGGCGTCGCCTACAAGGTCGGCGATGCCTTTCAAATGGTTCCGGGCCTGGGTCTGGTCCGGGACGTCATCATCGACCAGCACTTCTCCGAACGCGGCCGCATCCGGCGGCTGTTGGGAGCCGTTGCCCAGAATCCGCGGTTGCTCGGAATCGGAATCGACGAAGACACGGCGATTATCCTGGAAGGCGACAGTCAATTTCGCGTCCTCGGGTCGGGCGCCGTCTATATCGTCGACGGACACGATCTGACCTTCACCAACATTGCCGAAGACTCGATGGGACGGACGATGTCGGTCTTCGGAGTCCAACTGCATGTGCTCAGTCAGGGCGATGTCTTCGATCTCTCCTCACGCGCCCCGATCCTGCCGGCCACCGAAGTCGTCTCTTCACGATCGACCAGAGAGAAGAAGACACTCCACTATTGACGAACTACAGGGTCGTTTTCATTTCAACCGCGAAACACGAGGTTGAAAATAGGATGGCGGTATGCGATTTGCAATTAAATCAATCGAATAGATTCGAGTGTCCGAATCTTGATGGTGCGAGTATTGCCCGAACCCCGTTCAGTTAGTGGAACTTGGGTTTACCTAATTCAGCAAAATATAGTTGTGTAGGATGTTTAGAAAAACAGGACACCGCTGTTTCAAATACTGACAGGGAAGATCGATCAGTCGGTGTCCGGTGCCCCAGTGTCTTTATCCGAACAATCATCCATCACGATCCATTGCTTCCTTAAACCAGTGAGTGAAGTAACGACATGGAGAATGCGCCCAAACGAAGAATAACGTTATCTACGACCATCGCTACGACCAATGACCGATTGTCGCAGGCTCCACGCGCGGCGGGCCTGGGTCTCTGGGAATGGGACCTCGAGACGCAGTTGGGGCAGGGGTCGGTCGAATGGTTCAGGTTGCATGGCCTGGAGCCGCGCGAGTTTTTAACTCTCGACCAGTGGCGGGCGACCCTCTATTCGGAGGATCGGCTGCAGCAAAGGGAGCCGTGGGCGGCGGAGGTGAACGCGGGAGGGCCGTTCACCTCCGAGTACCGGGTGGTGTGGCCGGACGGGACCATCCGCTGGCTGCTGGCCGCCGGGCAGGTCATCTTCGATGGGCGCGGGCAGCCGATTCGTCTGCTCGGCGTGGTCTCGGATCTGACCGACCGCAAGCTGGCCGAAGAGGAACGGGAGCGGTTGTTGGAGTCGGAGCGCAAGGCCCGCGAGGCGGCCGATGCCGCGGGCCGGGCCAAGGACGACTATATCGCGGTCATCTCGCACGAACTGCGGTCGCCGCTCAACGCCATGCTCGGCTGGGCCAATATTCTGGCGAGCAAGACGCCGCCCGATCACGAGACCACGGTCAAGGCGATCGACGTGATCAAGCGCAGCGCCAGACAGCAGTTGCAGTTGATCGAAGATCTGCTCGATACCACGCGGATCAGCCGCGGCAAGCTCAAGCTCGAGACCAAACCGGTCAATCTGGTCTCGGTCATCGAACGGGCCTTCGATGTCGTGAGCCCGGCGGCCGAGGCCAAGGCCATCGCCATCAAAGAGGTGCTCGATGCGACGGCCGGGCAGGTCACCGGCGATCCGGACCGCCTGCAGCAGGTGGTCTGGAATCTGCTCTCGAACGCCATCAAGTTCACTCCCGCGGGCGGCGAGGTCGAGATTCGTCTGGAGCGGGTCGGGTCGCACGCCCGCCTCTCCGTTCGCGACTTCGGCTGCGGGATCAAACCGGAACTGCTGCCGCACGTCTTCGACCGGTTTCGCCAGGGCGATGCCTCGAGCACCCGGCGGCACGCCGGGTTGGGGCTGGGGCTCAACCTGGTGCGGCAACTGACCGAGTTGCACGGTGGCACCGTGGGGGTCGAGAGCGCCGGTGAAGGGCAGGGCGCGACCTTCACCCTGAATCTGCCGATCGCCCCGGAGTTCGAGAAGAGCCACGGGATTAGACGTCAACGGTATCTGGCGGACGGCGAACGCCACGGCCTGCCGGTCGACTCCTTGACGGGGCTCCGCATCCTGGTGATCGATGACGAGGCCGACGCCCGCGAGATTCTCAGCGCGATTCTGGCCAGCTACGGGATCGTGGTCAAATCGTGCGGCTCGGCCGGAGAAGCGCTGGCGGCTCTGGTGGAGTGGCACCCGGATCTGTTGATCTCCGACATCGGAATGCCGGGCGAGGACGGCTATACGTTGATTCGCAAGATCCGGTCGCTGGCACCGGAACAAGGCGGAACCGTTCCGGCGATCGCGCTCACGGCCTATACGCGGGCGGAAGACCGTGTGCGAGCGTTGGCCGCCGGCTATAAGACCCATGTGCCCAAGCCGGTAGATCCCGCCGAGTTGGCGGTGGTGATTGCCGCTCTGGCCGGACGCCTGGAGCGGGAGCGGGTCTTCACTTGACCCGGTTTCATCCTTGAAATTCAAGATCCAAACCGCGGAACACGCCGAGGACGCGAAATTTCGTCGATTTAGCGTGTTCCGCGTATTTCGCGGTTCATTTCGAGTCAGCTCTTGATCAACTGGAACCAGAAGAACCCGTATTCGTTAAACGACAACTGGTACGGACGCTTTCCGATCTTGGGGAACTTGACCCCGTCGGTGATCTCCAGCGGAACGTAGCCCTCGTAGCGACTGAGATCGAGTTCCGCCGGTTGCGCGGACCGGGAGAGATTGTAGAGACAGAGCATGGTCTCGCCCTTGTAGCTGCGCGTGAACGCGAAGATCTTCCGGTTCTCCAACTCGATCGCTTCCAGGTTCCCGCGGCCGAAGACCTGATGCTGTTTGCGCAGGGCGATGATCTCTTTCATCCAGTGCAGCAGCGAGGTCTTGTGGCGTTGTTGCGCCTCGACGTTGACCGCCTGGTACCCGTAGACCGGGTCCATGATGACCGGAAAATAGAGACGCGCGAAATCGGCCTTGGAGAATCCCGCGTTGCGATCCGCCGACCATTGCATGGGAGTGCGGACCCCGTCGCGGTCGCCGAGGTAGACGTTGTCGCCCATCCCGATCTCGTCGCCGTAGTAGAGGAACGGACTCCCCGGCAGGCTCAAGAGCAGCGCATGCATCAATCGAATGCGCCGCCGTCCGTTGTCCATGAGCGGAGCCAGCCGGCGGCGGATCCCGACGTTACAGCGCATCCGCGGGTCCGTGGCGTACTCCGTGTAGAGATAGTCGCGTTCCTGGTCGGTGACCATCTCGAGGGTCAGTTCGTCATGGTTGCGGAGAAAGATCCCCCACTGACAGTTGTCCGGAATCTCCGGAGTCCGTTGCAGGATCTCGACGATCGGGCGCCGGTCTTCCTGTCGCAGCGCGATGAAGAGGCGGGGCATGATCGGGAAGTGATAGGCCATGTGGCACTCGTCGCCCTCGCCGAAATACTCCACGACATCCTCGGGCCACTGGTTGGCTTCGGCCAGCAGCACCCGCCCGGGATAATGCTGATCGACGTATTTTCGGAGATGTTTGAGAAACCCGTGCGTCTCCTGCAGGTTTTCGCAGTTGGTGCCGTGGCGTTCGTAGAGGTACGGCACGGCGTCGAGCCGAAATCCGTCGATGCCCAGGTCCATCCAGAAGGAGAGGGCTTCCAGGACCGCGTGCTGCACCTCCTGGTTGTCGAAATTGAGGTCCGGTTGATGGCTGAAGAACCGGTGCCAATAGTAGGCGCCCGCCTGTTCGTCCCAGGTCCAATTGGAGCGTTCCGTGTCCACGAAGATGATTCGCGCGTCGGCGTATCTCTGGTCGGAATCGCTCCATACATACCAGTCGCGTTTCGGTGAATGAGGTGAGGTTCGTGCTTCCTGAAACCAAGGGTGCTGATCCGAGGTATGATTCAGCACCAGATCGGCGATGACTCGGAGACCACGCTCGTGAGCGGCGTCGAGGAACCGTTTGAAATCCTCCATGGTTCCGTACTCCGGTAAAATTGCGTAATAATCGGATATATCGTAACCGCCGTCACGCAGGGGTGAGGCGTACATGGGAAGTAACCAGATACAATCAATGCCGAGCCATTTAAGATAATCGAGTTTTTCGGTGAGTCCCGAAAAATCGCCGATGCCATCGCCGTTGGAATCATAGAATCCACGGACATACACTTCATAGAACACCGCATCCTTGAACCACAGCAAATTATCGCTGTGCTGCTGCAATTTCTTCATTAACTACTTCTCCGTCCTTTATAAACGTTCAAGCATGGCTACTGGCAAACGCGCGAAGACCTCGGCCAGCGCCAGCCTGCCTCTGGTTGTTTTCGGGTCTAATGTCAGCACCTCGCCGGTCAAGACATTCCGGTAGCTGCCCCGGATCAGTCGTTTGTCCAGCGTGATGGCTGCCTCTTCCCACACCTCCTGACCGATGGGTAGTCGTTCAGGCACGCCGAGGCTGGTGAAGAACCGGGCCGCGGCAATGATCACCGAATCTGTGGGTGTGATTCGGGCGAAAGCGAGAACGTGATTCTTGAGCCGCCCGGTGACGGACAGCGGCTGATACTCACCGTTCATGAACAGGTCGTGATGAGCGCGCCGGAATTGAAGTGCGCGCCGGGTCAGGAACATTTTGATCCGGCCGTCTTCCGGGTGCTGCATCATGTGGTCGAGCAGGGCCCGCAGGTCGCCCTGCTCGGCCTCTCGAATCTGATTGAGCAAGGCCAGGCGGAGCTCGAAATCGACGGGCCTCCGGTTGTCCGGGTCGACCAGGCTCTGGTTCCACAATTCCATGCCCTGGTAGAAGTCGGGCGCCCCGGGCGAGGTGATCTTGAGCAGGAGCTGCGAGAGCGAATTGAACATACCGGCGCGGGCGATGGGCCGGCAGAATTCGATCATCTCGATCATGAACTGATTGTCGGGCGTGGGCGTCAGGATCGAGCGGATGAACTGCCGGATGCCGCGTTCGTACTCCTCTTCGGGGCTGATCCAACTGGAATGGACCTTGGCCTCCAGGACCGCCTTGATCGCATAGTCCTCCATGCGAGTGGTGAACTCGGCCAGCGCCTCCGGCGAGAGCCGTTCGATCGGCCAGGCGCCGACCAGCGTCTGGTAGATCAGATATTCGTCGTTGCCGTCGGGAGCCTCGCCGCTCCAGAGGGGAATCTTCTTGCCCTGATTGAGCACGCGCCACTGCTGAATCGCCTGAGCCCAGCGCTCGGGCATCTCCGAGAGGACGTTGATCCGCACCCGCACATCCTCGCTGCGTTTGGTGTCATGCGTGGAGGTGGCCGAGAACCCGTGCGGGCGCTCCTGCCGGCGGCGCTGATTCTGTTCGTGGAAGGCCGCGATCGGAACGCCGAAGCGCGAGGGCTCGCCCCCGACTTCGTTGAGCGAGGCCAGGGGGAAGTAACGATAGAAGGCCGTGTCTTCGAGCCCCTTGGCCATGACCGGGCTGGTCAATTGTTGAAACCGCAGCACGAAATTGCGACGCTCGGCGCGGTGCTCATCCGTCAATCCTTCCGGTTCGTCGAGCAGCAACAGCGAGCCGATAAAATCGAAGAGCGAGGGGGCGTGGGCCGGGTTGCGGCGTTTGGCGTCCTGAATCGCGCGGCGAATGTGCCGCTGATCCTCCTCGTTCACTTCGGGCTGATCGATCTGGGTATAGGTCCGGTAGATGGGAAAGCAGGCGATCACCTCGCTCAACGCGTACTGCAAGCTGTTGAGCGTGAAATCCCGCGTGTATCGGTGCTGCTCCGAAACCCGATCGAGGCGGCGAGCCAACACGTGCAGCTCGCTCGACATCGCCACCCGCAGGATCAATTTCTTGCATTGGTAGACCAGGTCCGAGAAATCGATCACCTCTCCGATGAAAGCCTGATAGAGCCGTTCGAAGGCCCGACGGCTTCTGGTTTCGATGAAGATGCCGTTGAGCAGGTTCAGGAAACCATAACCGGTCGTACCGTAGATGGCCCAATCGGCCGGTAACAATTCATCGGGTCCGAGAATCTTCTCCACGACGATATAGTTAGGACGAGCCGGATCGCCGCGAAGTTGAGTTGAGGGACTCGAAACCCCGCCTGCCGCCGCCCCGGCACCGAGGGATTGCCAGGAGGCGTTCAAGCATTCAATCTGCAGATCACGCAAGTACTGTGCCGGGTCGAAGAGGCCGTCGACGTGATCGATCCGGAGCCCGGTCACCCAGCCCTGCCTCATTAATCTGAGGATCAGTTCGTGGATGGCGACGAAGACCTCCAGCTCTTCCACCCGGATGGCCGCCAGCTCGTTGATGTCGAAGAAGCGCCGGTAGTTGATCTCGTCGGCGGCGACCCGCCAGAAGCTCAGGCGATAGGCCTGATCGTCGAGCAACCGCTCCAACCGATCGAAGCTCGACGGTTTGCCCCGCGTGCCGTTGAACTCTTCGAGCGTGGTCTGCAACGCCAGCGAGACCGCCTCGCTCTCCTCGATCAGGTTGTCGATTCGGCGTTTGATCACCTCCTGCTCGCGATACCGTTCCCGCAGCCTCTCTTCATCGGTCTCGGTGCGCGGCGGCAGATAGCCGATCGCCGTGGTGATGCTCTCCAACTCCATGAGATCGGGCAGGTCGGGATGCGACTCGCCGAAACGGACCTGCAGCAATTCGATCATCCGCGACAGAATATGCGCGTACGAACCCGTCGCGATCGGCAGCCGGGTCTCGTAATAGTCGATGAAGAATGAACCCTGCTCGTACTTGAGCGTCAGCTCGTGGTTCTCCAGGACTCGGCCGTACTGCTCTCCGAGCATCGGCAAGAGGACCTTGTCGGCGAGATCGGCCTTGGGCGGATGCCAGTCGATATCGAAATACCTCGCGTACGGCGAACTCGGCCCGTTCTCCAGCACGTCGTTCCACCACGGATTGGCCCCGCCTCCGATGCTCATGTGATTGGGCACCGCATCCATGATGATTCCCAGTCCTCGTTCCTTGAGACTTCGGGCGAGGGCGATGAAATCCTCTTCGGTGCCCAGGTCGGGGTTGAAACGTGAGTGATCGATAATGTCGTAGCCGTGCGGACTGCCGGGCTGCGCGACAAAGAGCGGCGACGCATAGATGTCGCTAATCCCCAGCTCGGCCAGGTAGTCGACCAGTCTCAACGCGTCCTTGAACGTGAATTGACGATTGAACTGCAAACGGTAGGTTGCCGAGGGAATTCTCGCTTCGGTTCTCATTACTTTATCTGTCTCGATCATTGGTTGGCTCCTCAGGGAATTTGAAACAGACGAAAGTCACCGCGAGCGGTAGCGAGCGTGGCTTCCACCAACGTCCGAAGGCCGAGTTTGCGCCCGCTACCGCCCGCGGTACTGATTCGGCGCGCAATTCTCTTCGTCCTAAAAGCCTCACTCTATTCGTTTGCTAGTATCCTTCCACAGTAGGGCTCAGGTGCGCTACTGTCTGAAATCAATTCATTATTTTACAGTAGTGGAATATGTCAAAGGCCGTGCCGGAGGTGCGAATTGGCGGGGAGATCTCTTGACAACGGGAGGGACCTGGAATTTGATGGGGTCCAACAAGAAATTGAGTATGAAGAAACTGCTGGTCTATTCGCACGATACATACGGTCTTGGAAACATTAAAAGAATGCTGACGATCTGTCAGTATTTGCTGGAAGTTATTCCTGAGCTTTCGATTTTGTTGGTGACGGGATCACCTGTGGTCCACAGCTTGCGGTTGCCGGGCCTGCCCGGTCTGATGGACTACATCAAGCTGCCGTGCCTGACTCGCGTCGGGCGTGGGGAATATACAACCAAATATCTCAGCTCCGGCCTGAGTGAGGCCGTTCGTCTCCGCTCTGATCTAATTCTAACCACCGTTATAAATTTCAAACCGGATCTGTTGATGGTTGATAAGAAGCCGCTGGGGGTGAAACGGGAGCTTGCTGCGACTCTCGATTATCTTCGAGTTGGGTTACCGAAGACCAACCAGATCTTGATCTTGCGTGATATCCTCGATAGCCCGGACGCCATAGTCAGCAATTGGGAGAGGAATGGGCATTACGAAGCGATCAGCCGCTTTTATAATCGGGTCATGATCCTCGGAGAGCAAGAGATTTTTGACCCGATTGAAGAATATTCTTTTCCCCCCTCGGTGGTGGACAAGACCGAGTTTTGCGGATACCTCCGGAAAGAGGCCAAACCGGGGAGTCGTCTCGAGATGAGGGCGCGGCTCCGGGTCGGCGACGATCAGCGATTGGTTCTGGTCACCACGGGCGGCGGAGAAGATGGTTACGACGTGATCGATGCCTATCTGAAGGGGCTCGGTTCCTTTCCGATCGATCCGGACCTGCGGAGCCTGATCGTGTGCGGTCCGGAGATGCCCGAGCGGCAGCGAACCCAACTGCAGGAGCGGGCCGCGGCCGACCCCGGGTTGATCTTCTACGAGTCGACCGGGGAGATGCTGGGCCTGATGGCGGCGGCGGATGTGGTCGTGGCCATGGGCGGATACAACACGGTCTGCGAGATCCTTTCGCTGCGTAAGCGCGCGATCGTCGTGCCCCGGGTCAGGCCGACCGAAGAACAGTGGATTCGCGCCGACCGCATGTCGCGGCTGGGCCTCTTCCAGACCCTCCATCCGGATCAATTGACGCCTGAACGTTTAATGCGCGCTTTGAGCGAAAGTCTGGCCTCGCCGAGCGAACCGGCGCGGCCCGGTCCGGTCGACCTCAACGCGCTCTCGGTAATTGCGAAACGAGTCGAAGAGTTGTTGCCTCGTCATGGAGACCTCCGAATCTGAAATCGGCTATATTCTGAAAGGTTACCCGCGAACCTCCGAGACCTTTATCGCCAACGAGATTTGGCTCCTGGAGCAGGCGGGACAGCCGCTCACCATCTTCTCCCTCAAGCGGTTGGAAGGAGAGAAGCGACATGGCGTGGTCGGCAAGATTCGCGCGCCGGTGATCTATCTGCCCGAGCCCACGTCGTCCGGCGACGGCAGTCTTCCGGCCTGGTTGTGGAAGAATGTGCCGGCCTTCGCGGCGAGCCACTGGCGGTTGTTCCGGTTGAGGCCGGCGGCCTATCTCGCGGCGCTCGGCGCGGCTCTGGCCATGTCTTTTAGGTACCGCGTCGGAACCGGTCGCGCTCCGAATCGCGCCTTCGTCAAAGAATTTCTGCAGGCCGGGTTTATTGCCTGGAGATCGTTGGAGTCGGGACGGATTCGTCATCTCCACGCGCATTTTTGCCACACCTCGGCCACAGTGGCGATGCTGGCGAGCCGCCTCTCGGGATTGCCGTTCAGTTTCACCGCGCATGCCAAGGACATCTATCGTCAGGACCAGAATCCGGGCGACCTGCTGTCGGTGAAGATGCGCCGGGCCAAGTTTGCCGTGACCTGCACGCGGGCCAACGAGATCTATCTGGACCGCCTGCGGCCGGCCACGACTCCGCTCCACACGATCTACCACGGTCTCGATCTCTCCTTCTTTATTCCGGCAGCGAAGCCTGGATCCGGGATCTCGGATCCTGCCGCGCCGCCGCTGATCCTTTCGATCGGCCGTCTGGTCGAGAAGAAGGGCTTTACCTATCTGATCGAAGCCTGCGGCCGGCTCAAAGAGCAGGGCTACCGGTTTGAGTGCCGGATCATCGGCGGCGGAGGCGGCCACTATCAAGAGGTGATTAGCGGTTTGATCGAGCGGCTGAAACTGCAAGAGGTGGTGACTCTGCATCCGGCGGTGACCCAGGAAGAGTTGCAGGAGATCTACCAGCAGGCCACCGTCTTCGCGCTGCCCTGTCAGGTGGTCGATGACGGCGACCGGGACGGGATTCCCAACGTCCTGGTCGAGGCCATGGCGATGGAGTTGCCGGTCGTTTCGACCAGGATCTCCGGCATCCCCGAACTGATCGAACACCGCGTGAACGGGTTGCTGGCGCCGCAAAAGGACGCTCCGGCGTTGGCGGCGGCGATCGCGGAGTTGCTGGACGACTCGGACCTGCGCCGGAGATTGGGCCGGACCGCGCGCACCACGGTCTGTCGCGACTTCGATTCGAGCCGGAACATTCGAGAGTTGAGGGCTCTGTTCGGCACATGATTGAAAAAGTTCCAGCGGTCATCTCCGACGAGCGGCTTCCGCAATTGGGCGAACTGCTCGACCCGTCCGCCATGCAACAGGTCTTCGAGCGCGAGTTGACGAACGGAAAGGGGCTGGAGGCCGGTTACCGCCTCACGGCTTGCCGCATTCTGCAGATCAAGTATCGGCCTGGCCGGAGATGCCTGGTCACCTACGCTCTGCAGTCGGTCGAACTCTCGACCGAACGGGAACGAGAGCAGCTCTTGAGCGTGACGGTGGCGGCCGACGGCGAACGCCGGATCCGGCTCTTCCCCGACGACCGAAAGTTGACCGGACTTCCGGTCCTGGTCGATTCGACGGAGTTGCAGCACCGCATCTTGCCGGAGGTGGTGGCGGCGAGCCACGGCGCGGAGTGGGCGATCGATCAAAGCGTGAGCGAAGTGGTTCATTACGCCGCCGAACGCGCCTGCACGGTGCGCGCGCGCGTTCAACTGCGCCATCGGCATCCCGGTCGAACCGCGTCGCCGGTCTTCTTCGGTAAGACCTATGTTCTCGACGAGAGCGTTACGGCCTGGGACGGGCTGTGGCATTTATGGAACAGCGAGGCCCGAAGAGCCGGGCGACTCGTGATTCCGCGGCCGCTCGTCTACCAACCCGAGATCCGGACCGTCTGGCAGGCCGGGTTGGAGGGCGAGACCATAATCGAATCCGATCCGCGGCGATCCGACTTCCGGGAGTTGCTGGCCGGAGCGGGCGCCGCCATCGCCGCGCTCCATGAGATTCAATCGCCGTTTGCCCGCCGGATCACGATCGAGACGATCGTCTCGAGACTGGAGGAGGCGGTCGAACTGATCTCGCGATTCAGACCCTCGTTGAACGCGAGGCTGCGATCTTTGTTCGAACAACTGCAGTCCTCGGCCCGGTCACTCGGAACGCGGCCCGTGGCCACCCTGCACGGCGATCTGCACCTGCAGAATCTCCTGGTCACCCGGGACCGCCGAGTAGCCCTCATCGATTGGGATAACTTCTGTCAGGGAGACCCGCTGCAGGATCTCGGCAGTTTCGTCGCCGCCCTCTACTATCGGGGACTGCTGGAGGGACGAGCTTCCGGCACCGTTGAAACGTCGGCGCGGCAGTTGATCGAGGCTTATGGAGCGGTCGCCGAATCGGCGCTGGCCTGGCATACGGCGGCCGCGTTGATCTACGAACGCGCCTTCCGCTGTGTCACCAAACTGAGGCGAGAGGGATTGGCGATTCTGGAGGAGCTGATCGAAACGGCCGAGCAGTTCGCGGTTTAAGAAATAAAGAGAAGATCTTTCGTTGTATGAAGAAGAGAGTGATGTTCTACTGCCAGCACGTCCTGGGGATGGGCCATTTCATCCGCAGCGCGGAGATTGTGCGCGGGCTGTCGGAGTTTGACGTCTACTTTCTGAACGGGGGAGAGCTGGTCCCCGGATTCGAGCTGCCTGCCGCCGTCGAAGTGATCAATCTGCCCGCGCTCAGGACGGATGCCGGGTTCAGTAATCTCTATGTCGTCGAGGGGGCGATGAGCCTGGAGCAGATTCAACAGATCCGGCGGCAACGCCTGCTGGACGAATACGAGCGCCTCAAACCGGACCTCCTGGTGATCGAGATGTTTCCGTTCGGTCGCCTCAAGTTTGCGTCTGAACTGCTGCCGTTGCTTGAACAGGCCCGGGCCGACCGTGACCGGGGCCATCCGGTGAAGGTCGTCTGCAGCCTGCGCGATATTCTGGTGGGTAAACGCGAGCAGCAGCAATTCGAGATCGAGGCCTGTCGCATCGCCAATCGATACTTCGATCTCTTGCTGGTCCATTCCGATCCGCGTTTTCATCGCCTGGAGGAGACTTTTTCTCGGCGGGCGGATCTCACGTGCGCGGTCCGTTATACGGGGTTGGTCGCCCCGGCCGCGATTCCGGTCGATCGGGACGAGCCGGGATCGTCCGGCGAGACCATTCTGGTCAGCATCGGCGGCGGGCGGGTCGGAAGCGAACTGATCGATTGTGCCGTCGATGCCCTGGATCTGATCTCGGATCGGATTCCTCATCGGATGTCGATCTTCACCGGGCCTTATCTGCCGGAACCGGAGTTTCAGCGCCTTCAGTCGAAGGTTGAGGGGAGACCGCGAATCCGGCTTGGGCGTTACACGACCAGCTTCCGGTCGCAACTGAAGCGGGCCGATCTCTCGATCAGCATGGCCGGTTACAATACCTCTTTGGATCTGATCACGACCGGAACGCGCGCCATCGTCTATCCGTTCACGGGGAACAACAATCGGGAACAGTCGATCCGGGCCGATAAACTGCGCCGGCTGGGCCTGGTCGAGATCATCGACCCGCAGGAACTCCGGCCCGACTGTCTGGCCGACCGGATGCTTTCAGTCTTGAGCCGGCCGAAACCGGTGGGCGCGGCGCTCGATCTGCGGGGGGTCGAAAAGACGGCGCTGGCGCTGACTGAACTGAGCGCGCCGGACTCGGCCGGGGCGTTTTCGCGGGAGGACGAATGAGCGAGCTCTTCGATCCGCTCCGGATGTCGCTCGATCGGCTTCAGGAAGCCGGGCGAACCGTCCGCATCTTCTTCCGCAATGATGACGTCGACCGGGACGAGGGCTCTCTGGGACGGCTGTTGAATCTCTTCGCGGAGCGCGCCATCCCGCTCAATCTCGAGATCATTCCCGGGCTTCTGACCGAATCGGCCGCCGTCCTGCTCCGCCGGCATCACCGTCAATTCGGCGACCTGGTCGAACTCGATCAGCATGGCTGGCTGCACGCGAACCACGAGCCCGAAGGGCGGAAGTGTGAATTCGGCTCCAGCCGGAGCTTCGATCAGCAGTTGGCGGATCTCGCCAGGGGCCGTAAAGTATTGGAGGACGCTTTTGAGGAGGCCTTCTCTCCCGTCTTCACGCCGCCCTGGAATCGCTGTACGACCGATACCTATCGGGCGCTCGATCAGCTCGGTTTTCAGGTGCTCTCCCAAAGACGCGGCCGGGCCGAGATTCGGGGCTACGGATTTCGCGAGGTCTCGGTGACGCTGGATCTGGGCCGCGGGACGAGAGGCGAACTGGTCACTGAACTGAATCGACAACTTAACGATCCGGATCCGGTCGGGATCATGCTGCATCACAAGGTGATGGATGAGGACGCTTTCGATTTTCTGGCGCTCTTGCTGGATCTCCTGCGTCTGCATCGCGCCGTCAACTTTCAAACATTGGTAAGGGGTCAGTACCGCGAGCGATAGCGAGCGGATTGACTCAATCAAACGGCTGTGGATCGCAAAAAGAACATCACATTATCCGGGGTGATCAAAGAGCATCTGTTCGGGGTGAAGTGGAGCCTGTGGGGCGCGCTGCTCTGCATGGCCGGGTTTACCCTGACCGAGTTGATGGCGCCCTGGCCGCTGAAGATCATCTTCGATCATCTCCTGTTGGATAAGAGCCTGCCGGAGTCGCTCGACTGGCTCGACGGTCTGCTGGCGCGGGGCCAGACCCTCGCGGTCGTGATCATCTCGCTGAGCATCGTCGTGATCGCCAGTTTTCGCGGGGTCTTTGCCTATCTGCAGATCTTCATCACTTCGCGGATCGGTTATGAGCTGGTCTACCGGCTGCGGCGGGAACTGTTCGCGCATCTCCAGCAACTGTCGCTCTCCTATCACGCGCGCGCACGCACGGGCGACCTCTTGACCAAAGTGGTCAGCGATACCAGCGCGCTGAAAGATGTCTTCGCCGAGTCGGTGGTGACCTTCGTCTCGCACCTGTTGACGGTGATCGGCATGTTCGTGGTGATGTTCGCGCTCAACCGGCAACTGAGTCTGGTCGTGCTGGCGACCTTTCCGGTCCTCTGCTATTCGCTCTTCTTCGTCTACCGGCGGATCAAGGCTTCGGCCAGGCGCCAGCGCGAGCGCGAAGGGATGGTGGCTTCGCGCATCCATGAAGTCTTGTCGGCGTTGCCGCTGGTCCGCGCCTTCGCTCGGGAGAAGCATGAACAGGCGCGATTCGATGAGGCCAGCAGCCACACTTTGGAAGAGGGCATCCGGACCTCCCGGATGGAGGCGGCGGCGACCCGTTCGACCGAGATCGTCAGCGCCGGCAGTCTGTGCGCGGCGGTGCTCTGCGGCGCGCTGCTGGTGCTCGAGGGCCGGATGTTGCCCGGTGAAGTGCTGATCTTCACGGCGTACCTGACCAGTATGTACAAGCCGCTGCGAACGCTGGCCAGGATCTCCAGCCAGTTCTCGAAGGCGATGGCCAGCGCCGAGCGCATCGCCGAGGTCTTCCGCATCGAGCCCGAATCCCTGGATCAGCGGCAGGGAGTGGTCGTTTCCGGCCTGCGCGGAGAGCTCTCGTTCAAAGAGGTCTCGTTCGGTTATGGAGACGGAAAGGGCGTGCTGCGCCGCGTCTCGTTCGAGATTGCGCCGGGTCAGAGAGTGGCTTTGGTCGGCGCTTCGGGGGCGGGGAAGTCGACGATCGCCAGTCTGCTGCTGCGGTTCTACGAAGCGCAGGAGGGCGTGATCCTGATCGACGGCCTCGAGATCGAGCAATATCAACGGGAGTCGCTGCGAAGCCAGATCGGCGTGGTCTTGCAGGAATCGCTGCTCTTCGGCGCTTCGATCCGTGAAAACATCGCCTACGGCAAACCCGAGGCGTCGGATGAAGAGGTCGAGGCCGCCGCCCGCGAGGCTTTCGCTCACGAATTCATCGAGGCCTTGCCGGAAGGATATGAGACGATTATCGCCGAACGCGGCAGCACCCTGTCGGGCGGGCAGCGGCAACGCATCTGCCTGGCGCGGGCCATCATCAAACGCCCTTCGCTGCTGATCCTCGACGAGCCCACCTCGGCCATCGACGCCGAGTCTTCGGCCCTGATTCAGCAATCGGTCAACCGGTTGCAACAGGGCAAGACCATGCTGGTGATCTCGCACCAGTTCGCCGGCATCGAGAATTTCGATCAGATTCTGGTCTTGAAAGAAGGAGAGATCGTCGAGTCCGGAACGCACGCCGAACTATTGCGGCTCGGCGGTTATTATCACGATCTGTTCAGCCTGCAACAACTGGCCTCCTCGCCGCTGGAGCCTCCCGCCGACCGGAGCCTCGAATTGACGCTCTGAAAAAAATTGTGACCCTTTCCGGCCGGGGGCGGACTATCTCCATGTAAAGTGACTCGTTCGAATTTAGTGAAAATTTCCAACGAGCAGCGCGGGGGAGGGAGGCTCTGTGCCCCAACACAGGGTTCCCCGCGCTGTTACTTCTTAAGCATGGATAGCATCCTGATTTTCGATGATGACCGGGATCTGTGTACACAGGTAACGCAGACTCTCGGGCCGCAGGGATTCGGGGTTCGGGCCGTCGAGCAGGTCGAATCGGCCGTTGAATGCGCCCTGGCGGGTGATTATGCGCTGCTGTTGCTGGCGGTCATCGTCTCGGGCGCCAACGGGTTCAAAGTGCTGCACCGGATCCGGGCCGAGTCGCGAATTCCGATCTTGATGTTGGCGCCGCCGGCTGGAGAGTTCGAGGGAATCCTCGGACTGGAACTGGGCGCCGATGACTATCTCAGCAAACCGCTCAATCTGCGCGAACTGGCCGCGCGCGTGCGCGCCATTCTGCGCCGCAGCCGGAACGAACAGCACAGCCTGTTGCCGCCCGCTCCGCTGACCGCCGGAGATCTGGAGCTGGATGCCAGAGCCCGGATTGCCCGCCGCGCGGGCCTCAAACTTCAATTGACGACGGTTGAATTCGATCTGCTGCAGGTCTTCCTGCGGACGGCCGGACAGGTCGTCAGCCGCGAGAAACTGGTCGGCAGTGTGCTCGGACGCTCTTTCGATCCGCTCGACCGCAGCATCGATATGCACGTCAGCAATCTACGCAAGAAATTGAACGGCCCCGCCAAAGGAACCGACGCCATCAAGGCCGTGCGCGGCGTCGGTTACATCTTCACGATTAAGTAGTCTGGAAACGTCCGGCTAGACTTTTCTAGACTTTTCTAGACTTCTTTGGGTTCTTTGGAAGATTCCGCGCGCGCGATGAACGCGCATCTTGACTTTGGCGGCCGACCAGCCGGTCAAGGCCGTGATCTCGGCGATCGTCAGCCCCTCCACTTTGAGCAGCTTTAAGACCGTTTGATCTTCGGGCGAGAGTTTCGCCAGCAGTTTGCGGGTCAGATCCCGCGAGATCGCCACCCGCTCCGCATTGTTGCTGGCCCGGGAGTCCCGCAATCCTTCTTCCAGAAATTCCATGTCCTGATCGCTCAGGTCGCTGAAAAAATTCTCCCTCCGGCGGATATTCCTCCTCAGTTCGTCATAACAGGTATTGATGGCGATTCGCGACAACCAGGCGGCGAACGATCTTTCGCCGCGGCCCTGGTAGCTGCCCAGCGAGAACCAGGCTTCGGAGAAGACGATCTGGACGATCTCTTCGATCATCTCGCGCTGACGAAAAAAACGTCCGGCCGAGCGGGCGACCAGCCGGCGATGTCGTTCAAAGAGCCGCCGAAAGGCCGATTCATCATGATTTCGGGCCGCGGCCACCAACTCGTCGTCCGTCTGCTCCTGAAATTCTCCGGGCAGCAGAAAGATCGGGATCTCGGATTTAACATTGAGTGGGT
Organism: Blastocatellia bacterium; assembly: GCA_035280505.1. GTDB lineage: Bacteria > Acidobacteriota > Blastocatellia > RBC074 > RBC074 > JAKEHZ01. The sequence continues at coordinate 2,416 of DATEFT010000717.1, read as the reverse complement.
ACATATGAATGTTAACTACTCGAAAGGGGCTTCTAGTAAGTTGTATCTATTGTGTTGCCAGGCTGACGACGTCAGCTCTCGTCGGGAATTGTCGCCGATCACTCGCCTGGTGTTGTCAATATCAGGAAAAGACTTTGTAAGTCTTGTAAATTCATGGTGAGAGCATTTTTATCGACTCGTTTCGGTAAATAGTCAGCCGATGGAAGTTCCGCGATCGAGCCGGAACCTTCCCCCAGCGCTTCAGAAGCGATTTGTTAAGAGGCCGTGACAAAACTTGACAGACCGCGGTTCGGCGCGAGCGTGGGCTCACCCGACGAACTTATATCCGAACCCGTGGACGGTGAGGATGAACTGTGGAATGCGAGGGTTGGGTTCGAGTTTCTGCCGCAATAATCCGATGTGCACGTCGACGGTCCGGGTAGTCGGCATACAATCGTAGCCCCAGACTTCGTTTAACAGCTCATCGCGCGAGAGCGTCATCTCGCGATGTTCGACGAGATAGCGGAGGAGGTGATATTCGCGGGCGGCCAGTTCGACCTTCTCGCCGGCTCGCGTGATCTCGGCGCGGCGGAAATCGATATGGACATTGCTGAAGACGTAGACTTCCGATGACGACGTCCCCGCCGGATGGACCCGCCTGAAGATGGCCTCGATCCGGGCCAATAACTCCCCGGTGTCGAAGGGTTTAGTCATGTAGTCGTCGGCTCCGAGTTTGAGCCCGAGGATCTTGTCGATCACCTGGCTGCGCGCGGTCAGGATCATGACCGGGGTCGTGACGCCACGTTGCCGCAGGTCGCGCAGCAGATCGAAGCCGTTCTTGTGCGGCAGACCGATGTCGAGGATGAGCAACTGAAACGACTCTTCGGTCGCGCGCTGCAACCCGACCTCTCCGTCGGGGGTCGAAGCGACGGCATAGCCGTCGTTCTGCAAACTGTCGGTCAGGGTCATAATCAACCCGGGCTCATCTTCCACCAATAAGATCTGCTTTTTCATACAAATGGGCCTTCTGCTCACACTGAGACAAGATCCGGCGGTAGATTATTGAACGCCGGCTGTGGAATTCTTTGCAGCTCAACTGTTCCCTCATTCTCTATACATTTCTTTTGATGAGTTTGAACATTTTCCGGTCAGAAGTGTGAATTGCATACAAATATGAAATAATCGCGCCAAAAGGAGGTTCATGAGCAACAGCACCCTGCTTCGAGCCGTCAATGTCACCAAATCCTACGCCGGGGTTCGGGCATTGAAAGAGGCTTCGTTTGAACTGCGCGCCGGAGAAGTGCACGCCCTGGTGGGGGAGAATGGCGCGGGCAAGTCGACGCTCGTCAAGATCATGACCGGCGCGGTCCAGGCGGACGGCGGTTCGGTTGAATTGAACGGGCAGAGCCTGACGCACAACACGCCGCGGCTGGCCCGTTCATTGGGCATCGCGGCGATCTACCAGCAGCCGGCGCTCTTTCCCGAACTGACCGTAGTCGAAAACATGGCGCTGGGCCTGGAGTCGGGCGGACTCTGGAGGCGCCTCGATTGGAGCGCGCGCCGCGAGCGCGCCGCTCGTCTCTTGAAGGAGGTCGGGGCCGAGATCGATCCCGAGACCGCGGCGGCCAACCTGACCATGCCTCAACAGCAACTGGTGGAGATCGCCCGCGCCGTGGGCGCCGATTCGAAGGTCCTGATCATGGACGAGCCGACGGCCTCGCTCTCCGAAGAGGACACGCAGAACCTCTATCGCGTGATCGGCGAACTTCGCGCCCGCGGAGTCGGGATCATCTACATTTCGCATCGCCTGGAAGAGCTGTCGGTGATCGCCGATCGAGTGACCGTCTTGCGCGACGGTTGTACGATCGAGACGCGGCCGATGGCCGAAGTCACGCGCCAGGAGCTGATTCAGTTGATGGTCGGACGCGAGCTGTCGGCGGTCTTTCCCAAGACCGCGGTCGATCCCGGAGAAGTCCTGCTGGAACTCCGCGGCTTCGGATGTTCCGGAGCGGGGGTCAAAGATATCGACCTGACGGTTCGCGCGGGAGAGATCGTCGGCCTGGCCGGGCTGGTCGGCGCCGGGCGCACGGAGTTGGCGCGGGCGATCTTCGGTTTGACTCCGGCCGATGCGGGAGAGATTCTGCTGAAAGGTCGATCGGTTCGCATCGACAGCCCGACCGAGGCGATCAGACACGGGATCGCCTATGTTCCAGAAGACCGGCGGCGCCATGGCGTCATCCTCGACCTGCCGATCAGCGCCAATATCACGCTCGCCGTTCTCGAGGACCTGGCCCGTTTCGGCGCGCTCGATTTTCAACGAGAGAAAGAGATCGCGCTCGATTACACCCGACAGTTTGCGATCAAGACGCCGGCCCTCTTCGCCCCGGCGGCGACGCTCTCCGGCGGCAATCAGCAGAAGGTCGCCCTGAGCCGCTGG
>DATEFT010000716.1:0-12519 GCA_035280505.1 Blastocatellia bacterium | reverse complement strand
CGTTTTTACCGCGCTGGCGCACGGCGTGGTCGAGGCCTGGTCGGTCCTCCTCTTCGAGATCATGGTGTGGGGCCTGACCCTGGTCTGGGCGGGCAAAGCTTTCTATGAGCGTCAACTGACGATCATGATCCCGCAGCCCCTCTGGTCGCTGGTGGCGCTGCTGGCGCTCGGGATCCTCCAGGGGCTCTCGTTCACCGACGGCGAGGGGACTCGTCACAGTCTCTCGATGGACGCCGAGGCGACGCGAGGGGCGGTCATGCTCCTCTGCTGTCTGCTGGCCTGCGCGCTGCTGGCGGCCAATTTTCTGACCACGCGGGAACGCCTGGAGAAGCTGGCGCGATGGATGATCTACTTCGGGTTGGCGCTGGCGGTCTTCGGCCTGATCCAGCATTTCACCTGGAACGGCAAGTTCTATTGGCTCCGCCCGGTCGAGGTCGAGGCTCCGTTCGGGCCCTATGTCAACCGCAACCATTTCGCGGGTTATATCGAACTGCTGATGCCGTGGCCGGTGGCCATGATGCTGGTGCGCCGCAAACAGCGATGGGAGCGCATGTTCTATGCGTTCGCCGCCGCCTGGATGGGGATCGCGGTTGTCATGTCGCTCTCGCGCGGGGGCATGATCAGCCTGATCGCCGAGCTGATCTTCATCGGCGCGCTGAGCCTGCGGGTCGGGCATCACCGGCCCGAGACCTCGTCCAGACCGCGACGGGATCTGCGCGGGCGAATCATCCGCCTGGCGGCCGTGGGCGCCGTCCTGCTGACGATCATCTGGGGCGTGCTCTGGCTCGGGGCGGAACGCGTGATCAACCGGATCGCGACCGGGCAGGAGACCGATCCGACCATCGTCCAGACGGCCCAGACCTTCGCCTCCAGCCGCGGCGAACTCTGGCGCGGCGGGTGGGGCGTCTTCTGCGCCCATCCCGTGATCGGCGTGGGCCTGGGAGCCTTCGAGACCGCCTATCCGATGTACAGTCAGGATCGGGGCCTGGACAAGATCGCGGCGCACGCGCACAACGATTATCTGCAGGTCTTGACCGACAGCGGCGTCGTCGGCGGCCTCTTCGTGCTCTGGTTCATCGTCACGGTCGGCTGGGCCGTCGCGCGTGGGATCCGATCGCGGGATCCTTTTTTGAGCGCCGTGACGCTGGCTTGCGGCGCGGGAATCTTCGGCTTGCTGGTGCACAGCCTGTTCGACTTTAACTTACAGTTGCCTTCACACGCGCTGCTCTTCCTGATCTTCGCCGCGATCGTCTGGCAGATCGGCACCGGGATTCTACCGACCCGGCAGGATGTCATTGCGGGGCGCGATCTCTAAACGCTTTCAAGATCTCTACGAATGGTGAAATTATGTATGCAAATAGAGTGTTTAGTCAGGTTTGGAGACTGGGACTGGCCGGACTGGCAACAGTGCTCCTGATCGCGGGTGACCGGGTTCTGGCCCAGGGCCGTGGGCAACAGGACCCGTATCAAGCGCCGCCGACCGCCGCACCGTCCGGGCTCGATCGCCCGTCGCCCGAGGTGCTGATTGCGCCCAACGAAGATTACCGGATCGCGCCCGGCGATACGATCGATGTGACGGTTCAGGATGCGCCCGAACTCTCGATCACGGCGCGGATGTCGGCCTCCGGGACCTTTGAGATGCCGTTTCTGGGCGTGCTCAAGGGGCAGGGCAAGACCCTCTCGGAATTGGCCGCTGTGATCGCCGATCAACTGCGCGACCAGGACTACCTGAAACAACCGCAGGTCCGGATTCTGATCAGGCAGTACAACAGCCAGACCTTCTTTATCCACGGAACCGTGCGCAATCCGGGCGTCTACCTGGTGGAGGGAAGGCCCACCATCATGAAGCTGATTACCCTGGCCGGCGGGATGACTGATGGCCATGGATCGACGGCCCTGGTCATGCGCCCCGTCGCGTCGGCCCCGGCCACCGCGACTCCGGGGACCGCTGCGGCGCCGCCGCCGAAGCCGCAGCCGCAGCCGCAACCCGAGATCGGCCAGACCGGCCTGGTGCGTGTCCCGCCCAAGGGATTGCCCGGATCACCGGCGGATGACGGAACACTGCCGGCGGATGCCATGGACAGTGGTCAGTATGAACTGATCAGGGCGAACATCGCCGCCATCTACGAGGGGCGGTTCGAGCAGAACGTCCTGATCGAGCCGGGAGACATCGTCTATATTCCGCCGGCCGACGTCTTCTTCGTGGCCGGCGAGGTCAACGCGCCGGGCTCTTTCAAATTGAAAGACGGCACGACCCTGCGCCAGGCGATCTCGCTGGCCCAGGGCACCACCTTCAAAGCCAAGCTGGGACGCGGAATCATCTTTCGCGACAATTCCAAGACCGGCAAACGAGACGAGATTCATGTCGATATCGCCGACGTCATGAGCGGCAAGAAGGATGATCTGCCGATCCTGCCCAATGATGTGATCATCGTTCCCAACAGCCGCGCGAAGTCGGTCAGCAGTTCGCTCTTGTCCGCCCTGGGGATCAGCGCCGCTCAGCGCGTCCCGGTGCGCTAGTCGGATCGAGACGGCCGATGCGGCCGTCACCTTTTAAACCCCGTGCACCCGAGAGAACGCGAAACCCGCGAACGGGTTGCCGTCCACGAGTTTTGCGTTCTCTCGTCTGAATTCGTATATCCCCCGCCAGGCCACTGGTCCTTGCCAAGTCATTAAACCGTCCGATTAACCTTCTCTAGTTGCGTTATGGATAAGCACCCATCGACCGCGCCGATCGGCGCCGTTCAGTTAAATCAGCAGGCACAGGCGTTGGATAATCAGGTCATGCATTCGAACGGAAATGGCTGGCCCGATCCGGCCGCGCGCTACGAAGATCATGAGAATCCGGATGAGAGTCTTCATCTGCGCGAGCTTTGGCGCAAGGTGCGCCGGCGCAAATGGATGATCATCTTTATGGTGCTGGTGGCCACCTCGACCGTGGCGGTCGAGGTCTTTCGGCTCAAGTCGGTCTACCAGGCGACCACCACCATCGAGATCAGCAAAGACAGCCCGATGATGATCAAGAGCGGGGACGTGGTGATTCAGAGCGACGATTCGGATCTCATGACCAGTCTCTTTCTGCTGCGCAGCCGCCCGTTGCTGGAAGATGTGGTGGTCAATTTGAGGTTGGATCAGACCCCGGCCTTCATGGAGGTCACGAAGCGCCGCTCGCTCTGGGAAGCCTTCATCAAGGAGAAGCGGCTGGGTCAGTCGGCGGATTCCGACGACGAACTCAAGGATGAAGAGAGCCAACGGTTCGAGGTCGGAGCGAACCGATCTCGCGAAGAGCACGCCCGGCTGGCCCCGTTCGTCTCGATTCTGAAGGGGAACCTGACGGTCGACCAGGAGAAGAAGACCCGGTTGATCAATATCTCGTTCACCCACACGGACCCGGAATTGGCCACGGCCGTCGCCAACGGGATCGCTCAGCAGTTCGGCGACCGCAATTTTCAGAAGAAGACGGCCAGGTACAGCTACACTTCGGCCTGGCTCGATCAATCGACTCGCAAACTCGAAGCCCAGGTTCAGAAGGCGGAGTTCGCGCTGGCCGACTACTCGCGCCGCAACAACATCTTTTCGACCGAGGGCAAGGAGGACTTGACCTCTTCGAAGCTGACCAATTTGCACGATCAGGTGATGCGGGCCGAGACCGATCGTCTGCTCAAACAATCGCTCTATGAAGAGGTCAAACGGGGCCACGTCGCCCAGCTCCCGGATGCCTTCTCCAATCAGAGCACCAACGTGCTGCAGCAGAAACTCGGGGAACTGGCGGTGCAGGCCGCGCAACTGAGCGTCAAGTACGGGGCGCGCAACCCGCGAGTGATCGAGACCCAGGAGCAGATGGTGGCCATCCGGCGCGAGATTCAGGGCAGCCAGTCGACGCTCGAGGAGAAACTGAAGGCCGACTATGAACGGGCCGTGCGGGACGAGAGTTCGCTGCGGGCCGCGCTCAGCCGCGCCAAGGCCGAAGCGGTGGAACAGAACCAGACCGCGATCCAGTTCAACATTCTCAAACAGAACGTCGAGACCTCGAAGACGCTCTACACCGACTTTCTGCAGAAGACCAGCCAGGCCGATCTGCAGAAGGCCGAGCAACACCGGGCGGTCTCGATCGCCGAACCGGCGGACATTCCGAGGATCCCGGTCGGCCCGCTGCGCTACCGCGCCATTCTGCTGGCCTTCATGTTGAGCCTGGCGGCCGGCGTCGGATTGGCCTTCCTGCTGGACCACCTGGACAATACTCTGAAGACGGTCGACGACGTCAACCGGTATGTCCGCCTGCCGGCGCTGGGGGTTATTCCCACGATCGAGACCTCGATCTCGAACTGGTTGCCCGGCCGGTCTGAAAGTCGTTCGGTCTCGGTCCACGGTAAGAACGCCGACTCGAACATCGCCGAGGCCTACCGGATGCTCCGCACTTCGGTTCTGCTCTCGTCCGCCGGGCGGCCGCCCAAGACCATGCTGGTGACCAGCAGCCAGCCCGGTGAAGGGAAGACCACGACCGCCGTCAACACCAGCGCCTGCCTGGCGCAACTGGGGGCCAAGGTCGTGATCATCGATGCCGACATGCGCCGCCCGACCGTCCACAAAATGCTCGGAGTCGATCAGAAGCCGGGGCTCTCCACCTACCTCTCCAGCGAGGTCGATCTCATGAAACTGGTCAAGCCCACCAAGATTCAAAATCTGTATATCTTGAGCGCCGGGCTGATTCCACCGAGCCCCGCCGAACTGATCAGTTCGGAGCGGATGAGGATTGCGCTCCAGAAACTCTCGGAGGAGTTCGATCACGTGGTGGTCGATTCCCCTCCGATCGGCAGCGTGACCGATCCGGTCATCATCTCCCGCCAGGTCGAGGGGGTGATCCTGGTCGTGCACGGCGGCAAGAGCACGCGGGAGATGGTCCGGCACGCGCGCAAGGAGCTGACCAGCGTCGGCGCCAAGATCTTCGGCGTGGTGCTCAACAACGTCAAACTGAACCGCGACGGATACGATTACTACTATCGCCGCTATCAGTACGAATACAAGAGCAACGCCAGTCAGTTGAAGGCGTAACCTGGATCGAAATGATCTGAATCGGAATTATCAGGATTGGGACATTGATACCGGGGAATCTCGGGCCGGGGTCGCGATGGCGCAAGTATTTCCTCCTTTCTCCTATGCGCTGCGCGGCTCGGCCTGAGGTCAATGTCCCAATAAAGTGTGCCCCGTAGACGACACCCAGTCTCCGTCGCCTCGAGTCCCGATGTTCGCTACTTGCCGGTCGGGACCAGCGATGGTCTGGGTGTCGTCGTTTTCAGTTTTTGGTTTATTGATGTGTGGAATTGCAGGGATGATCGCCGTTCCGGTCGATCAACAGGCGGCGGGTTTGAAGATGCTGGCCGCGCTCAGACATCGCGGGCCGGATGATGACGGCGTCGAGCAGCCCGTTCCGGGCGTGACGCTGGTGCATACCCGGTTGGCGATTCTGGACCTGACCGAGAACGGCCATCAGCCCATGGCCGATCGGCCTCCGGAAGACCTGCTGCCGAACTGGATCGTCTTCAACGGCGAGGTCTTCAATTTTCGCGAACTGCAGGGCCCGCTGGCCCAGGCCGGATGGTACGGCCGGACACGAACCGATACCGAAGTCATTCTGCATAGTTATCGAGTGTGGGGGGAGCGCTGTGTCCAGCGCTTACGCGGCATGTTCGCCTGCTGCCTGGTGGACCCGCAGCAGGGCGTCGCGCATCTCTTCCGCGACCGATTGGGGATCAAGCCGCTCTATCTCTACCGGCCTCCGCAGGGCGGACTGATCTTTGCCAGCGAGATTCGAGCCATTCTCTCTCTGGGGCCGGACTACATTGCGCCGCGAATCCGCGCGCGGGCCCTGGAGACTTTTCTGGCCCAGGGCGCGGTCCAGGGTCACGAGGCCCTGATCGACGGAATCGAGATTCTGCAGCCCGGGACCTTCGTGACCGTCGATCTGACGACTGCTCGAGAGGTTGCTCGCCGGACCTACTGGCAACTGCCGTCCCGGGCGGAGGAGGGGATTCGGCGTTCGGAGGCCGTCGAACAACTGGGGGCCCTGGGACGGGAGGTCCTGCGGCTGCATCTGGTCAGCGATGTGCCCCTGGGGCTGTTTCTGAGCGGCGGCATCGACTCGGCGGCGTTGCTCTCAATGGCTTCGCAGCATCAGAACGCGGATCTGCGGACGATCAGCGTCGGGTTTGAGGATGCCGAGTTCGACGAGAGCCGGGAGGCCGCCGCCACCGCCGCCGCTTTCGGCACGCAGCACACCACGCTCAAGGTGACCGGCGAAGAGATCCTGGCGGCCCTGCCGGAATTCTTTCGCGCCCTCGACCAGCCGTCGATCGACGGCATGAACACCTACATCGTGAGCCGGGCCGCCCGGCAGGCCGGTCTGACGGTGGCGTTGTCGGGGTTGGGCGGCGACGAACTGTTCGGCGGATACCGGAGCTTCACCGACGCGCCGCGGGCGCTGGCCTGGCGGCGACGCCTCAATCTGGGACGATTGGCTTCCGGGACGCTCTCTCTCAGGCACACCCGACCGGCCGCGAAACTGGCCGAAGCCTTCCGGCGCCCGGCGGACCTGCTGATGCTCTACCTGTTGCGCCGCGAACTGTTTCTTCCGGCGGAGCGCCGCGCTGTGTTGCCGGAGCTGCCGGCCGGCAGTTGTGAATTTACCGGCCTGAGCCGCGAGTGCCTGGCAGATCTGCGGAGCCGCAGCGCCCAGTTGGAGGCCGTCAACAAGATCAGCCTCTTCGAACTCGAACTGTACATGCGCCACATGCTGCTGCGCGACGGCGATGTCTTCAGCATGACCGCGGCGATCGAGTATCGGGTTCCGTTTCTCGACCATCGATTGGTGGAGACGGTCTTCAGCTTGCCGGCCGGGTGGAAACGGGCCGACCCGCGCCCAAAGCCGCTACTTCTGGACGCGGCCGGGCCGCAACTCCCGGCCGGCATCTGGCAGAAACCCAAGCGCGGATTCACTTTTCCATGGGCCGTCTGGCTGGCCCGGGGCGGCGTTCTGGAGGAGGTTCTACGGGAAGCCGTGCACGATGTCGCGACCTGGGCCCGACTGGGACTGAACCCGGTCGCCATTGCGGCCATCTGGCGGCAGTTTACGGCTGGTGACCGGCGGGTCAACCCCTTTCAGATGCTGGCCCTGGTGACTTTGCGCGATTACGCGGAACGTCATCGATTGCAGGTGGCGTGAGCTGTGATTGTTTCCGTGAAGATCGTCTATCTCAATCCAGCCGGGCAGATCGGCGGCGCCGAGAGGGTCCTGCTCGACATCATGGCCAGTCTTAAGGCTTCCGATCCGGATTACCGGCCTTATCTGTTGACCGGGGCCGCGGGACCGCTGGTCGAAAGAGCCGCCGCGGTTGGAGTGCCCGTGACTGTCTTGCCGTTTCCGCCGGAACTGGCGCGGCTGGGTGATGGCGGAGCCGGTGGCCCGGCCGGATCCCAAATCGGCCGACTGAGCCTGTTGATGAGATTGATCAAGGCCGGCGGCAATGTCGCCGTTTACTTCAGGCGCTTGCGCCGGGCGCTGAAACAACTCGGGCCCGACATCATCCATACGAATGGATTCAAAATGCATCTGCTCGGGCTGCTGGCGCGGCCGAACCGGATTCCAGTCGTGTGTCATATTCACGACTATCTCAGCGCGCGCCCCTTCATGAGTCGCATTCTGCCGCGCCTGACGCCACGATGCGCGGCTCTGATCGCCGTTTCGAACAGTGTGGCCGCCGATGTCCGAACGGTCTGCGGCGATCAGGTGCCCGTGCGCACCATTTATAACGCGGTCGATCTGGATCATTATTCGCCGGTTGGACCCCGGCTGGATCTGGACCGATTGTCGGGCCTGCCGCCCGCGCCGATGGAGACCGTCAGGGTCGGGCTGTTTGCGACGATGGCGAGATGGAAGGGCCATGAAGTCTTTCTGAAAGCCATCTCGCAGTTGCCTGACGAACTGGCGGTCCGCGCCTACGTCATCGGCGGCGCGCTCTACCAGACCGATGGCAGTCAGTGTTCGATCCCGGAGTTGCGGAATCTCGCCGCGCAATTGGGCCTCAGTCACAAAGTGGGCTTCACGGGCTTTATCGATGAATCGGCTGCGGCCATGCGCGCGTGCGACATCATCGTGCATGCCAGCACGCGGCCGGAACCTTTCGGACTGGTGATCGTCGAAGGCATGGCTTGCGAACGCGCCGTCGTCGTGAGCAATGCCGGCGGTGCTTCAGAACTCATCACCCATGGAGTGGACGCCCTGGGCCATCCGCCCGGCGATGTGAAGGCGCTGGCGCGGCATCTTGAGACTCTGGTGATGAATGAAAGCCTGCGGCTCAAACTGGCACAATGTGGATATGTAAATGCGACGCGCCGTTTTGAGCGAACCGTGATGGGAGGAGAAATGTTATCTCTCTATCGCGACGTAGCTGCCTTGAACCAAGTGATCTAACTATTCGCTAAAGTGTAATGCGTATCTTGCATGTCTTTCCCGTCTCGGAGATCGGCGGGGCCGAAAATGTATCGTTGAACATCATGCGTTACCGTGAACGAGCGGGCATTTCGCATTGTGCGGTCCTGGTCGCTGATGAGGTTGGCACACTCGGAGAGGAGTTGACGCGGATCGACGTTCCGTGGGAGCAGGTCTCGCGCGGAAGGATGCGGTCTCCCGGCTCTCTTTGGCGGGCTTGCCTGGGGTTGCGGCGGGCGGCGCGTCGTTTGCACGCCGATGTGGTGTTGGCCAATTCGGCGCAGGGATTTCTCTATGCTCGGCTGGCGACTCTGGGGCTGGGGCTGCCGGTCGCACTCTACTACATGGCCGTTCCGCAGCGGCGCTTCTGGAAGAATCATCCGCTGGATTTGCTGATGATGCTAGCCCGGCCGTCAGTGATCTTTACCGCTTCGCGGAGGATCGGGCAGATCTTGACCGGGTTGGGGTTGCCGAATGTATTGCCGGTCCATCATGGCACGCCCATCCCACCGCGATCTCCGGATGCACTGGCACATGTGAACTTCACCCTGCTGCAGCACGGCGTCAAACCGGACGACCCGGTCGTGGTCTTGCCGGGACGATTGCAGCCCTGGAAAGGGCAACAGATCCTGATCGACGCCTGGCCCGAAGTGTTGAAGGTTTTTCCCAACGCCCATGCCATCTTATTGGGCGGGGCGCTCTTCGGATTGGACACCGACTACCCGGATCTGCTCCATCGGAGAATCGCCGAGCTTTCGTTGACGAAGCACGTCCATCTGCTCGGTCACCAGGCCATCCAGGGCTGGTTGGAACGAGCTGCCGTGGTGGTTCACGCCTCGACCGAGCCGGATCCTTTTCCGATGGTTGGCATCGAGGCGATGGCGGCCTGCCGGCCCCTGATCACTAATACTCTCAGCGGTACCTGCGAAGTCCTCCGCCATGGAATTGACGGAGTGATCGTTTCGCCGAATGACCCGGCGGCCCTGGCGAGGGCGATCGTGGATTTACTAAATGATCAGGCCAGAGCGTCGAGTTTGGCCGAGAGCGGCTTCCGCCGCTACCAGGAGGGCTGCATGCCGCTCCACATGGTGAGACCGATTGAAGCCACTCTGGCTGCCCGCTGGTGCCGGCCGGAGACGGAGGGATTAACGGCATGAATGCGGTTCCTTCGGCGATGCCGGATGTTGAAGCTCGCGCGCAGGCCAGCGGAGGCGAAAGCACGGATCGGGCTCTTTATGAATCGGTGCGACGTTGCGTTATGAATCACCACCTCCGCGGGGAGGCCGTCATCGATGTGGGATGCGGTCAGGGGGCGCTCTGGAGATATCTGAATCGACGGTTTGATCGCTACGTGGGTGTGGATGTAATTCAGTATGAGCGGTTTCCGCAGGATGCCCGCGCCAATTTTCACCGGATCGATTTGGAGTCGGGCCGGATCGATTTGCCGGATGCCTCTGCCGATCTCGTTTGTTGCTTGGAGACGATTGAACATGTCGAGAACCCTCGCTCGTTAATGCGCGAAGTGGTCCGCCTCGTGAAACCTGGGGGGGCCATCGTTATTACGACACCAAACCAGCTCAACGTGCTCTCCAAGCTCTGTCTGATCCTGAAGAATGAGTTCGTCTTTTTCCAGGAACGGCCCGGGATGTATCCGGCACACCTGTCAGCGCTGCTGGAGATTGACCTGATCCGCCTGGCACGCGAAAACGCGCTGGCCGAGGTCGAGATCGCCTATACAGGTTCTGGGCGCATCCCCGCGACCGCCCGCCATTGGCCACGTTGGTTGACCGCCGCGGAGGGCTGGCGTGGACGCGCATTCAGCGACAATATCTTGTTATTCGGGCGCAAGCCCGGATCTCTCGTCATGCTTGGAGACCGGGTGTGAGCCTCTTCGCCAAACTGAAACGTCTTTACACTCACATGCAGGTGATGGGGACCTACTGGCCGGATTACCGGGATGCCTGGTTAAGTCCGGTCCGCAAAGATGGGGGCCCGGATCGAGTCCTGGATGCCGGCTGTGGTCAAGGAGAAATCCTCTCCGAATTTCGGCGTTTCGGTGTGCCGGTCGATTACTACGGAGTAGATCTTGGCGTGGGCGACCCGAGCTGGGAGTTCAAGGTCTCAGCGCTGGCCGATTTGCATCAACTCCCTTTTCGGAGCGGCAGCTTCGACAAAATTATCTGCAATCAAGTGCTTGAGCATCTCGATGAACCCGACTCCGCTTTGCGCGAGTTGGCGCGGGTCCTGCGGCCGGGCGGACGGGCCTTCATCTCGGTGCCCTTTGTGTGGCACCTGCATCAAGAGCCATACGATCGCTATCGATTTACCAGGACCGCTCTGGAATACTTGATTGAAAAGCATGGGCTGAAGGCCGACCTGATCTGCCCGATGGGCGGCTATTTCTCCGTGCTGCGTTACTTTATCAACAGCCATATGCTGGTCTCCGAATGGTGGCCTCAGCCCTGGCGGACGCTGACGCAACTGGCGGGGCGGCTCGTCAAATTCCTGGATCGGATTTTGATCGCGCCGGCATGTTATTGGTTGGATCAATTGGATCGCGATCGGAAACTCACTCTGGGCTACTTTCTTCATCTTTCGCGGCCGGGAGCAGGGAGCCACCCTCTGCCGGAAGACCCCTATTGTTGTCCCCGATGTGTGGCGCTAGAGACACGCCCTCTGATTCGAGGTGCTGAAACTTGGAGCTGCTTCCATTGTGCCACGTCGTTCGAGGTCCGCGCCGGAGTGCCGGTCCTGACTTTGGAGCGGGCTTATCGCCCGGTCACCGATCGAATCTTAACCTCCGTTCTTTGATCTCGTCTCGGCTACGCGGTTAATCCTTCAGCCGCGGGGATCACACTTCAGGTCGTGAGTAGCCGGTAATTCAGGTGCAGAAGCCATGGACTCCGTATTTATTTGTCTCTTCGCTTTAATCATTACTTATATTGCCGGGCGCCGGTCGTTGGTCACGGGGTTGGGGGTCTTGCTGACCTTCGGTTATGCCTATGGAATAGTCAGGGCCAATCTGCAAGAGTCCGGCGCGCATTTTATCTTCGATGCCGCGGTGGCGGGGCTCTTTCTCGCACAACTGCCGAACTACTGGAACCCGGCCGAAAAGCGGAGAACGAAACAGTTGCGCCGCTGGCTCTTTTTTCTGATCGGCTGGCCGGTATTGCTCTTCTTTATTCCGATCCAGGACCCGCTCGTGGAGTTGGTGGGCCTGCGCGGAAATATCTTCTTTCTTCCTTTTCTGCTCCTGGGCGCGCGTCTATCCGAGGATGATCTGTATCGCCTGGCGCTCTGGCTCTCGGTCTTGAACATCGGCGCCTTCGGGTTTGCCGTGGCGGAGTACTTCCTGGGGATTGAAATGTTTTTTCCATACCGCGAGGGAGTGACGACTCTCATCTACATGAGTGGAGACGTGACTGAGATGAGGGCCTTTCGCATTCCGGCCACATTCTCGAACGCGCATGCTTATGCGGGCGTCATGGTGGCCACGATCCCATTCATCGCCGGGGCGTGGGTGCAAAAACACGATCGTCTTTTATATAGCTATCTCTTTCCCCTGGCGCTGGTGGCGTCGGCGATCGGTGTCTTCATGGCCGCCGCCCGGACCCCGGTCATCTTCCTCTTCGTGCTCTTAACCATCATCACCCTCTCGAGAAAGGTGAAGATCCTGGCCCGCGTCGGGTGGGTCGTTCTTCTGGTCGGCGTGGCCTGGCTGGTCTCAAATGAGCAGAGAATGCAGCGATTCATCACCTTGCAGGATACAGGCTTCGTGGTCCAACGCTTCGGTTGGAGCATGAATCAGAACTTCAACGACCTGATTGTTCGCTACCCCATGGGCAATGGCTTAGGGGGCGGAGGCACCAGCCTTCCGTACTTTTTACAGAATCGGGTCAAGAACTTGCCCCTCATGGAGAATGAATATGCCCGGTTGTTGCTGGAGCAGGGAGTGCCGGGCCTCTGTCTATGGATAACATTTTTGATCTGGGTCTTTTTCAGGAGACCGGCTACCGGCCGGTCCAACTGGAGTC
>DATEFT010000715.1:0-3619 GCA_035280505.1 Blastocatellia bacterium | reverse complement strand
CAAGTAACCCGGTCAATTTATGGAATTTAGTCTGCGGGGCGGTGTGGCACGAAATTTGGCTAACTGGAGAGTGTCAAGTTGTCAGTTTAGTTGTCTGCCTACATGCATCGAGTTTGGTTGAGATGGAGGAGATATGGACGTTCCGCGCAGTAAATCAGTCATTCGGAATAAGAAGATCCGCCGCGGGATCTATCTCGTGTTGTTGTTGGGCGCGGTCACGGGGGCGTATCTGGGATTGGCGCGGTTGAAGCCGGCGGCCCAGACTGTCGAACGTTCGACCGTCGTGATCGACACCGTTAAGCAGAAGGAGTTCGTCCGCAATACGCGCGGGAACGGAACCCTGGTGCCGGAGTCGATCGTCTGGATTCCGGCGTCGATCAACGGCCGCGTCGAGAAGCGGCTGGTTCAGGCCGGCAACGTGGTCAAGCCCGAGACCGTGATCGTCGAGTTGAGCAACCCCGAGCTGCAGCAGCAGGTGTTGGACGCCGAGTTGCAACTGAAATCGGCGGAGGCCGACTACAACAATCGGAAGGTCGAGTTGGAGACCGGGCTGCTCAACCAGCGGGCGCAGGCGGCGACCGTGGAGGCCGACTACCTGCAGGCCAAATTGGAAGCGGAGGCCAACGGTGAGCTGGCCAAGGACAAGCTGGTCTCGAGTCTGGTGCTCAAGAAATCGATCACTCACGCCGCCGAACTGGCCACCCGCCACGACCTGGAGAAACAGCGGATCGCCATGAATACCGAGGCCATGAAGACCCAGTTGTCGGTCTCTCAGTCGACGCTCGAACAGCGGCGCGCGCTCTATCAGTTGCGGCTCCGACAGCTCGGCGACCTGAAAGTCAAGGCGGGCATGAGCGGCATCCTGCAGGAGCTGTCGGTCCAGGTCGGTCAGCAGGTCACAGTCGGCACCAATCTGGCGCGGGTCTCCGATCCGACGCGCCTCAAGGCCGAGATCAAGGTTCCCGAGACGCTGAGCAAGGACGTCCGGGAGGGTCAGGTGGCGGAGATCGACACCCGCAATGGCATCATCCCCGGCCGCGTGAGCCGCATCGATCCGGCGGTGGTCAACGGGACCCGGACGGTCGATGTGCAGTTGCTGGGCGCCCTGCCGGACGGCGCCGTCCCCGATGCGAACGTCGAGGGGACCATCATCTTCGAACGTCTGGACAACCTGATCCAGATTCAACGTCCGGCCTTCGGCCAAGAACGAAGCACGATCAAACTCTTCCGGCTCGAACCGGACGAGCAGCACGCCGAACTGGTGACGGTGGAACTGGGCCGCGCGGCGGTGACGGTGATCGAAGTGGTCCGGGGCTTGAAGGTCGGCGACAAAGTGATCGTCTCCGACACGACTTCACAGGTCGGCGATACCACGAATCGTATCAGATTGAACTAGCAGTTCGGTTTTCAGTTTTAAGCCTTTTGAATTCTGGTTCTAAACCGCGAAATACACGAAAAACTGAGAACCATTTCCTAATTCCCGAGGAGAGAAAAATGAGCGAATCCCTGTTGCGGCTGGAAGGTGTGACGAAGGTCTTCTACACCGATGAGGTTGAGACGCACGCTTTGTCAGGTATTCATCTGGAGATCAATCAGGGGGAGTATGTCTCGATCGCCGGGCCGTCGGGTTGCGGTAAATCGACCCTGCTCTCGATTCTGGGCCTGTTGGACTCGCCGAGCGAGGGCAACTACTGGCTGAATGCCAAGCCGGTCCAGGGTCTCAGCCTTTCCGAGCGGGCGCGCATTCGCAATCGCGAGATCGGGTTCATCTTCCAGAGCTTCAACCTGATCGGGGATCTGACCGTTTACGAGAACGTCGAGTTGCCGCTGACCTATCGCGGGATGGTCTCGGCCGAGCGCCGGCAGCGCGTCAATGCGGCTTTGGAGCGAGTGGGGATGGCGCATCGCGCCAAGCACCTGCCTTCTCAGCTCTCCGGCGGTCAACAGCAACGCGTGGCCGTCGCCCGGGCGGTGGCCGGAGAACCGTTGATCCTGCTGGCCGACGAGCCGACCGGAAACCTGGACTCGACCAATGGCGAGGCCGTCATGGAACTGTTGCGGGAGCTGCACCGCAGCGGGGCCACCATCTGCATGGTGACTCACGATTCGCGGTTCGCCCGCCACGCCGATCGCTCGATCCATCTCTTCGACGGCCGCGTGGTCGAGGAAGATCATAAGGCCGAAGCGACCGTCTGAGGCCGCTCGAGCGAGATCACGGTCCCAGCCGTCAGGGGCGCCGGAACTGACTCACGGAAGGGCGTAAGCTTTGCGCTCCGGGAGGGCCGGCGCTAGTTTCATTTCCAGCCGGCCATTTTTCGGCGCGCCGGTCGATGCCGATCGAGCTGCTCATTGCATTGCGGTCCGAATGGCTCAATAATCAAGATCTGCAAAATAGGAAACTGAACTATGATCCAACTGGATAATGTCGAGAAGTTCTATCAACAAGGGGTCCAGAAATTCTTCGTCCTGCGCCGCATCTCGCTGCTGATCAAGGAAGGGGAGTTCGTCTCGATTATGGGGCCGTCGGGCGCCGGCAAATCCACTCTGCTGCACATTCTGGGGATGCATGATTCGGGGTGGAGCGGCGAATTCCATTTCATGGATCAGCCGGTCCATCGATTGAGTTCCAAGGATCGCGGGAATCTGCGGAACAAGAACATCGGATTCGTCTTTCAGAGCTATCATCTGCTCGATCATCTGACGGTCTACGAAAATCTGGAGATCCCGCTCTCGTACCGGGACATCAAGAAATCGGATCGCGAATCGATCGTCGCGGACGTGCTGGACCGATTTCAGATCGTGGGCAAGAAAGACCTCTATCCGAACCAATTGTCGGGCGGACAACAGCAACTGGTCGGCGTCGCGCGGGCGGTCATCGCCAATCCCAAGGTGATTCTGGCCGACGAACCCACGGGCAACCTGCATTCGAGCCAGGGCCGGGAGATCATGGAGTTGTTTAAACGTTTGAACTCCGAGGGGACGACCATCGTGCAGGTGACGCATTCGGAGATGAATGCTTCATTCGGAAATCGAATCATCAATCTGGCGGACGGCTGGCTGGTCAAGGAATGAGTTATCCCGGTTCATCAATTCCCAAGATTCTGATTGCGGACGATCAGGTCGACGTGATCGAGGCTTTGCGCCTGCTGCTCAAGGGCGAGGGGTTTCAGATCGAGACCGCCGCCTCGCCGGAGCGGGTCATGTCGGCGATCGAGGCCCGTGATTTCGACGTGGCGCTGATCGATTTGAACTACACCCAGGACACCACCTCCGGGCAGGAGGGGTTGGACCTGATCACGCGCATCCAGGCGATCGACGGCACGCTGCCGGTCGTCGTCATGACGGCCTGGGGCAGCGTCGAGGTGGCGGTCGAGGCCATGCGGCGCGGGGCTCGCGATTTCGTGCAGAAGCCCTGGGAGAACGAGCGGCTGCTGTCCATCGTGCGCACGCAGACCGAGCTCGGCCGCGCGATTCGACGCGGACGCCAGCTCGAGGCCGCGAACCAGGCGCTGCAGGCGGACGGCCGGTCGCCGATCCTCGCCGAATCGGCCGCGATGCGTCCGGTGCTCGAGATGATCGCGCGGGTCGGGCCGTCGGACGCGAACGTGCTGATCACCGG
>DATEFT010000714.1:0-14652 GCA_035280505.1 Blastocatellia bacterium | reverse complement strand
CTTCGATCCGGGCTTGCCGGAGAAGGTGATCGCCGCCATCGACCATCGCTATCGGCCCGATTTCGTCGGGCAACTGGTCTCGTCGCAACTCGATGTCGATCGCTTCGATTATCTGCTGCGCGACAGTCTCATGACCGGCGCCAAGTACGGAAATTACGATCTCGAATGGATCCTCCATGCCCTGGAGATCGACCAGCAGAACGACCGGATTTATGTGGCCTCCAACGGCCTCTATGCGGTCGAAGAGTATCTGCAGGCCCGCTACTACATGTTTCGTCAGGTCTACTTTCACCGCTCACTGCGTTCGGCGGAAGCCGTCCTGATGAGCATCCTGCGCCGCACCGTCCGGCTCATGAAGAGCGGTCAACTGAACTTCATCGTCTCCGGATCGGTCATGGAGCGAGTGCTGGCGGGCGAGGAGCTGACGATCGCCGAATATCTGCTCTTCGACGATCACGATGTCATGTTTCATATCAAACAATGGACGCGCGAGCCGGACGCGATCCTGCGGGACCTGGCCCGACGCTTCATCGAACGCCGGCTCTTCAAGACGATCGATCTCGATTGTGATGAGCAGGAGCGCACGCCGTTTGTCAGCCGGGCGCGCGAACGGATCAGCGCCCTGGGGCTGGATCCCGATTATTACTTGATCGAGGACCGCGCCGCTGATATTCCTTACTACAGCTACTATCGCCCGGAAGGCAAAACCCGGTTATTCATTGAACGCAACGGGACGATCTGTGATATCGCCAAGGTTTCGAGCGTCGTGCGGGGCATGCGCGGCTATGAACTTCACCGCCTCTGCTTCCCGCAGGAGGCGATCGCCGCGGTTAAGGGGACCTGAGATGGACTTGGAGGCGAGGGGAGTCCGGCAGACCACAATTTCACGCCTGTGGGCGACGCTGATCGGAGCCGGTCTCTGGCTCTGTCTCATCTCCGAGGGTCGGATCCCGGCCCAGGATCCAGTCCGGCCGGTGCGAATCGCGGTGCTGCCTCTGGCGGGAGACGAGAGCGGGCAGGTCACGGATCGGCTGCGGGCGAGCGTTCGCGGCGATCAGAATTCGAGCCTCGAACTGCTCGACCCGGATTTGATTCGCATGGCGGCTCGCGGCGCGGGATATGCCGGAAGTCTTAATCTGAGTCGTGACGAAGCGCGGGCCCTGGGGCTCAGCCTAGGCTGCGATTTCTATCTGCTCGGCCAGACCCAACTTTTGCGCCGCCTCTCGGCCGATAATCGAGCCTATTACGAGGTCTATGCCGGACTCTTCGTGGTTGAGACCCGGACCGGAAGATTGATTAAATTTATCTTTGGCCGCGCCCAGCAAGCGAGTGAAGCGGAGGCGTTCAGAGAGCAGCGGAGTTTGGTCGAGAGCGGGTGGGGGCAATCCTCGTCGGCCATCGCCTCGGCCTGGAGAGATCGGGAGCGGGAGATTGAGAATGTCGGTTCGCGGCCGGCGCCGGTGCTCACGGATCCGGACCGGGTGGCGGAGGGCGATGCCGCCGGCCAACCCTTTTTCTACCAACGGATTAAGCCTGAATATCCGGAGCCGGCGGAACTGGCCGGGATCACCGCCACGGTCGAGCTGGAGGCGGTCTTCGGCGAGGACGGGCGGGTCGGCGAGATCGAGGTCATCCGCTGGGCAGGATTCGGTTTAGACGAATCGGCGATCGCCGCGGTCCGCCGGTTACCGTTCAAACCTGCCGAACGTGACGGAAAGAGACTAACAATCCGGGGACTGGTGAGGTATAATTTTCGGCGTCCCCTCGTCCAGGCTGCCAAACCTGAGGCTCAAAGCCATGAGGAAACCGAACGGCTTAGGCGGAGCTTGGAAGGCATCCAGATGCGAGGCCAGAGGCCCAGGCAAAATCCTAATTTCTAAACCGCTGTGTCCCGAGTTGTTGAAGACGAGTTGAAAACAAGAGGATGTTGTGTTGCTTTTGATCGGAGCGACCCGTTTTCAACGATTCCTGATCAGTAGATTGGGAGATGGAGTTGAAGCAACAACACCCTACCTGCTGATAATCGATGAGGCGCATCTGAATCGTCATGTGGCGTAAGCTATCACACGCTAGACTACCGTTCTGTCTGCTGCTTTGCTGGCTGGCCTGTTTCTTTCCGAATGCGGCATATCCCCAGCAAAGTCAGGCGGCTCCCACCCCGTCGGAATCGTTTCCGGCTCTGGTTCGCGAAGATAAGCTCAGACTATTCGATCAAGTCTGGCGAGCGATCAACGACAACTACTACGACCGGAACTTCAACGGTGTGGACTGGCGAATCCAGCGGGATAATTACCGCCGCCAGGCCGAGTCGGCAGCGAGCAGTACCGAACTCTATCACGTGCTGCGGCAGATGATCGGGAAGCTCGGCGATGCGCACACGCGAATCTATTCGCCCGACGACGGATTCGACCGGTTTCGTCCTTCGGGCACGACCGTCGGGGTCGTCGTCCGGAGGGTCGAGAGCAAAGCGGTGGTCTCCTGGGTCGATCCCAATTCCGACGCCTATCGGTTGGGAATTCGCCCCGGATTTACGGTCTCCGAGGTCAATGGACAACCCGTCGAGAAGGCGCTGGAGCAGATTCGCGCGGAGTTCGTGGACAGCTCGACGCCGGTGGCGCTGGAACTGCAAAGCTTCGATCGGCTCTTCTCCGGGCCGCGTGACACGACGGTGGCCGTGACCTTCATCGATTCCGATGGCGAATCGAAACCGATCACGTTGACCCGCCGATTCGTCGAATTTCAGCGGCGCGTCATGGCACGTCAAATGCCTTATCACATGGGCTATATCGAATTGACCGGATTCGGTCCGGAGATCGAGAAGGAGTTCGATTATGCCATGCAGTACATGCAGGACACGCGCGGACTGATTCTGGATCTGCGGAACAACGGCGGCGGTTTCGTGACCACGGTGGCCCAGGTGGCCAGCTACTTCTTCGACGACGAGACGGACCTCGGGGAGTTCATCACTCGCCAGGGACGCTCGACGCGGCGTCATACGCAGAAACTGCGAACGGTCTATCGGGAGCCCCTGATCGTGCTGGTCAGCTCGCGTTCGGCGAGCGGTTCCGAGATCTTCGCGGCGGCCATGCAGGAGCGAAAGCGGGCCCTCATTCTCGGCACGGGATCGACCACGTGCGGTTGCCTGCTCGGCGTCAGCCGGACCCTGCGGCTCTTCGACGGCGGCAAACTGAATATCAGCGATACGGATTTTCGCACCTCTCAGGGGCGCCGCATCGAAGGCATCGGCATCAAACCCGACTTCATGATCGATCTGCGGTCGGCCGATCTGTTGGCGGGGCGCGATCGGGCGCTGGAATCGGCGGTCGATCAACTGGGGCGCTCGATCGCCTTCGGGCTGCGCAGTGGAGAGATGGATTTCAAGGTGATGGTACCGGATTTTGGGATTCGAGCTTCGAGCAGCAGCATCCCGATCTCGCAATACCAGCGATAGGCGGCTTGAACGAGTGGTTGTTTGAAAAGACGTGAACCACGCGAGCAGCGCGCCGGATCGTTCGATTCCGGGGTGGTGGCGTGGGCACGGTTAATCTAGCGGGGAGGCAAAATGGTAACCCCGAATGAGTCATTGATCTGCCCCTAAAATTCGGAGTGTCATTTATGAATCGTCTGTGGATGTTCTTGTTGAGCGGGGGATTGTTGATATCAGCATTCGCTTCCGCTCAGGCCCAGTGGGTGGTGGCTTATCAAGATCAATCGAAACGCGATCTGAACGGTGTGTTCTTTGTCAATCAGGAGATAGGATGGATTATCGGTGACGGCGGTATTGTCTACAACACGCTGAATAGCGGCGAGGGATGGTCGACGCAGAATCCCAAGCTCAAGGCCAATATGAAGGAGATCTTCTTCCGCAATCGTGAGGATGGATGGATGGTGGCCAGCGGTGGTCATATCCTGCACACCGAAGACGGCGGCATCTCGTGGAACGTGGCCTTCAAGCTCTCGCTCTCTGCCAAGGAGGGAAAACAGGGGTTCAACAGCATCACTTTTCCCAGCAAGAAGAAGGGATGGGTGGTCGGAACCGGCGGGCGGATTCTGCATACGGATGACGGGGGGGAAAGCTGGCAGCAACAAGAGAGCAGCACCGGCGAAGAGCTGGTGCACGTGCGATTCGTTAACGATAAACGCGGATGGGTGGTCGGAGGCAAAGGGGTGATTCTCTTTACCGATGACGGCGGACGGACCTGGGAACAGCAGGTCAGCGGTCTGAGCGAATATCTCTATCACGTCGATGTCCGCGGCAAAGACGCCGCCTGGGTCGTCGGGGATAACGGCTCGATTCTGCGCACCACCAACGCCGGGGCGAGTTGGGAGCGAGTCGCGGTCGATACCAAAGAGACCCTGGTCAACATCGCCTTCGCCAACAACAAACAGGGATGGATCACCGGCTGGAACGGGACCATTCTCCGCACTTCCGACGGCGGCAAGACCTGGTTTGAACAGGAGAGCGGAACGAAGGTCAATCTTTACGGACTGTCGATCGCCAAGAAACTGGTCTGGGCGGTCGGGGCCGACGGCCTGGTCCTGAAATATAACGTGAACTGAACCGGTCACGAACTTTAACCGCGAAACACGCGGAAGACGCCGAATCGTTCGGGTTGAGCGTCTCCCGCGTGTTTCGCGGTTTAGTTTTCACTATTCATATCTGAGGGCCTCGACCGGAGCCAGGCGCGCGGCGGTGCGGGACGGGTAGAGAGTGGCCAGCAGACAGATCAGGATCGCCATGAAGGTCACGCCCAGACAGTCGACGGCCTGAACCTTGAGCGTGATGTACGAGATCGCGTAGAACTCGCCGGAGATGGAGACCAGGTGATAGGCATTGGCGAGCCAACTGGCGGTCAGCCCGAGGGCCAGTCCGAGGCCGGCCCCGACGACGCCGATGATTCCCCCCTGCAGAATGAAGATCTTGCGAATGGCCCGCGGCGTGGCGCCCTGGGCCCTCAGGATCGCGATATCCTTGTGCTTCTCGATGACCATCATGGTGAGGGCCGTGATGATATTGAGCGCGGCGATGGCGATCAACAGCGCGAAGAAGATGATCACCAACCGGTGTTGCAGTTGGAGGGCGGCGAAGAGCGGGCGATTCAATTCCTGCCAATTGGTGGTGGTGAATCCCCGGCCGGCGATCTGGCGGACCCGGGCGCCGATCTTGTCCACGGCGTAGATATCGGTCAATTTCATCTGAATGACTCCCGCCGTTTCACCATTCCCGCTCATCCGCTGGGCCGCCGAAAGTGAGATGTAAGCCCATTTGGCGTCGTACTCGTAGAGCCCGGAGGCGAAGATGCCCACCACGCGAAAACGCGTGTAGTGCGGGCGAACCTGCATTCCGGCCGGCGTCAACCGCGGATAGGCCGAGATCGCCGTGACCGTGTCGTTGAGACGGATGTTCAACGACACGGCCAGTTGCTGGCCGACCACGATCCCGTTCAACGGTTGAGCGGCGGCGGCGTCCTGCTCCGAAGCCTCGGTCTGATCGGGGGGCGGCTCCTGAGCCTCGCGCAACAGTTGAGAGGGATCGCCCTGGACGCTGGCCGAGAAGACCTCGTTCGCCTCCCGGGGCGCGTCGGGGTCGATGCCCTTCAGAATGGAGTGCTCCTGCTGGTCGCCGTGGGTCAGCAGCGCGGGCGCATAGATGGTGGCCGAAGCCGCCCGCACGCCCTCGACTTTACCGATTCGTCCCACCAGCTCGCGGTAGTCTTCGATTCCGCCGTTGTCGGCCTTGAGCAGGTTGAGGTGGGCCGTTCCCTGGAGGATCTTCTCCTGGACATCGGAACGAAAGCCGGTGATCAGCGCCTGGGCGATGATCAGGGCCGCGACCCCCACCGTGATGCCGATGACGGCGATCGCGGTAATGACCGAGACCGCCGCCTGGCGGCGTTTGGCTCGCAGATAGCGTAGGGCGATGAAGAGTTCGTAAGACAAATCGAAGATCGGCGCGGACGGGCGGGATTTCCCGCCCGCTTCAGTGTTTATCCTTTGGTGGACTCGGGCCTCATATGCGGAAACAGAATCACGTCCCGGATCGAGGGCTGATTGGTGAGAATCATCACCAGCCGGTCGATCCCGAGGCCCTCGCCCCCGGTCGGCGGCAGGCCGTACGAGAGCGCGCGGATGTAGTCTTCGTCCAACATCATCGCTTCGTCGTTGCCGTGCTCGCGCTGCCTCATCTGCTCCTCGAACCGGCGCCGCTGTTCGGCCGGATCGTTCAATTCGGAGAAGGCATTGGCCAGCTCCATCTTGGCGATGAACAGCTCGAAGCGCTCGACGAATCGCGGATCGTCGGCCCGCTGCTTGGAGAGCGGTGAGAGCTCGGTCGGAAAATCGGTGATGAAGGTCGGATTGATCAGGTGCGGCTCGGCCACGTGCTCGAAGATCGCGCCGAGCAACTGGCCCGCGCTCAATTTCGGGTCGTAGCCCAGCTCCAGCGCGGCCGCGGCGGCGGCCAACTGCGGGCCATCCATCAATCCTTCGGCGGTCGGCCGCGGTTTGTCGTCGGGCCAGTACTTGAGCACCGCCTCGCGCATGGTCAGCCGCTGCCACTGGTTGAAATCGATGGAGAGGGTTTCGTGATGGCCCTGATACGTGAGCTGGCGCGTGCCCGCGACTTTATCGACCAGCATGGTCAGCAGCTCTTCGGTGAGGTCCATCAGTTCCCGGTAGTCCGAGTACGCCTGATACCATTCGAGCATGGTGAACTCGGGATTGTGCTTGTACGACAGTCCCTCGTTGCGAAAGTTGCGGTTGATCTCGTAGACCTTCTCGAATCCGCCGACGATCAGCCGCTTCAGATAGAGCTCCGGGGCGATGCGGGCGTAGAGGTCGATGTCCAGGGCGTTGTGATGCGTCACGAACGGACGGGCGGTCGCGCCGGTCGCCAGCGGCGAGAGCATCGGGGTTTCGACTTCGACATATCCGCGCTCGTCGAAGAACTGGCGAATCTCGCGGATGATCTGGGCGCGTTTCTCAAAGACCTGGCGCGTCGTGAACTCTCCGGGCAGCCGTCCATGCGTGGCGTCGCTCGCGATCAGGTCGACGTAGCGCTGCCGGTAACGGATCTCCTTGTCCTGGACCCCGTGGCGCTTGTCCGGCATCGGCAGCAACGCCTTGGCCAGAAACTGGACCTGGGTGGCGTGCAGGGAGAGCGCCCCGGTCTTGGTGATGAACAGAAAGCCGGTGACCCCGATCCAGTCGCCGAGGTCGAGCTTTTGATAGAGCTCCCACCCGGGATCGCCCAGATCGTTCTTGCGCAGGTAGACCTGCAGTTGATGGAGGCCGTCGGTCAGATTCGCAAAAGCGGCCTTCCCCATCAAGCGCGTCGTGATCATGCGCCCGGCGAGGCGAATCTGGCCGCCCTCGGCCATCTTCAACTCGACGTTGGTTCGTTCGAGACCGGCCTCGTCCTTCTCGCCGGCATAGCCCTGATAGGTTTCGACGATCCGCGAGATCGGATGGGTCCGCTCGAAACGGTTCGGATAGGGCGCATGCCCCAGGTCCGTCAGCTCCGCCAGATGCTGCTTACGTTGTTGTATTTGATCGTTGTCCTGATCGAGCAATCCTGGTACTCCTCATCTGATTGAAAATAAGGCTTGATTATAGACGAATCCAGTGGATATTTGGACAAGAATACGCATATATTTGAACCACTTGGCTGAATCTCCGTGTAATTCATGGATCGTTGCTGCTCCGAGAACCGATACGATATTTGACGTGGGTAACCTTCAATCAATAATTGTCTAACGAAAGGATTCGACGATGAAAACGAAAATGAGGGTCATGGTGGCTGTTGGAAGCGGCGTCATAATGGTGCTGGCGATCGTGTTGGCCGTCACGGTCTCAGGTCAGCGAGTCCGCGGCGAGCGAGAGAATCGAGAGAGCCGGGAACCGGCGGCCGGCGGACCCTGGGAGTACCTGGTGGTGGCGGGCGGCAACGTTAATCTTTCGTCATTGAGCAGCGAGGAGTTCTCCGCGTTGCGGAAACAGCCCGACGGGTCGTTCAATCGCGAGAACTCGGTCCTCGAACGCAATCTGGATAAGCTGGGCGCGAGAGGCTGGGAACTGGTCGCGGTCTACGGGGCGCCAAACGATCCGGTCTACTACTTCAAACGGCCGAAAGAGGTGAAGTGAGGGCCGCTCGACGGTCGCCGGCCGGGCTGCTGCCGAAAATTGGTGAAACATCTCCAGGGACCCCCGCGTATAGCCGTGTGCGACCGGGAAGACCAGCAGCAACATCATCATCAAGTAGAACTGGGGGCTAACGCCAAGGCTAACGCCAAAAGGAGGCTGGAGAAAATTATGGGTCAGACCATCGGAACAATCATCTTTATCGTCATCGTCCTCGTAGCCATTGCGACCGTCTTACCGTTGATTCTGGGAGTGGTAGGAACGCTGTTAGGGTTAATTACGCTGCTGATCAAACTGGCGGTGGTCGGTGGTTTGATCTACCTGGTTTGGCTCGGCGTCCGCAAGCTTACTCGCGCTACCGACTGATTGGAAGTCTCTCCATCTCTGTAGCAACTTGAGCCGTCTCATCTGTTCACGCCCTTGTCTCCACAATGCAGTATCGCCGTATACTGGCCGCATTGGGTAAGTGAACGAATGATGCGGCTCTTTGTCTTCATTCATTCTGGGCACCCGGGGCACTCTGGGCACTTGGGGCCTTGACGGATTGGCGGTCCAGCCCCTCGACCAGGTCACGCAGCTCACAGAAACGTTCGATCAAAAAATCGGCTCCGGCCTCGGCCAGTTCCGTCCGTCCGCGGAAGCCCGGAATGTACCCGCAGGTCTTCATGCCGGCGGCCTTTCCGGCGGCGATGTCGACGCGGCTGTCGCCGACCATCAGGCATCTGGACGGCAGCGCCCCGCAGCGGCGCGCCGCTTCCAGCAGCATCTCGGGATCGGGCTTCTTCTCCGCCACGCTGTCTCCGCCCAGGACCGCCGTGAAGTACCGCGACAATCCGAGCCCCTCGAGGACCGTCACCGTAAACTCGTAGGGTTTGTTGGTGACGATGGCCTGAGGGATCGCCGCCAACTGCGTGAGCGTCTCCTTGACTTCGGGGTAGACGCGGGTCTGATCGAGCAGATGCTCCCCGTAATGCCGCCGATAGATGGAGATCGCTCGATCGATCTCCGACTCCGGAACTTCGTCCGGCTGGATGGCCCGCAACGATCGCTCCACCAGCCGCCGAACGCCCTCGCCCACGAAATTGATGATCTTCGAATCCGGCAGCGTCGGGCGGCCCATCTCCGCCAGCATCAGGTTGACTGAATTGATCAGGTCGGCCCGCGAATCGATCAGCGTGCCGTCGAGATCAAAAAGTAGACATTGGTAACTCATCTCGGCTTTTGATTTTCCTCGAAACAGAATAGTATTGCTTTCCCGATTAACACCTCACATACAATAGAATCATACGCGATGCCACTTGGAAAAGCATTCTGCCTGATCGTCTAGAGAGTCATTGAGAAAGGATTTCGATGTCCGAGCACACAAAGTCTGAGCATAAGCACACCAATCGTCTGATCGACGAGACCAGTCCCTACCTGTTACAGCACGCGCACAATCCGGTCGATTGGTATCCGTGGAGCGAAGAGGCCCTGGAGCGCGCGCGGCGCGAAGATCGCCCGATCCTGCTGAGTATCGGCTATTCGGCCTGCCACTGGTGCCACGTCATGGAGCACGAATCGTTCGAGAATGATTCGATCGCCGCGATCATGAATGAGAACTTCGTTAACATCAAAGTGGACCGTGAGGAGCGGCCGGACCTCGACGCCATATACATGAATGCGGTGCAGATGATGACTCGGAGCGGCGGCTGGCCGATGACCGTCTTCCTGACTCCGGACGGACGACCGTTTTACGGGGGCACCTATTTTCCTCCGGATGATCGTTACGGGCGGCCCGGGTTCCCGCGCCTGCTGGTCGCGATCGCCGAGGCCTACCGCGAACGCCGCGATGAGATCGAAGAGAGCGCCCGGGGGCTCCTGACCGAATTGAAGAAGCTGGATCATGCCGTCCCGCAGCCGGGGGCGCTGGCTCCGGAGATGCTCGATCAGGCGGCCGCGGTCCTGCTGCAACAACTCGACCCGGTTCACGGCGGGTTCGGCGGCCAACCCAAGTTCCCGCCCTCCATGACCCTGACCTTTCTGCTGCGGCAGCATCATCGAACTCAAGATCCGGCGGTTCTGGAGGCGGTCGAGCTGACCCTGAAGAAGATGGCGAAAGGCGGGATGTACGATCAGTTGGGCGGCGGATTTCACCGCTATTCGGTCGACGAGCGATGGCTGGTGCCGCACTTCGAGAAGATGCTCTATGACAACGCGCTGCTCAGCCGCATCTACCTCGATGCGTTCCTGGCCACCGGCGATGAGTTCTACCGGCGCATCGCCACCGAGACGCTCGACTACGTGCGGCGGGAGATGACCGATCCCAGCGGCGGATTCTATTCCACCCAGGATGCCGACAGCGAGGGCGAGGAGGGCAAATTCTTCGTCTGGACGCCGCAGGAGCTCGAGGCGCTGCTCGGGGCCGAGGATGCCCGGCTCTTCGGCCGCTACTACGATGTCTCGGCGATGGGTAACTTCGAGGGCCACAGCATTCTCCACGTCGACGACGAGCCGGAGGTGATCGCGAAGTTGATGAAAGTGGAACCCGCGCGCCTGGCGGAGGCCCTGGAGCGCGGGCGGCGCATCCTCTTCGAGGCGCGCGAGAAACGGATCAAGCCCGGCCGCGACGAGAAGATGCTGACGGCCTGGAACGGACTGATGCTGCGGAGCTTCGCCGAAGCGGCGCGCGCGCTCGACCGCCCCGACTACCTGGAGACCGCGGTCAAGAACGCCGAGTTTCTGCTGACCCATCTCCAGCGCGAGGGCCGCCTGCTGCGGACCCATCGCGACGGCCAGAGCAAGCTCAATGCCTACCTGGAAGATTACTCCTATCTGATCGACGGCCTGCTGGCGCTCTACGAGGCGACCTTCGACCGGCGCTGGTTTGCGGAGGCCGATCGGCTGACCGGCATCATGCTGGACCAGTTTTGGGACGCGGAACGCGGCGGCTTCTTCTTCACCAGCGAAGATCACGAGCAGTTGATCACGCGGGCCAAGGATTTTTTCGACAATGCCGTTCCCGCCGGGAATTCGGTCGCGGCCCAGGTCTTGATCCGGCTGTCACTGTTCACCGGCGAAGCGCGCTATCGAGAGAGCGCCGAGGTCCTCTTCAAACTGATGAGGACGGCCATGACCCGCATGCCCAGCGCCTTCGGGCATCTCCTCTCGGCCCTGGACCTGGCGCTGGCCGCGCCTCACGAGATCGCGATCATCGGCCACCCCGAGGCTCCCGAGACCCGGGCCCTGATCGACGCCGTCTTCAACCGTTATCTCCCGAATCGAGTCGTCGCGCTGGCCGTCCCCGGTGACGACCAGGCCGCAGGCCGGATCAAATTGCTCGAAAACCGCCAGCAGGTCGGCGGCCGGGCGACTGCCTACGTCTGCCATAATTTCCACTGCCAACTTCCGGTGAACGATCCGCAGGGATTGATCGCGCAATTGGCATCCTGAGTCGATCGGAAGAGTTTAATCGGACCTGATCACAAATAGGAGCGGGCGGGTAGAGACGAATTCCCGTTAAAATGGACTATCCTGGCGGCTTCAGCGGCCGATAAAGGTAATCTAACTAAAACCGGAGTTGAAAACTGAAAACTAATTATCGCTAAAATTGACAGAAATCCCTGATTTACATAAGATACGAGCGTAGTCTATGCTGTAGAACCTTCATCACTAGTATGTCTTATACTAATTCACTGGGCAGTTAGGGTAGCTAAAACAGGATAGCTAAAGATGCCATCATTGGGCCAGGAATTGAAAAGAGCCAGGGAAGAGCGGGGAGTCGCTCTGACCGATATTGCCAGCGCCACACACATCGGGGTTCGTTTTCTGCAGGCCATTGAGAACGATTCCTACGATGTCTTGCCGGGCGGTGTCTTCAATCGCGCGTTCGTGCGCAAATTTGCGAAACAGGTCGGATTTGATGAAGAACAAGCAGTTAAGTTATACGAAGAACAACTGGAGGAGATGGGGGGGGAACCGCAGCGCAGATACTATTTCGGCGTGGAAGATCTGGAGCCGAAGCCGACCTCGGGCAACGGGCTCCTGTTCAGTTTGCTGGCCTTGATCATCCTGGCGGCCGGCACCTATTTGGCCTACGAGTATTTTAACGGCGCGCAGGCGCCGCCGGTGACGAAGGTGAATCTGCCGGTGGATCTGCCGACTCCGACGCCGTTGCCCACTGCCAGTCCGGCGTCGAGTCCGGTGAGCGAGGTGGCTTCGAATCTCTCGACTTCGGATTTAAATGTCGGGGCGATGAAGCTGCAATTGACGGCGGGCAGTGACGAATGTTGGGTGAGAGTGGCGACGGACGAGGCGCGTCCGGAAGAGACGATTCTGCAGCCTGGCAACGTGCGTGAATTCAATGCCAACGACAAATTCGTTTTGAGCATGGGGAATTTCCCGGCGGTGCGGATGATTATCAATGGTCATCAGATCAACTACACCAAGTTGCTGCCGAATACCAGAAGCGTCATCATCAGGAATGTCACGATCTCTAAAGATAACTATCAACAGTTTATCGATTGATCCAGTTGCTCTATTAGCCGTATGTAGACGGACCGGGCGCTGTCCTACCGGAGCGCCTGGTTCTGGACCAAGTTGGTGAGGTTAATTCCGGCCGCGCGATACCAATTCGCGCGGCCTTCGGTTTATGGTGGACCGCTATGATGCATGAAAATCTGATTGAAGCTTTGACTTTCGACGACGTCCTGTTGATCCCCGCCTATTCGGATGTATTGCCGACGGAGACCGACACGACTACGCGCCTGACGCGTGAGATCCAGTTGAATATTCCCATCCTCAGCGCGGCCATGGACACCGTCACCGAAGCGCCGATGGCCATCGCCATCGCCCAGCAGGGCGGCGTCGGGGTGATCCACAAGAACCTCCCGATCGAGGTGCAGCGTGACGAGGTCGACAAGGTCAAACGATCGGAATCGGGCATGATCGTCGACCCGGTGACCATGACGCCGGACCGCAAGATCCGCGAGGCGCTGGAGCTGATGAAGAGGTACAAGATCTCCGGAGTGCCCATTACCGAGGGCAGCGGCAAGCTGGTCGGGATTTTGACCAACCGCGATCTTCGGTTCGAAACGCGGCACGAGCTGGCGGTCGCGGAGGTCATGACCAAGGACAATCTGATCACCGTTTCGGTCGGCACCACGCTCCGCGAGGCCGAGGGCATCCTGCAGAAGCATCGCGTGGAGAAACTGCTGGTGGTCGATGAGAACTACCACCTCAAAGGCCTGATCACCGTCAAGGATATCCAGAAGGCCATCAAATATCCGAACGCCTCGAAGGACGTGATCGGGCGCCTGAGGGCGGCGGCGGCCATCGGCGCCACCGGCGATTATCTGGAACGGGCGGCGGAGCTGGTCAAGGCGCGGGTCGACGTGCTGGCGGTCGACACGGCGCACGGTCACACCTCGCGCGTGATCGAGGCGGTGACCCAGATCAAGCGGCGGTTTCCGGAGGTGCAATTGATCGCCGGCAACGTCGGCACGGCCGAGGGGACCCGGGCCTTGATTCAGGCGGGCGCCGATGCCGTCAAGGTCGGGATCGGCCCCGGCAGCATCTGCACCACCCGCATCGTCAGCGGCGCCGGGGTTCCGCAGATCACCGCCATCGTGGCGTGCGCTCAGGAAGCGCGTGGTTCCGGCGTTCCGATTATCGCCGACGGCGGCATCAAATATTCCGGCGACGTCACCAAGGCGATCGCGGCCGGCGCCGATTGCGTCATGATCGGATCTCTCTTCGCGGGCGCCGACGAGGCTCCGGGAGAGATCATTCTCTATCAAGGGCGAAACTTTAAGTCCTATCGCGGCATGGGCAGCCTGGCGGCGATGAGGCAGGGCAGCAAGGATCGATACAGCCAGGAGTCGGAAGAGATCGAGAGCAAGCTGGTGCCCGAAGGGATCGAAGGCCGCGTCACCTATCGCGGCTCGCTGGCCGGGCTGATCGCGCAACTGGTCGGCGGGCTCCGGGCGGGCATGGGCTATACCGGCTGCCGCAACGTTCGCGATCTGCAGCAGAAGGGGCGCTTCATGAAGATCACGGCCGCGAGCCTCAAAGAGTCTCATGTCCACGATGTGATCATCACGAAAGAGGCTCCCAACTACCAGATGGAGTAGGCAAAAAAGGATAGACCGCGAAACCCGTGGAAGCCGCGAAAACGGTCAATTTTCGCGGCTTCCGCGGGTTTCGCGGTTTAAAGGGTCGGAGTGCCGCTCACTCGGCCGATTTCTTGGCCTTCGGCCGCTGGTTGGCCGGCAGCACCTTCTTGCGCATGCGGATCGATTTCGGAGTCACCTCGACCAGTTCGTCGTCGGCGATATATTCGATCGCGTTCTCCAGCGTCAGCTCGCGCACCGGCACCAGCCGCAGCGCCTCGTCGGCGGTGGAGGCCCGCATGTTGGTCAATTTCTTCTCGCGAACGATATTGACGTCCAGGTCCACGTCCCGCGAGTTCTCGCCCGTGATCATCCCTTCATAGACCTGCGTGCCCGGCGTGATGAAGAGCTGGCCGCGTTCCTGCAG
>DATEFT010000713.1:0-8561 GCA_035280505.1 Blastocatellia bacterium | reverse complement strand
GTCCCAGATTCGGGTCCAGGTGGCGCCGCCGTCCAGGCTGCGGAAGAAGATGGTGTCCGGGTACCAGGAGTTCAACGCCGCGACCATCAGGGTCGTGGGGCGTTGCTGGTCGACCGAGAGGCCGCCGTACCCGAAATAGTTGTCGCCGCTGCTGGACGGTACCGGGCTGATGTTGGTCCAGGTGGCGTTCGACGTGTCGTATCTCCAGAGATCACCCTTGCCGCCGTCGTAGGGCCCGCCGCCGTCGCTGTAGCTGATGTAGAGCATGCCGGTCGAGGCCAGAACGCCATGATGGGGCAGGAAACCGGTCGGTTGACCGGGGACCGCCGCCCAGGTGGCGCCGCCGTCGATGCTGCGATAGACGCTGGTGGCCTTGTCCGCGACGCCGACGTAGATGGCCTGGGTCGCGTTGCCGGGAGTTCCGGTCCGCGGATCGAACGTGACCCAGACCACTCCCTGGTTATCGGAGGTGTAAGAGTTGCCGGGATTCTCGACGTAGTTGCC
The DNA here is from genome assembly GCA_035280505.1 of Blastocatellia bacterium. Classification (GTDB taxonomy): domain Bacteria; phylum Acidobacteriota; class Blastocatellia; order RBC074; family RBC074; genus JAKEHZ01. The sequence continues at coordinate 8,057 of DATEFT010000713.1, read as the reverse complement.
CGGGTTGGGGAAACTGGTCACCTTCGACCAGGTCGCTCCGTAGTCCAGGCTTCTCCAGAGACCGTTGCCGCTGCGGGCGCCCAGATAGAGGATGCTGTTCCGATTGGGGTCGATGGCCAGGCGCTCGCCCATCGAGCGGCCGGGCATGTTGCCTCCGGCTTTGAACGGCAGATCCGTTCGGAGGAAGGTGTTGCCCCGGTCGGTCGACCGATAGATGGCGCCGTTCTGGCTGGTCCATTCGTTGGTGTAGGTCCCGCCCTGAATGTAGAGCCGATTCGGTTCGACCGGATCGGTGGCCAACGTGTCGACGCCCGTCAGGTTCCAATCGTTGCGGCTGATGAAGTCCATCAACGGGATCCAGCTCTGCGTGCTCTCGTCCCATCGATACGCGCCGCCGATATCCGTGCGCGCATAGATCAAGTTCGGTTCTTTCGTGTTGAAGACGATCCCGGGAACGTAGCCTCCACCGTTGATGACCACGTTACCCCAGGTATACTCCGGAGTTAGCTGCGCCTGGACGGGTTTGAGGACCCAGATCGTTCCGAGTACCGCCATCAGGCCGATCGCCAAGAGCATGGTATTTCTGCCCAAGATAGTTTTTGACACCTTTGTCCCTCCTTATAGCTGGTCTATCCGTGCTTGTCGTCGCGATGCGCTTGCGCCCGCGCGATGCAGTAAATTTCGTTTAATGCGTCGTGAAGAAGATTGCTGTTATTAAAAAATAACCCAGATAGTCAGGCGTTACTCGAATTTGTTGAAGTGGTTCATCCTATCACAAATAATTGGTCGGACATTTTTATCATTATTATTTAATTTGGTAATTACTGTGCAGGATAGGTTAGGTTAATAGTTACCTAATTGTTATTGCGAGGTACTGTCATGGAGATCCGTCTGGCAGGTGAAAGTCCGGATTGAGGTGCGGGATCGGGACCGGAAGCGGCCGGAGCTGAACCGGCCGATGACGTTCGATGGTAGGCTGGTAGGTGAGTCAACGAACTTCGATGATGGCGGTGTTGGATTCCAGGTGCAGCCGTGGAACCTGGGCCAATCGCTTCAAGACCTCGTCCTGTCCGGGGTAACCGACGATCCCCAACCACTCTTCATCCTGATCGCTGTCGGTGGAGAGCGTCAATCGAAACTCATAGCGGCCCGGAGCGGGCGGGCGAAAAGAGGCGAAGGTCTTCAAGGGCTGATAGGCCGCGCCGTCCCGCGGGACGGTCGGATCGAATCCCTCTCCCGGCTGCAGGTGGCAAAAATCCTGCAGGCGGAGCGGCGCCACCATGTCGGAGAGCGGCATCGGTTCGGGCCGCAGCCATGACGGTTCGACCGTCGGGCTGGTCAGGCCGGGTCGATAGTGCGGATAACGGAGCCCTTCTTCCGATCCGTCCAGCACGCCGACCATCCACAGCGGACGATCGGTGAGATTTCGCACTTCGATGGTGAGGTGAACCAGGGCGCCGGGCGCCGGTGGTTCCGAGGGTCCCTTCAGGATCACGGCCAACATCATAGTCTGGAGAAGTCTGGAGAAGTCTGGTAGATCCAGTTTCGACCGGAGACATGGGTTGGTGGTTGGTCTCCCGACTTTTCCAGACTTCTTCTTTATTGTCCGGCGCCCCGGGCCTTGCGGATCCGCTTCATGGTCGCGGCGGCGCCTTTCTCATCGCCATGCTCGCGCTGGACCCGGGCCAGTTGCGTGACCACCATTTCATGGCTGATCGGATCCAAGCCGCTCTCGCCCTCGTCGGTATCGACCACGGCGGCGAGCAGTTTAACGCTCTCGTCGGCCTGCGCGGAACGGACCGAAATCTCCCGGTCGCCCCCGCTGTTGATGGTCTTGAACTCGCGGCCGAGGTTCATGCCTCGAACCAGGCGCGCATAGGTGGACATCGGGTTCTTGCCGTACTTATCGATCACCGTCTCGAACGCGTCATTGCCTCTCGAGAGCGATTCGGCGTCGGAACCGAGCAGGTAGAGCAGCGTGCCCTGTTCTTCGCCGTAGAAGAGGTCCGCCAGCTCCTCCTCGGCGGCCGTCACCGGATACCGCACCCGGAGGTTGAGGACATTCGACATGACCTGCGAGCCATCGATCGCGTAGTAGACCGCGCGAATCTGGTAGTTGCCGGCCTGATCGAAATAGAATCCGCCCTTGCCGTAACCGATGTAGGCGCTGTCTTCGACGTTCGAGCGATTCTTGTCCAGGAGGCTGGAGCCGGCCGCCACGCAGTGCTCGATCAGCGGTTCATAGGCGACCACCTGGCCGCTGGGTTTGCGAATCCCGATCTGGACGAGGCCCGTGTTCGGATGCAGATGCGTGTGCACCTCTTTGCCTCTCGGGTCGGACGTCGAAAGTTTGAGTTCGACGACGACCGGCTCGCCGCACGCGAAGCTGCGGCGTGAGCTGATCTCGAGCTGGAGCCTGGAGTTGTCGATGACCGGGTCGTTGAGAGCCTGGGTCTCCTGCAATCCGGCGCCGACCGCGAAGTTGTTCGCGCCCATGATGATATTGTTGCGGAAAGCATGACGGAGATGAATTACTTCCTGGTCGTCGAACTGGAACGGGAAGGCGCTCCAGAAGGCGTTGCTTCCGCCGTTGGGATAGTTCCAGGGGTAGTTCATGAACGACAGCGCGGCGGGCCGGTTCGGAACCGGCGGCACGGCGAAGGACTTCTGCCAGGAGTGGAGCAGGTTGAAGCAGTGGCCCAGCTCGTGGACATAGGTGTAGAGCTGCAGGCGCAGTTTATCCGCGGTGTTGCCGCCGAGGCCCTGGTGGAACGTCGCGCAGCCCTGGCGCTGTTTGCCGGCCTGGTCGAACATGATTCCATAGAGCCCCGGTCCCTGGTCGTGCTTTTGCGCGGCCAGCAGCCAGACCTTCCATTGCGGAGCGTCTTTCCAGAGGCTGAAGCGTTGGATCATCGAGGCATGCAACTCGGCGTTGCTCCAACTGCCGTTGACGCCGTCGTCGGCGGTCGGGACCTCGTTCCAGACCCCCGCGGTCTGCAGCTCAATGCCGGCTTCGGCGTAGGCGCCGGCCACCGAGAGCACGCGCGCCGGGCCGCCCGAGGGCAGCGCGCCGGTGTTGTAGCTCGTGAAGACCGGTTTCGTGACGTCGGCTACGAAGTCCTGTTCATACTGGACCGTGCGGAAGTAGACCGACTCGAACGCGCAGGTGTAGACGGCGCCGGGCTGATTGGTCTGCGAGAAGAACCGCAGCGTCGCCGGGGCCGGCGGTTGCGCGATCGAGACGCGCGGCACGGTCACCCGGATCTTGGGGTACGCCGCGTTGAAGGTGGCGTTGATGACGCCCTCGATCGTGACCGTCGACGAGGTCACCGAGATCGACGGCGCATTGACCACGAACGAACCGAAGTAGATGACGGTGGCGCCGCTGACCTGGAAGAAGTCGCCGCTGACGCGCTTCATCGGCCGTTTGCCATCCACATCGATCCTCAATTCAAGTTGCCACACATTTCCCGAGTATCGATACCGGCCGCTGATCGCTCGTTTCGGGAGGCTCGGCGCGATCGGACCCGGAGCGGGGATCGGTGCCGGTGCCGGAATCTGGGCGTCCTCCCCGGAGCTCTCTTCCAACTGGTTCTGCGCTATGTCTTCAATCGTCAGTTCTTGATCAATCCCCGTGAAGTTGATGATGGATGGTTCCGATGGATCGAAATTGTTCATTTGGTGCCTCCTGAATTATCCGTGTCGGTGTTGGTTGTCACTTGAGAGATGGACTTGGGGATCTGTGTAGAAATTATTCTGAAATCAAGGCCCGATACATCCCAGCAATGATCGCCATTGACTGCGGAGGCGGTTGAAGAGCAGCCGGCTTTTTCCAGAGGGCTGGCGACAATGAGGAGTGCAAAGATATTGCCCTCACCGATTATTTGGAGGTAATATCGCCCACGTCACCTCAGGCCCGAACAGCACGCATCCGTTCGGTGCCAAGACCCCTGGTCGTCCCTTCAATTTTCAACCTCGACAGTGCTTCGGGAGTAATACGTGAAGAGCGGCTGGAAAGTCTTGAGAGACCTCAGAAAGATTTATGAAGGAATGCGGTGAAGGTTTGGTATGAGGTTGGTGAAAGTTCAGCAAGAGATGGGAAAGATTGCAGCTCCGACGAATCGCTCAGCCGGCCATTTTTACGAATTTGCCAATTTCCGATTGGATGTCGCCGACCGGCTTTTGACCCGGGATGGCGAGGTCGTCCAACTGACGCCTAAAGCCCTGGAGATTCTCCTGATTCTGGTCGGGAACCACGGGCGGGTGCTGACCAAGGAGGAGTTGATCACGGCGGTCTGGCCGGCCAGTTTTGTCGAGGAAGGAAATCTGGCCCGAAACATCTCGACCCTGCGGCAAGCGCTCGGCGAGAACAACCTGATCGAGACGGTGCCGCGGCGCGGATACCGGTTCACCGCGGGAGTCCAGGAGTGCTGGCGGGAGGCGGAGGCCGCCGCCGCCGAGACTCCGGGGGAGCCGCCCCGCGGACTCATCCGCTCGATGGCGGTGCTGCCTTTCCAACCGTTGAATGCGGGCGAATGCGACGGGGCGCTGGGGTTGCGGCTGGCCGATGCCGTGATCACCAGACTGAGCGGCCTCCGCAAGTTGATCATTCGCCCGACCAGCGCGGTCCGCAAGTACACCAACCCGGAGCAGGACCCGGTCGCGGTCGGCAGCGAATTGAAGGTCGAGGCCGTTTTGAGCGGCAGCCTTCAGCAATCGGGCAAGATCCTCCGGATCACCACCCAGTTGCTCAGCGTCCAGGAGGGTCTCTCGCTGTGGGGCGCTCAGTTCGATACTCCCTTCACCGATCTCTTCGCCGTCGAAGACTCGCTCTCCGGCCAGATGCTGAATGCGCTGACCGGCCAGTTGATCGGCTAAATCCCCGGTTTTTTGTTCTAAACCGCGAAAGACGCGAAAATTGGCCGGTTTTGTGTCTTTCGCGTCTTTCGCGATTCTGTCTCAGGTCAGTTTGACAGCAGAGTTCTTTGGACCAGCCAGTAGCCGCCGGCCAGCGCGATCAGGGCCGAACCAACCGGAACGTAACGGGTGGCGAAGGTTGAACGCTGATGGAGTTTCCAGATCAGAGGTAAGACCAAAGCGGCGATCGCCAACTGACCGAGTTCGACTCCCAGGTTGAACGAGACCAGCGGCAGCGCCACCCCGCCGCCCTGCGTTCCGACGCCGAGTTCGCGCAGGACATAGGCGAAGCCGAAGCCGTGGATCAGGCCGAAGGCGAAGGTCAACAACCAGCGCCCTTGGCGGTTGCGGCGAAAGATGTTCTCCAGGCTGACATAGATGATCGAGACCGCGATCATCGGTTCGACGATGTTCGAGGGAATTCTAACCAGGTCGAGAGTCGCGACGGCCAGCGTGATTGAGTGCGCGGCGGTGAACGAGGTGATGATCTTGGCGGCCTCGCGGAAAGTGCTGCCCGCGATCAACAGGGCGCAGAGGAAGGCCAGATGATCGAAACCCAGGAGAATATGTTCGACGCCGAGTTGGAGGAACCGTCCGAAGATCTGGGTGCCCCGGGCGGTGAGCGCGGAGCGGGCGATCTCGAAGCTCTGATTGTTCGCGTCGAGCAGGACCTGGCTGACGGCGTCTCCGCCCTCATTCCGGATCGTCAGGAATTGCCGATGTCCGCGGGCCAGCCGGGCGATGAGAGGGCTGGAGAGCTTCAGCCGTTCGCCGATGGCGGCCGGAAATTTCAGGTTGAGATGAATCGCATCCGTCTCTCCGAGCGAGGCGGAGGTCTCGGCCGGCGCCAGGGGTCTCCCGTCCAGCTCGATGATCAGCGCTTCGCGGGCGAGCGTCTCCAATTGCGGCCGGGCGGCGTCGAGTTCGGCCTGGGTGATCGTCCCGTCGCGATCGGAGTCCAGCGGGACCAGCGTGGCCAGCTCCTGGCGGGCGAAGGTGATCTGGGCCGTTAAACTTCCTTCATCGATCTTCAATTCCAGAAGACTCAAACCCGGATCGTGGGCGAAAACCGAGACCGTGGCCAGCAGGCAGAGCCCCAGCGCCAGTCCGAGACTCGCGATCAAGTGATGGATTCTGGTCGGATTCATGGTCGACAGTGTACTTGAGTTGCGAAAGACGCGAAACCCGGTGAGGTGTTCGGGCGTTCGCGTCTTTCATCTCTTCCAACCGCGGAAACGATCGGCTGTTTCTACGGGAAGAGGATATTGCGGCCGTTCTGCGGAGTGGACTCGTACGGGAAGACTTTGTTGAAGCCCAACTCGTTGCCGGTCACGCCGTCATAGTTGCCTTTGAATGGATCGTTGATCTTCAGATTGGCCGGATTTCGCAGATCGCTCAAGAGCGCGATGATGGCGATGTCGACGGGATCGTCGCCGAAACGGCGCCCGTTGGGCCAGCCTCCGGGGACGAAGAATTTCCCGCCGCCCAGGCCGAGGAACTGGCTCGGCAGACGGAACGGATGGCCGCCGGCGCGGCTCTCCAGGATATCGCCGCCGAAGATGCCCAGCCGCGAGAAGCCCGGATCATCCGGATTGTTCGGATCGCTGGGGCCGTTGCCCGCGAGCCGCACGCAGTCCGTCGAGAGATCGACCTTGATCAGATCGGGAATATAGATGGCCGCGATGTCCGTCCGCCCGCGATCGATGGCCAATTGCTGGCCGCCGCCGATCAAGAGGTTGATCAGGCTCGCGAGTTCCGGGTTCTCCGCATACTTGCGGAAGAGCAGCTTGTCGACGACCGGGGTCGAGCTGCTGTACAGATCCTTGTCGGCCAACGCCACCAGCCCTTCGTTAAAGAGCGGGTTGCCCTGACGCGCGACCTGCACGTAGATCGGTTTCAGCGTCGGCAGTCCGCCGGAGCCGTTGAGGTCCACGACCAGCCGGCTGGTCGTGGCATAGACCCCGACGGCCTGTTGATCACCGCCCAGTTCGTTGAGGGGAACGCTGAGCGCCATCATGTGGACGTTGAAGCCGCCCTGCGAATCTTTGCCCGGATTGCGGAGCTTGAGCAGGTCGAAGATCGACTGGACGTCGGCGTAGAAGCCGTCGTCGCGCTGACCGGCGAACGCGGTGTAGCCGCTCGGGAAGGTGAAGATCGACTGCTTGGTATATTTGTCGAGATCGTCGGCGTTGGCCACGCCCAGGCGCGCCGGGTTCTCGCCGTTGTTGTTCCGGTTGTAGAAGGGAGTCGCATTGCCCTGGTTGTTGGGCGGCACGATTCCGGTGCCGAGCACGGTGGTGTGGCCGTAGCGCCGATCGATCTTGGTGACGGTGTAGGTTTGTGTGAGGTTCTGGGACGCGTCGTTGACGTTGTTGATCACCCCCAGATACGATTGAAGGATCGTCCGTTTGTTTTTGAATTTGGTCTTGAAATCGAAACGATAGGTGATGGTCGGGCGTCCGGCGGCGACGTCGCCGCCCAGCGCGACATGCAGCTCATAGCGGACGTTGTCGTCGAAGTTGTATTTATTGGGGCCCACCCCGGGATTCTCATGCGGGTAGACGCTGAGCCCGAGGACCAGCGATTTGGCCCCGTAGGTGTCGCTGACGAAAGCATAGACGTCGGTCGTGTTGGCCGACGGATCACGAGTGATCAGGGGCGCATCCATGTGGCTCGAGGCCAGGGCCGCGCTCGGCAGGGCCGGCGTCAGGCCCAGGATCGCGACGAGCGCGAGCATCGCGCCGCGCCGCCATTGTTGTACCATTCTCTTCATAACTGACTACCTCCGAAAGGTTCAAGTTCCCACCCGGTTGCCCGGGTCGTTGATTCATCGCCGCCGCGCCGCACACACCTGTAGCGTCACCGCCGGGAGGGATGGCGGCGGCTGCGATGAGGTCGCTGTTTGAGGGGTAATGGCTCCTGTTAGTTAGATCTTCATTCGGCGGAGCTCTGTTTTTTCACTCGGCAATAATAGGTCTTGAAGTTTACGCGCCTGCTGACCATACCGGCGGGCCTCGCCGGGATGGTTCGATTTAGCGGAGATGACCGCGGCGTGGAAGAAGAGGCGGGCGTCTTGCGTTCCTTCAGCCAGGGCGCGTTGCATCAGGGAGTAGGCTTCATCGTGCCGGCCGGCGGCAGTC